>NZ_DATCRF010000146.1:0-4892 GCF_036569125.1 Chitinophaga sp. | reverse complement strand
ATTACACCGCCGGCCGCCGGCACCATGGTTATACAGGATGGCTTGTGGCAGGAAGTGCCGGAACTGCGTGTTGCCGCCACTACAGAGGCTTTGCCGCGTATTAGCATGCCGGCCGCGGTATCCCGCCTGTTACACCGTTTCCGCCAGTACGATACTATTGGCAGCGCCACAGAGCAGCAGCACTGGCTGCAGCAGGCCATTGAGCTGTTAAGCCATTTTTTACAGCATCAAAAATTACCGGGTTACCTGGGAACCATCAGCAGCGCCATCAGCAATGAGCTGCTGAAACAGGCCGTGATTTTATTATACCGCGAAAAGCCTGCATTGCTTACTCAGCTTTTAAATGCAGCAGGCGTACAGCCGGTGGCCCGCGTAACTATTTACCACCTGTTTACCCCGCCCGCAGGCATCTACGAATCACAGGTAAGGCAAAACCTGGAAATTTATGCCGTGCAGGATAGCCTGTTGCTGTTACAGCAAACCATTCACAAACCCATTGGCGGTTTCCGTGAAGCCGTACAGTTTTACAGGAACCAGCACCGGCAGGAGCGTTTATCCTTTTACCAGAAAGTATTTCAGCATCCCGTATTAATAGAGCAGGCCGCTCAGCAGCTGGACGATGCCACTTTCCTGGAAATGATGCAGGACATTCACATTGGCTGGGGGCACCCGCCCGGTGCAGCTTTAAAGGAGCTGCAGCAGCTGTTTGATATTATTATCACCGAAAGCCAGGAGCGGGAAAAGATCCGCCTGCTGTTCCGCCAGTTCCACATGCAATTGCTGGCCGGCCATTTTACGGTGCACCATGCCGCGGAGTATGCGCAACGTTTCCTGCACTTTATTACCGGCTCCGGCATATCCGCAGCAGAAAGTTTTATCGGAAGACTGGCTGTAAGTAAGGGCGCCATCAATATCACCGCATATGTGCACCTGCGTAACATATTGCCCGCCCTGCAGCAGCAGGCCGCACAGTATGTGCACACCCATGCGCATATGGAACAGGTACGGCAACAGCTCTACGAAAAAGACAGGCAGCTGCTGCAAACCACGCAAAAGCCGGCAGCCATCAGCAAACAGCCGCCGGAACAGCCATTTAATAAACGCGAATTGGAACAGGTTAAACCACCGGAAATGGAAACTATTTATGTTGGCAATGCCGGCCTGGTATTGCTGCATCCTTTTTTATCATTTGCTTTTCAGCGTTTAGGCTGGCTGGAAAAAGGACAGTTTATCAGTGAGGAAATGCAGCACCGCGCCATTCACTTTTTACAATTCACGGTAGATGGGTTGGAAGAGCACCCGGAACATGCATTGGCTTTAAACAAGGTATTATGTAACTTACCGCTGGCAGCGCCGGTACCCCTGGAGATCACGCTTACCGGAGAAGAAAAAGAGCTGTCGATGCAGATGTTGAAAGCAGTGATCCAGCAATGGGAGAAGATGAAGAATTCTTCCGTAGAAGGTTTCCAGGGATCTTTCCTGCAGCGCGAAGGCGCGCTCCGGGAAACAGAGGAAGCCTGGTTCCTGCGGGTAGAGCAACGCGGATACGACGTAATTATGCAAACGCTTCCCTGGGGTATTGGCACCATCAAAACCCCCTGGATGGATAAAGTATTATATACAGAATGGGTGTACACATGATCCATGAGAATGCAGCGATCCTGCACCAGGAAATGGCCTGGTTTCAGCAGGTGGTGGACCTGCGCATGAAGAAATATTTTGCAGAAGATGGCAGCGCCACTTTGCCGGACCAGCTGCCGCCGCCGCAGCTAAAGGGTAACGGCGCCGTATATGCGCAGATTGTGCAGCATTACAATATGAATGCAACAGAACGCCTGGTGCTGCTGCTGGCGCTTATACCGCATATATGCCCGCAGCTGCTGGATGTGTTCTTTACCAAAAATGCTACCTACGACCGTGGCTTTACGGAGTTTGGCGGCATCAAAGGGCAGCACCACGGCGGCTTTTTACCCACCGGCGAAACAGCCGCTTTCCTGGCCGCCGCCAGCAGCCTGGAACAACGCTTCCGCCTGATTGAGCTGTTTGGCCCGGATCATTTTTTTGCCAAACATTCCATCTTAAAGCTGGTGCCCTCCAATGCAGAGGAGCCCTTGCTCAGCGGCACCCTTAGCCTGTACCCGGAATACCTCAGCTACTTTACATTAGGTACTGCCCATAAGCCGGACTACAGTATAAACTTCCCGGCTAAACGAATTGAGACCGGCCTGGAATGGAGCGACCTGGTGCTGGAAGATCATACCATGGAAGAAGTAGAGGAGATCCGCGCCTGGATAGAGCACGGCAACACCCTCATGAACGACTGGGGCATGAGCCGCAAGATAAAACCCGGCTACCGCAGCCTGTTCTACGGCCCGCCGGGCACCGGTAAATCCATGACCGCCTGCCTGCTGGGCAAAACCTTTAGCATGGATGTGTACCGCATAGATTTGTCTATGATCGTATCCAAGTTCATTGGCGAAACCGAAAAGAACCTGGCCCAGGTATTTGACCGCGCTGCCAACCAGAACTGGATACTGTTCTTTGATGAAGCAGATGCATTGTTCGGCAAGCGCACGCAAACCTCCTCCTCCAACGACCGTTATGCCAATCAGGAAGTAGCTTACCTGTTGCAGCGCATAGAAGATTTTCCCGGCATGATTGTGCTGGCCACCAACCTCAAAGCCAATATCGACGAAGCTTTTGGCCGCCGTTTTCAATCCATGATCTACTTCGCTATGCCCGGCGCTGAACAGCGTTACCGTTTATGGCAGCAGGCATTCCCATCCAACGTGCAGCTGGAAGAAAAGCTGAACCTGGAAGAAATTGCCAAAAAGCACGAGCTGGCCGGTGGCGCTATCATTAATGTGAGCCGTTACAGCTGCCTGATGGCGTTGAAACGTAACAGCACTACCATTTTGCATAAGGATGTAGTGAATGGTATCCGCAAGGAGTTTGGGAAGGAGGGGAAAACGGTGTAGGATAAAAAACATATTCTGTATATTTACCATGTTCAACCCGGGGATGAGTATCTATGACAGCATATAACGAACAGGTACAAAGAATAAAACAGAAACTGCAGGCTGCAAAAAAAGCGGACACAAAACTAAAAGTATTTGGCGCAGACAGCCATAAGTATACATTAAACAAACCCGCAACGGTAGAGGAAGTAACCCAATTTGAACAGCAATACTCCATAGAGCTTCCCGGCTGTTACAAAGCCTTTTTATTACAGGTTGGAAATGGTGGGAACGCATATGCCAATTCCGCAGCAGGACCCTTTTACGGCATTTATCCGCTTGGAGAAAGTGTAGATGAATTGATCCACGATACTGTAGAAAGAGATCTTAAGAACGACTGTATTATTTATCCTAAAATGCCGGATGATTATTGGGCATCATTGACACAAAAACTAAACGATAACCTTTCCGATGAAGATTATGGAAATGAAAGAGGCAGGATCTTTGGCGGTATTCTTCCCATTGGCTCACAGGGCTGTAGCTATTTACATGGTATAGTGCTCAATGGCACATACACAGGCAGGGTGGTGAATTTAGACATAGATGCACAAAAGCCCCGTTTTGCATTTGAAAGCAATTTTTTAGACTGGTATGAGCGGTGGCTGGATGAGGTGATCTCCGGCCAGCTGATGCAGCGCGGGCCCAGCTGGTTTGGCTATTCGATGGGTGGTTCTGATGATCAGCTGTTAAAACTATTCCTGTCAGCAAAGGATGAGGATCAAAAAGCAGATTGTTTAAATGGAATTTTGAATAAGCATGCCCTCCAGAAAGAAATTGTTGAAAATATCGAGCAGCAGGTCTTTCAGCATACGCGAGGGATCAACGCTCAATTGCTTCAGATCCTGTGTAAATTCAATTACGAAACGGCAAAACCTTATTTAACTGAATTAGTTAGAACGGATCTGTTATCAGTGTTCCAGTTCGTTTACTGGTACGCAAAAGATAAGAGCAGGGAATGGGCGCCGGTTATAGAGGCAAACATCAGCAGGATCGAAGATGGTGAAACATTCCGGTTTTGTACTTATCTGCTCACGGAAACCAAAGGCAATTACGGGCCGCTTATCATTCCTTTCACAGAAAAAGAGGATGAAGATATCAGGGTGACTGCATTCTATACATTGGGTAAGCTAAACAACCGGCAGCAGTTTATAGATACTTTTATAAAAGGCCTGAACGATCCTTCAAATCGCGTTATCCATACAGCGCTGCAGGCCCTTTCCGGAGTAAAAGATAAACGCCTGTTGCCGCACTATAAACACCTTGCAGAAAAATTCCCGGTAGAGCAGGATTATATTTTATCGAACCTGAATCAGCGTTTGGCGGAATATGGGTTAACGAATGTAACGGTTCTGAAAAAAGTGTTGTAATGGTAAACATCAAAACAATAAACGACCAGGAAATAACGGATAGGTTAACAGATTACGATACAAAAGGCGGAGTGGTACGAATGTCCGTATTTGAAATATCCGAAAACTATTTAGGGGAAATGCCGGATGAATATACCGCACACCTGGTTACAGCCCGGCAAACATTAGAAAAAGAGAATTACGAGTGCAATTTTCATATTAACAAGGTCTTGCCCCCGAACAAAAGATCAAATTCCAGCATAGCGCAAACCGACTTTACCAAACTGGATCCAAGCGGACAAAAAATAGATGTAAGGGATTTTCTGGGCCTTCATTTTGACCTGGCCAACAGGAAACCTTTTATCAGGGGGCAATTGGGCAACGAAACGCTTAACTCCTATTTTTACTACGACCAGCAAGAGATACCTGCAAATAAAATAAACATTAATAAGATCGCAGCAGAGTTTCAGTCGCTTTATCCGCAAAATACAGGAGGCTTTGTATATACTTTTATGGAACCGCCCTACAA
>NZ_DATCRF010000145.1:0-2370 GCF_036569125.1 Chitinophaga sp. | reverse complement strand
TTTGCCGTACTACCAGGTTTTCCAGCAGCACATTGCCCATTTCCTCCATAGGGCCGTTCTGCATAATAATGCCCCAGGCCCTGGTGGCCCATATATTCAGGTCTTTTACCGCAAAGTCATGGGTGCCGCTGATCAGGCTATTGGGTAATTTGCCATAGTCCCAGCCCAGTGAGTTCCAGAACAGCTGTGTTACAGCAACGGATTCGCCTTTCAGCATGGTGAAGGGGGGCAGCTGTAATTCAGCGGTTATCATATACCGCCCGTGCGGCACATACACAGTGCCGCCGCCTTGCTGCTTGGCTGCAGCCAGGGCTGACTGGAAGGCACTGGTTTCATCATTCACGCCATCGCCTTTTGCGCCATAGTCTTTTACGTTAAAGGTTTTTTTATCCCACTTATTGGGGGAGGGGTTCACTACATTTACCTGTAAAGGCTCGCTCCACGCGGTTTTACCTCCCTGGCCGTTATGGTAATATAAATGGTAAGTACCGGGACTTATGTTGCCGGGAATGTTCACGCTCACGGAAAAATCGTCAAAAGCGTTGGCCACCTTAGCTCTTATTACCTGCTTGTTTTCTTTGGAGATCAATACTACCTGCCCGCTAAGGCCTTTTCTTTGCAGGTTTTTGCCCTGTATACGTAAGTAGCTGCCGGCAGTTACATTCAGGCCTTCTTCGCTGATCACCCATTTCACCTGGGGTACATTCACATAAAAATCCGTGGCCTGGTTACTATTGTCGGTAAGCCTTACGCTGTATACACCCTCTTTCCAGGTGGCCGGTATTACGAATTTGAGGGATTGGCTGTTTTGCAGCAGCTTATCTGCCGGCTGGTATTTATTTTCAGCTGCGTCTTTTGCCCTGCGGTCGGTACCGCCATGGTCCAGCGCATCATCTTCCCGGGGAAGGGGCATATAACCCGGCGAAGTATTGTCCACATTATCATCGGTCAGGCGGGCCACCTGTACCTGTGTAACCTTGTCCAGGTCTTCGCCCCGTACCAGTACGGCGTCACCCGGCAGCGTTTCTGCAGTGGTAACCTGGAAAAGCTTTGGCGAATTGCTGCTGCCATTTTTAGCGTTTTGCGCCTGTGCGGCAAAAGTGAGCAGCGTACAAGCGGCTATTACTGTGAGCTTGCGATATGGTTTTAATGCTGGCATATGCTGGTCCCTGTTTTTAATGAATGGTCCTGAAGGCCGGAGTGTTATTTAGCAACCTAATATCAGGCCAAATAACCACCGGCGGCCAAAAATTAACGATCCCAAAATAAGATAATTGCCTGGCGCGGGTTTCCCGGCCCTATTTTAATACTATTTTAAGGTAGGCGTGGGGCAATAAAGGGTTTTTGTTTTATACAGTTATGGCCTATTTTAGATGGATATACCTTAACCCGATACCCATGAACAAAGGAACTGCCCGGATCTTCAGCATTATACTTTATATAATAACCGTGGTTTCAGCAAACAGCTGCGCACCAACAGCCGCCCAAAAAGCAAAGGAGGGTAATGCCGGTGGCGACGCGCCGCAGCTGGCTGTAAAAAGTATGCGGGATGACCTTTTTATACTTTGGTCGGCTATTAAAGAAATGCACCCTGCCTACGGCATTTACACACCGGCAGATAGCTTGCAGCAGGTGTATGATGCAACACTGGCATCCATTAATGCGCCGCTTTCTGAAACCGATTTTATGAGCCGGGTGTATCCTTTACTGAGCCGGCTGCGCTGCGGGCATACACAGCTAAGGCATTCCGCCGGGTTTAAAGGAGTAAATGAGCCCCGCCTGCCTTTTGAAGTATTGGTACGGCAGCACCGCGCCTGGATCACCACACATAAAACACCTGCATTAAATACCGGCGATGAGCTATTGACGATGAATGATGTGCCGGTGGCTGATATTATCAGCCATGGCGCTGACCTGTATGCAGGCGACGGGTATAATGAAACCTTTAAGGATCCGCTGGATGTGGTGGAAAAAAGGGACCGGGATATGGAAAAGGTGATGGGGTTAATGAAATGATGTAGGCTTTATTTTCATACTTTTTATAAAACCCGCGTAATACCTGGTATTACGCGGGTTTATTTTTATGTTCCCATAAATATCCATCCCATTTTATCAAGCTCCTAAAAATTTATGAAATACTTGCTTTTGGCAAGTACTATACTTTATCTTTGTTTCATGAAAAAAGAGCTGGTAAATACCCTGCGCGATTTTAACCGGTTTTATACAACGGTGCTGGGTGTTGTTAATAACCACATCCTGGAAAGCGACTATTCGCTTACAGAAGCGAGGATTATTTATGAGGTGAATGAACAGGAAGGGATCACCGCAAGAACCATAAAAGAAAAACTGCAAATAGATGAAGGTTACATG
>NZ_DATCRF010000144.1:0-24729 GCF_036569125.1 Chitinophaga sp. | reverse complement strand
CCTTGAAATAGCGGATACTTTCCTGAAACAATACCAGCTTACAGAAACAGCATTGCATAAGGCTGTCAGCCGGCAGCATGCCCCCTTCACTATGCTGAAGATCTATAAAGAGCTGCTTGCAGATGATACGGTGGCCGCATCAACAATAGTAATGCTGTTGCTGGAATTATTGCAGGAGAGCGCAACAGAAAAAAGCATTACCCCCAAGTGGGTAAGCATTATCCGGGAGCTGATGCAGGATTGCTGGGATGAGCCGCTGACCTTAACAGACCTTGCCGAAGCTACAGGCGTTCACCCTATCACCATTTCAAAACATTTTTCACAATACTTTGGCTGTACCTTTGGAGCGTATATGCGTAAGCTGCGCGTTGCAAAGTCAATGCCCATGATCCGCGCCGGAGAAAATTCTCTGACGGAAATAGCTTATACCTGCCATTTTGCGGATCAAAGCCATTTTACCCGTACCTTTAAATCCTTAACCGGTTTATTGCCGCGGGAGTACCGTAATATCTAGTCTTCTTACTAACCCATTATAATTCACGGGGCTGTTGCACATCTGCTACAGCCCTTTTTTATTCCCCCATAACCTAAACATAATGGCTTCCTCCGCTGCATTCAATTCGTAATTATTCATAATCATAATACTTTCAATGGTATTCATGCACCGCTTTGCGGGTCGTAATTGAATAATTCGTAATTCTACTTATGCTGTTTCCGGATCCGGCTCAGCGACTGCTGCGTAATACCCAGGTAAGAAGCAACATCGCTCAAAGGTACGCGCAGCGCTATATCCGGCTGCTGCTGCAGGAACTGCTGGTAGCGGGTAGCCGCATCCTCGCCCATGTAGGAATTGCGTACCTGGATCTTGGCCAGCAGCGTTTGCTGGGTAATATGATTAATGAGGGATTGAAAGTAAGGGAGCTTTGTATAGAGCAGCCACAGCTGCTCCCTGGAAAATACAATAAGGTCGGTATCACAGGCGGCTTTAATGCTTTCATGCGCCGGTACCTGGTTATTAAAGCTGTTGAGGATCGTACAAAAATGATCTTCCTTTACAAAGAACTGCGTTACCTCATTGCCTTTGCCATTAACAGATACTATCTTCAGGATGCCCTGGCAAACAAAGAACATTTCCCTGGCCAGCTTACCCTCCTGTAATAACAGCTCGCCCTCCTGTACATGGCGGGTATGAATATGCCGGCTAATGACCTCCCGGTCAGCGGCAGGAATAGTATGAAATTTTTCCAGGTAAGTAAAAACCGGTTCAAACATAAACGCGCCTTTCATCCCACTAAAATTAAGCTACATTTTACAATTTATAATTCCTGTTTTGGGCAAGCTGTGTTACTTTTAAGCGTCATTGAAATGTTTACAGGTCCTTATGGAAAATTATAGCATCGTTTTATTTATCCTGGCAATTATGATCGTACTGTCTGCCCTGGCAGATAAGGTACGGGTGCCGTATCCTATTTTACTGATCACCGCCGGTATTGCCATTGGCTTCATACCAACCTTACCTAACATAGAGCTGAACCCGGACGTGATCTTCCTCATTTTCCTGCCGCCCATGTTGTATGATGCTGCCTTTAATATCTCTTTCCAGGACTTTAAAACAAATATCAATACCATTGGCACGCTGGCCATATCGCTGGTATTTATTACTGCCTCCGGCATTGCGGTGGTGGCGCATTACGTAATACCGGGTATGAGCTGGCCCTTGTCTTTTGTGCTGGGCGCTATTTTATCTGCTACGGATGCAGTGGCGGCCATCAGCATTACCAAAGGTTTAGGCCTCTCGCATAAAACCAATACCATCCTGGAAGGGGAAAGCCTGGTGAACGATGCTTCTGCCCTGGTAGCTTACCGCTTTGCAGTAGCTGCAGTAACCGGTACTGCTTTTGTATTCTGGAAGGCTTCTTTAGAGTTTGTGTTCATGATGGCAGGCGGCGCCCTCACGGGCGTGGTTATGGGAGCGGTCCTGGCCTTTATTCTTAAAAGGGTGCATCAAAACCAGCTGGTAACCATTAGCTTTATGCTGCTTATGCCTTTTATAACCTACCTGGTGGCAGAGGAGTTTCATGTATCCGGCGTAATAGCCGTGGTAATATTGGGGCTGGCCATTTCCCGTTTCAGTCATAAGGTATTCCCCGAACATTTAAAGAAGCAGTCCCGCAACTTTTGGGATGTTATTATTTTCCTGCTCAATGGCCTCATCTTCATCATCATTGGATTGCAATACCCATACGTGGTAAAGCATATCGATAAAACACAGATCCTGCCTTACCTGGGCTACGCTTTCCTGATCACCATTGTAGCTTTGTTACTGCGTATGATCAGGGTGTTCCTGCAGCAGATCAACCTGGAGCAGGCCTTCAGGAAAAAGAAGGGGCGTATTACCGAACATGCGCTGCTGGATGCAAAAACCAGCTTGATCATCAGCTGGTCCGGTATGCGGGGCATTGTATCGCTGGCCATTGCAATCGGTTTACCTGCTACCTTGCAGGATGACAGCGCTTTCCCGCAGCGGGATGCCATTATCTTTATTTCCGTAGCCGTAGTATTGTTTACATTGCTGGGACAGGGGCTTACCCTGCCACTGGTAGTACGTTTTTTGAATGGAAAGCAGCCGGCCGGAACAGCTGTTGCCGCACGTAAATAGGCTATAAACAGGTAGCTCTCCACCAATAAGCCCGCTTATGGCATGGCGATTGATATACGCTATGAAACAACAATAGCTGTTATGAAAACATTAGGTATTATCCTCGTCATTGCCGGTATTGCCATGATCCTGATCCGTGGTTTTTCTGTACAAACGGAAAAGAAGGTGGTGGACCTTGGCCCTGTAGAAGTAAACAAGAAAGAGAATAAATGGATAGGCTGGCCTACCTACGCCGGCGGCCTGGTAGCTGTAATCGGCGTTGTATTGGTGGTAGGAGCAAACAGGAAGAATTAACAATTAAGAATTAATAATTAAGTTGATGCAGCGTGATCACCATTACCATCGCCTGCATCAACTTTTACATTTATCTTGTTCATAAAGTCTCTAAACGGTCTCTACCAACCTCCTTTGCCGGTTTAGCATTTATGATCTTGCATTTACATTCCATCCGCCTCTATCTCCCCGGCATTATTTTTACTTTTTACCTTTTACTTTTTTATTTCACCCCCTTCGCTCCGGTCATTAATTATTCATTCTTAATTATTAATTCCCTCCCAGCGCCCGTCTGGTTGCCTCCAGATACGCGTGGCCCCACTGCTGATCAGGCTCAAGGTGATTCCCCTCCGCCCACTCATTCCAGGCATTAATGAACACAAAATTCTCTTCCGCGCTATAAGGTTTAAACTTCTCAATAGTATTCCGCAGCCAGGCTTCATATACCTCCGGGCTGCTGTTATTCATTACAAAAGCATTTTCTTTACGCCGGGCTGTATTATCCCACATAGGCGTAACACTGGGATACTGTTTGTAAGGCGGCATAGCCCGCGCCATCATACGCTGTGCATATTCCGGGTAGCTTACGATCTTATGCTGTTTGTAAACAGAGGGTTTCAGCCCCAGCTTATCCATCCACTGCTCTTTTTTAGTGCCCATATACGGGGTGGGCATATTGTAAAAGTCGGGCTGAAATTCTATGGCTGCATCAAAGCCCATGGTCAGGGGATCTTCCTTTATCTGAAAGCCCTGCATGTAGGCCAGGTATAGTTCTCCAATGCCCAGCTGCTGCGCCTCATTACGCCAGGTGCGCAGGGTTTGCGCCAGGTCAGGCAGCAGGGTAGGGCGGTAAATGGCAAAAAAGGGCTTGCCATCAACCCGTATATAACGCGGGTCAGAGAATACTTCTTTGCACAGGTAACGGATATGTTCCAGGTCATCTTCCGGAGAATAGTTCTGTTGTATCAACACTTCCGCATCATTGCCATCCCAGCGACGGGTCCAGTTTTCATTGGCCCAGCAATACATAAAAGGCAGGTCCGGCTGCCCGCTTTGCAGAAAGCCGTCCAGCGCAGCGTTCATCAGGCGGGTCCCGTTAAACCAGTAATGGTAATAACAGAAACCATAAATCCCATACTGTTTGGCCAGGGCTGCCTGTTCCTTCCTTACCTGTTCCAGCCGCAGGTCATAAAACCCCAGGTCGGCCGGTAAGTGTGGCTGGTAGTGGCCTTCAAACAAAGGCCGCGCTTTGGTGGTATTGGTCCATTCTGTAAAACCTTTTCCCCACCATTGGTCGTTTTCCGGGAAGGGGTGGAATTGCGGGAGATATACAGCCAGTGTTCTGATGTTCATATTGTGTGGTGGTTTCCTTTTTAGTTTTACCGCTTTGAAAATACTTTTTTAAGCTGCACGCGCAGCAGCTTCCAGCGGGCATCCCTTTTCAGCGTAGCTGCCGGTATAACGGCGCCGGGTGTACGATAAAATCCCTGTTCAATCGCTTCCAGCGCCGCCGGCTCAAAACGGCCCCGTTGTTCCCAGAACTGCCGGTGCAGCTTGCGCAGCGCCTTTTTATATAGGTTGGCAGGGATCAGCGTTTCATGGTTTAGCTTATGCAGTATACGGGCATCTTCTATAAAATTTAACCCGCTGCGGTAAGCCGGGGTAGATACATCGCCGCTATGGCTGCGGAAATAATTTAACACCCGGGCAGTAATGAACACATTGCCCTGCCGGCATAAATTAATCCAGAACACCTTGTCGCCGGCAAATTTATACTCCAGGTAATCCTGCTGAATGCCGGTAAACAGTTCCTTTTTCCATACGGCCATGCTGGCGTTCACAATGGCATTACGGTCTACCATATACTGTTGTATAAATTGCCGCCCCTCTATGGTATCTTCCAGGTACCCGTGCTGCGTTTGCCAGAATACCTTGTTGGTACCATCTATGGCGTATGACTGGCAGTAGGCCAGCACATTTTGTTTGTTTTGCAGCAACCCGGCTGTGAGGTATTGCAGCAGCGTAGGCTCGCACCAGTCGTCGCTTTCTGCCAGCCATATGTATTGGCCTGCCGCAGCTTCAATACCTTTCTTCCACTGTTTAAATACGCTGCCGCTGTTGGTGGTATTATAAATGATCTGTGAAACTTTCGGATGCTGACGGTAACGTTCTATAATATCCCGGCTGTTGTCGGTTGAGCAGTCGTCCAGGATAATTACTTCAAAGTCCTGGAAGCTTTGCTGCAGCACAGAAGTGATGCGCTGTTCCAGGAACGCAGCATGGTTATAATTAGGAATGATAACGGATACTATAGGTAGATTCATTACTTTTACGCGCTAAAACAAAGATATAGTGAAAAAAGTGGTTTTGTATGTCGTTCGATAACTATGCTATAGATTATTCTGTACTGATCTGCACCTATAACCCCGACCAGCGCCTGCTGCAACGTTGCCTGGAGGCGGTAAAAGATCTGCAACGTAATGGCATCACAACGGAAGTTATCTTAGTTGATAATAACAGTACGCCTGCTTTACAAAGTACGCCATATATCCAGCATTACCTGAACCAGGTGCCCAACATGCAGTTGCTGAACGTTACACAGCAGGGACTGTCCTATGCACGTATGGGTGGTATTAATGCCGCCAGGGGTAAATACATTGTTTTTTTTGATGATGATAATGAGCCGGACAGCGCTTACCTGCTGGCCCTGCGGCAGCTGCATACCCAATACCCGCAGGTAACGGCCTGGGGCCCGGGGCAGGTGCAGGTGGATTTTATTGACGGTATAGATCCTGCGCTGGAAGCCTATGCCCGCCCTGCTTTCCAGGAGCGGCATGAAGAAAAGACGGCGTTTTCGGCGGAGCATGAGTGGCAGGCCTGTTACCCCTTTGGCACCGGCCTGTGTATGCCTGCCGCCATACTTAAAGGATATATAGATGGTGTGAACACCGGCCGCTTTACCCTCACGGGCCGCAATGGCCAAAAGCTAAGCAGCGGGGAGGATACGCAAATGATCCTGTACAGCATTCATTCCGGCGGGGCCGCCGGCACAGCGCCTGCCCTGAAGGTTACACATATCATACCCGGCAAAAGGACCAGCCCCGTTTACTTAAAACGGCTCGCTTACTCTACCAGCCTTTGTTATGCCACCTGTGTGGCGGAGGTTTTCCCGGAGTACCGGCAGCAGGTAATGAAGGAGATAAAACCGCCCGCTAAGTTCAGCCGCCAAAGTTTTAAGAAATTTTTAAGATTATTAATGGGTGCTAATACGTTTAAGCAATGCCGGCTGGCAGCTGAAATAGGGGCTATGTGTGGCCGCTACCTGTTGCTGAGACGGCCTGTACCCGGAATGGTACGCATGATCATACAGGTCATGAAGCTGGATTAGTAAGGTTATATATCTATAAATGTGTGAATTATAAGTAATAAAGTATGTTGAAATATAAAGAAAGTTTATATTTTTAGTGCAGAACAGGGAAACAGCGGGTGGTACAAAGCAGTAAAAGAGATATCAAATAACCTTTACCGGGCGCTATTGATCTTATCCATTAAGAGAGCAATGTTGATATACTTCCCATTACAATAGCCCTGCATCTTTGATGGTCAAAGGTGCCGGCGCCATACTGTAGCCAAACATTTCCCCTGTGCTTCCCGGGAACGATCCCTCCCATGTTTTAAAAAAGGGTCTTTAAATAATTATTAATTTTGGAGTTTTATATATATATTTATAATAATAATAATGAAAACGTATTTCCGGCTGTTGTCTTTTGCCAAACCGATTGAAAAGTATGCCATTCCGTACATCCTGTTTACGCTGCTGGCCGTGTTGTTTGGGGCATTAAACCTGGCACTGCTGGCGCCGCTGCTAACAACCTTGTTTAACCAGAATGGCCAGCAGGTAGTAGCCAAACCGGAACATTTTTATGATGTATTTAAAATGCTGAACTATTATTCCGCCATGCTGAATAATAAAATAGGCCTGCCCAATACGTTGAAATATGTGTGCCTGACCATTATAGTATCCGTTTTTGTCGGGAATTTATTCCGGTATTTTTCGGAGCGTACCATGGAAAACCTGCGGATCCATACCCTGCTGAACCTGCGAAAGGCCGTGTTCAATAATATTATGGACCTGCACCTGGGGTATTTCAGCAATGAGCGTAAGGGGGATATTATGTCCAAGATAGCATCAGATGTGCAGGTGGTGCAGTATTCCGTAACCGGTACCCTGCAGGTGATCTTTAAGGAGCCCTTAACGCTGATCACGTACCTGGTAATGCTGTTCATTATCTCCTACAAGCTTACCCTGGCCTCTATGGTTATTATACCCATTGCCGGGTTTATCATCTCCAAGATCGTATCCCGGTTAAAGGAGCAGGCCACGGCAGCCCACGTATCCTATGGTACTATGATCAGTTACCTGGAAGAAGCGCTGGGAGGTATCAAGATCATTAAATCATTTAACGCAACGCCTTTTATTAAGGAGCGTTTTCACAAGGAAAACGTGCACTATTCCAATATTATCAGGGCGATGGCCCGGCGGCAGCAAATGGCCTCGCCGGTATCTGAAACCCTGGGTATTATAATGGTAGCAGGCATTGTGCTGTACGGCGGTTCCCTGGTATTATCCAACACCGGTGAGCTGGATGCAGCAGCCTTTATAGCCTATATTGCCCTGTTTTCACAGATCATGCGCCCGGCCAAAGCCATTTCGGCCTCCTTCAGCAACATCCACTCCGGCCTGGCCGCAGGGGAGCGGGTGCTGGCCCTGATCGATCAGAAGTCACAGATCCAGGATGCGCCGGATGCAAAAGCTGTAAGCCAGTTCCAGGAAGCTATCCGGTTTGAGAAAGTAGCGTTTGCCTATAATGAACGCCCGGTGCTGAACAGCGTGAGCCTTACCATACCCAAAGGGAAGTCGGTGGCGCTGGTAGGGCCTTCCGGCGCAGGCAAAACCACCCTTATGGACCTGATCCCCCGGTTTATCCAGCCACAGTCCGGCAGCATTCTGATAGACGGGCACAACATACAGGCCGTTACATCAGATTCCCTGCGTTCGCTGATGGGAATTGTAAACCAGGAATCAATTTTATTTAACGACACCATTTTTAACAATATAGCCTTTGGTAAGCCAGGGGCCACGATGCAGGAGGTTGAGGCTGCCGCAAGAATAGCCAACGCACACGAATTTATTTCTGCAACAGAGCATGGTTACCAGACGAATATTGGTGATAAAGGCGTTAAGTTATCAGGAGGCCAGCGCCAGCGCATTTGTATTGCCCGGGCAGTGTTGACGAATCCACCCATTATGTTGCTGGATGAAGCTACCTCTGCGCTGGATACTGAATCTGAAAAAATGGTGCAGGATGCATTGAACAATCTGATGAAGAACCGTACCTCGCTGGTGATTGCACACCGCTTAAGTACTATACAAAATGCAGACCTGATCATTGTGCTGGATAATGGCAACATTGTTGAACAGGGTACCCATTTGCAGCTGCTGGAAAAAGACGGGTTATACCGTAAGCTGATAGAAATGCAAACTTTCAGCGCTAACTAAACCTCAGCTGTAACAAATTAAAATGTAGTACGTTGTATATATCAGGACGGATGATAAAACAGCCGTCGTATTGTAAGCATAAACTTGAATTCCAATGCTATTCTATAAAAACCGTATGACCGTTAGAAATTTCTTTATTGAACGCAAACCGCAAGCAGGATGGTGAAACAGAACTTTTCAGTTGGGATCTTAATTGCTACATATAACTGGCCGGAGGCGCTGGAAATAATTTTTCTGAGCCTGTTACAGCAAACGTATCTACCGGATGAAATACTGATAGCAGACGACGGATCAAGGGAGGACACAGAACGGCTGATCAATAAATACCGTAAGATCCTGAACATTCCCTTAAAGCATGCCTGGCATGAAGACCGCGGTTTCCGCAAAGGGATTATCCTCAACAAAGCGGTAAAACAATCGGAAGCAGATTATATCATTGAGATTGATGGCGACATTGTAATGCATCCGCGCTTTATTGAAGATCATGTGAAGCAGGCAGAAAAAGGGCATTTTGTACAGGGCGCCCGCGCCATGATAGGAGAGGCCACCACCAAACAGATCCTGCAAAGCAAAAGCACTAAGCTGGGCTTCTTTACCAAAGGCCTCCACAACCGCTTTAACGCACTACGCTTACCCGCTTTATCCTTTATAGTAAAAGCAAACCCCTACAGCTCAGACAATACCAAAGCCTGTAACCTGGCTTTCTGGCGTGAGGATTTTATAGCTATCAACGGGTATAATAACCTGTTCTTTGGCTGGGGATCGGAAGACTGTGAGTTTGCAGCACGCCTTATACATGCCGGCGTACATAAAAAACGTTTAAAGCTGGCCGCCGTATGCTTTCACCTGCATCATGAATACCATAATAAATCACAGATCACCGTGAATGAGCGCCGCTATAGCGAAACGCTTACCGCCCGGCTGGTATGCTGCCTGAATGGTTACGCGGAAGTTTAAACGAAGTATCTTAAAATATAAATAACCAGCAGCGGGTACAACACCCACTTTACTATTTTATAGGTATTAGAGCGATAGAAGTATACTTTGTTTATGGTGCCATTATCATGAAACCGCTCACCGATCTTTCCAAACCTTAAACGGGAAAGCTTTCCCCACAAAACCCCTGTCTCATATACTATCCTGAGGGTAATTACATACATTAATATCTGCACATTGCCGGTACCGGACCTTTTTATGGTTTGTATCAGGCTGGCAATAATCTCAATAAGTATAACGCCCGCCATAAAAACCAGCAAAGGGCCTACCCACATAGGTTTCAGCAGGCCTGTAATTACTATTGCCAGCAGCGAAAGCAAAAGCGTTTCCGGCGTGTTGGGAAAATCATAATAGGCATATTGCGGGTTCAGATCACCCAGCCAGCTGTTACCTATCCCATAGAAAAAGGGCTTGCGGTAATTCGGTTGCTCATTATTCCACCAGGGATGTTGTACCGCCGCCTGTGGTAAGGTTTTATAATTGCGGTATTGGTTACGCTCCCGTATTTTTAAGAAAAAATCCACTTCCTCACCACCCCCGGTTTTGGGTATTTTGCCCGTGAACTGAATGTTGCCTGCAGCGCTGCGTTTGATCATCATATTGGCAGTGGCGCCCCAGGCAAAAGAAGCTTTTTTGCCGGCAATAGAAAATATATCCAGCGACCCGCTAACGGTAAGCGCTTTCGTAAAAGCGGTAGTCGGTTTGGGTAAATTTACCAGCCCAATAAATCCAATTTCATCCGGATGTTGTTCCGCTGCCTGCGCATAGGTTTCCAGCAGATCATCCGGTACCATCACATCATCATCCAGGAAAAGGATCCAGTCGCTATTGCCGGCATTCATCCCGTTGTTGCGGGTTAAGCCGGAGCCCAGGTTCTCCGGATTAACCGAAAGGAACACGTTCTTATGATCCACCAGCGATTGTATTGCAGGAGATGGAATAAGAGATGGATTATCTGCTACCAGGTAAAATTTTATATTTACATTCGCAGGCTTTCGTAGGCGGAGCATTGGCAGAATATACTTTTCGTCCAGGCGAAAAGATGGTATAACAACGTCAATACTTAGGTTCATGCATTCATTTGGAACAATAAAGATAAATACATTTAATTAATTATGCAGGTTGCGTTCACCATATGCTCCAACAATTACCTGGCACAGGCCAAAGTGCTTTATTTATCCTTAAAAGAACATCAGCCGGATGAGCCTTTTTTTATTTTTTTATGTGATGAAAAAAGGCCGGAGATCGACTATAGCAGCCTGGCAGATGAAGTGATCCCTGTAGCGGCCATTGAACCCGGCATACAGGAGCTGGCGTTACGGTATAACATTGTTGAGCTGAATACCTGTGTAAAACCACGCGTTATTGAATACCTGTTCGGGGAAAAAAAGATGGAAAAGGTATTATACCTGGATCCGGATATTTGCGTGTATAGCCCGCTCACGGATCTGTACACAGCACTGGATACAGCAGATATTCTGCTTACCCCGCACATTTATACACCCATACCCATTGATGGTAAAAAACCGGCAGAACATACTTTCCTCAACTATGGCATTTATAACCTGGGATTTATTGGCGTAAGCAACCGGGAAGAGGCGCAGCGCTTCGTAAGCTGGTGGAAGGAGCATACCTATAAAGAAGGGTACATTGCAGCAGAGCAGGGCATTTTTGTAGATCAGCTGCCCGTGAACCATGCGCCGCTGTTCTTTAAAAATGTGCACATCCTGCAGAACAGGGGCGCTAATATGGCGCCCTGGAACCTGCATGAAAGAACCCTGAGCCGGCAGGCCGGTAAATATATGGTGAATGAAAAAGAGGCATTAATGTTCTATCATTTCAGCTCCTTTGCCGTAGATAAAAATGAGCTGCCGCTGCACCATTACGACCGCTTTAAGCTGGCCGCCCGCCCGGATCTGCACGCCCTGCACGCAGCGTATAACGATGCGCTGAAAACAGCAGGACATGCTTTTTACCAACCGTTTGAAAGCAGCTATTCGGTGATGCGTAAGGCCTACCTTAAACAATTAAAAAAGGCACAACGGCCGGTACGCAAAATATTGAAGAAGTTCTTCCCGGGTTAGATCAGGCGTCCCAGTAACCGCCTTCGCCCTGCAGCTTTTGCTTATAACGCTTATACAGCATTCTTAAATACAGCAGCCAGCCCATATTACGGCGTATCAGCTGTAATTTCTCCTGTTTGAAAAGCACATCATTTCCTGAGGCGGAAAAGCCGGTCATATCATACCGTGCAAGGGTAATGGAATGATAAACTTTTTTAAACGTATGATCGCCCCACACCTGTATATTCAGCGCATAATCTGCATACACCTTATAGCGCAGGTCATAGTTATATTTGCGGAACACGGCCGTAGGGTAAATAATAGCCTGGTGGTTCATACCATGTTTGGCCAGCCGGTATGAGCTGAATTTGCCCGTAAGCAGCAGGGGAGTGGCGCCGCTGTTGCCATAATACGGTTCGCTGTCGCCGTAATATACGGTATGCTCATCTTTCAGCAGTGCGGCCATTTCGCTGAAACCCGCCAGCAGCCGGTCATCTGCACCCAGGAAATACACCCATTTCCCCTTAGCCTTTTGTGCGCCTTTGTTCAGGGCATCATAAATACCGGCATCAGGCCCGCTGGTCCAGGATAAGTTTAACGTATGCTCAAATGTTTTTAATATAGCAATGGTATCATCGGTGCTGCCGCCGTCAACTACGATCACTTCTATATTTGCGGTTTGTGCGGCAATGGAGCTAAGACAGTCCTGCAGATGGTTTCCGGCATTAAAGGTGGCAATAATAATACTGATCAGAATATTCTCCGGTGTATCCGCTTTCTGCTGCATGTGGCGTACTGAATTGTTTGCTAAATTATAAAAAATTAGATTTGTCGCACAAAAGAAAGTCGTATGTCCAGCTATAAGGTGCAGTCCGCAGTTCTGATGCTTATTTTTAAACGGCCCGATACCACGCAACAGGTTTTTGACCAGGTAAAAGCGGTAAGGCCCGAGCGGCTGTATGTAGCGGCAGACGGGCCCCGGGAAGGCCATCCTACAGATGCTGCACTGTGTGCGCAAACCAGGGATATTATTAAACAGGTGGACTGGCCCTGCACCGTACATACGCTGTTCCGTGATCAGAACCTGGGCAGCATGCACGCCCCTGCATCCGGCATTACCTGGTTCTTTGAGCACGAAGAGGAAGGCATTATCCTGGAAGATGATTGTTTGCCCAACACCAGCTTCTTTTACTTTTGCGATGCCATGCTGGAAAAATACCGTCATGATACCCGCATGTTTGTTGTTACCGGCACCAACTCGCAGGACGGGCAAACATGGGGCCCTGCCAGCTACTATTTTTCACGCCATAGCAGCATCTGGGGCTGGGCCAGCTGGCGCCGGGTATGGCAGCAATATGATGTGGACCTGCGCGCTTATAAATTGGAAGATGTAAGACCACAGCTGCAGAAAATATTCACGGATCCCTTTTTGATAGATATATGGGTGAACATTTTTGAAACCGTACAGCAGCACCGCGTACAGGCATGGGACCATCAGCTGCAGCTGATCACTCTTTTTGAGAACGGCTTATGCATTACCCCTAATGTGAACCTGATCAGCAATATTGGTTTCCGGGAAGATGCTACGCATACTTTTAGAGAAGACAGCCATAACGCCAACAGGCCAACGGAGCAGCTTATCAGCATCACACACCCTGTTTATGTAATGCCTGAAACAGATGCGGATTATTATTTCATGAACCGCGAGTTTGACCTGGCATCCAAATGGAGAAGATATAATAAACCCAAGCGAAAGTTTAAGCGATGGGTGAAAGGGTTGTTGTCCGGTGCTGGACAATAACGTTCATTTCCGAACACTCATTAACTTGTTATTTACCATAAACAGGCCGTTCCCATTAGGAAAACGGCCTCTTTTATTACCTGGCATCTCATTTGTTCGACAAAATAGAAACTAATAACCTGCACTTATGCGTAGAACGTATCTGGGTGAATTTGAAGAAGTGGTTTTGCTAATGGTAGCCATCCTGGATGGGGAGGGCTACGGCGTTACAGTGAGCCAGGCGCTGGAAGAGCATACAGGCCGTATCGTTACATTTGGTACAGTTCATAACACGCTGATCCGGCTGGAAGAGAAAGGCTTTGTGCAATCAGAGCTGGGCGGGGCCACAGCGGAACGCGGTGGGCGGCGTAAAAGGCTGTTCCGGATCACAGCGCTGGGGAGCGAGGCGCTTCAGGAAATTCAGCAGCTCCGTCAAAACCTCTGGCAGTTATTGCCGCCTCACACTTTTCGACTGGGCAGCGTATGAGATCACCTGTTCAACCACCCCGCTGGGCACACTGGCTGCTAGTCCGCCTGCATCCTCACAATACCCTGGAGGAAGTAGAAGGCGATTTGAATGAGCTTTATACGCACTGGTATAATACTTCAGGCAAAACCAGGGCCACGCTGCGTTACCTGCTGAACGTAATATCAGTGCTGCCACCGTTTGTGCGCAAAAGAAAAATGAATAAACAACAATACTATACCTCTAGCTTAAACTCCATCATGATCCGTAATTATTTAAAGATCGCGTTTCGAAATCTGAAGCGGCAAAAAATTTCCACCGGCATTAATATAGTTGGTTTGGCCATCGGGCTGGCTACCTGTATACTGATCATGCTGTATGTGCAGGATGAATTATCCTACGACCGCTATAATGAGAAAGCAGACCGGATCTTCCGGGCCGCGCTCAAGCTGGGATTGGATGGTAAGGATGTTGGCGGGCCCATGTTAGGGCCCAATGTTGGCCGGGACTTACAACAGGAATTTCCGGAAGTATTAAAAGCAACGCGGATCCTGAACCAGGGAAGTGAGTTTGTTAGTTACGGAACAAGCTCATTTAAACAGGATAACCTGCTCGCTGCCGACTCAACTTTTTTTGAAGTGTTCAGCATTCCGCTCCTGAAAGGGGAGCCTAAACGGGCCCTGGCCGAGCCCAACACGCTGGTGCTAACAGAGGGAACCGCCCGCAAATACTTCGGCAACCAGGACCCGCTTGGGAAAGTCTTGTTATTTGGCAGGGAAAAAAAGCCTTACCGGATTACAGGTGTGGTCAGGAATGTACCGCCGAACTCCCATTTCCACTTTGATATGCTTATTTCGTTAGCTGGTTATGAAGAGCAGCATATAGGATGGCTTTATAGTATAAACTATTACACCTATTTGCTGCTGCCGGAGAAATACGACTATAAAAAGCTGGAGGCTAAAATTCCCCGGCTCGCTGAAAAACAGATCGGGGCTGAGTTGCAGCAATGGCTGAAGATCACCCCGGCGCAGTTTCGTGCAAAGGGCGATGATTTCGGTATCTTTCTTCAACCACTCACCAGTATTCATTTGCATTCCCGGTTCGGAGGGGCCGAATTAAGCCCCGGAGGAAATATTCTATACGTATACGTGCTTACAGCCATTGCTGTTTTTATGTTGCTGATAGCCTGTGTGAACTTCATGAACCTGTCTACGGCTACGGCTGTACGGCGTTCACGTGAGGTAGGAGTGCGTAAGGTGCTGGGCTCCGTAAAAGGACAATTACAGCAGCAGTTCCTGATTGAATCCGTGCTGCTGGCAATAGTGGCGCTGCTGGTTGGATTGCTGGTGGTAGGCCTGGCGCTGCCCTTCTTTAATCAGCTTACAGGCAAGCAGCTTACCTTCAGCTTATTGATCAATCCATTTGTAGCGGCCGGCTTAGTGGCAGCTGCAGTGCTGGTAGGATTGTTGGCTGGTAGTTATCCCGCTTTTTACCTGTCGTCCTTTAAACCTGTTGTAGTGTTGAAAGGGCAGGTTACCACCGGACGCGGAAGCTTTAACCTGCGAAATGGTTTGGTGGTGTTTCAATTTTTTATCACCATTTCAATGATCGTTGCCACTGTTACGGCCGACCGGCAGCTACGTTACATGCAAAGCCAAAAAGTTGGCTTTGATCGCGAACAGGTGATGGTTATTCACGATACGCACATGCTTCGCAATAACGAAGCTGTATTCCGTGACCGGATCATGCAATCTCCGCAAGTCTTCACGGCGAGTGTATCAGGACAGGTGCCTGTTGGAAATTCAAATATGGATAACACCACCGTAATGTCAAAAGAAAATCCTGATAAGGGTGTTATGAGCCGGTTCTATTATGTGGATGATGCGTATATTCCTACCCTGGGAATGAAGGTGGTGCAGGGGCGTAATTTTTCAAAAAGTTTCCCAACCGATTCCTTTGCTGTTATTCTGAATGAAACCGCTGTACGTGACCTGGGCTGGCAGCAGGATCCTATTGGACGGGAGCTGATCGGACATATTGATGATAACGGTGTAAAAACATATTACCGGGTAATTGGTGTGGTAAGCGACTTTCATTTTGAATCCCTGCGGCAAAAGATCGGGCCCTTGGTTATGTTCCTGGGCAGGAACTCAGGCAATATCCTGGTCAAAACCCATACGGATAAGCTTCCGCAGTTCCTTGCTTCACTGAAGCAGCAGTGGGAATCATTTTCGCCCGCAGCTCCTTTTTCCTATTCATTTTTAGATGATCGCTTTGCGCAGGTTTATGTCAGCGAGCAAAAAATAGAACAGGTATTAACCCTCTTTTCAAGCCTCACTATCTTCATTGCCTGTTTAGGATTATTTGGATTGGCCACCTACACCGCCGAACAACGTACCAAAGAGATTGGCGTACGGAAAGTGCTGGGCGCATCTGTTGGCAGCGTGGTAGCCTTACTCTCCAAAGACTTTCTCAAACTCATCCTGGTAGCACTGTTGCTGGCTACCCCGATTGCCTGGTGGGGAATGGATCAATGGCTGAATGAATTTGCCTATAAGACTACGATCGACTGGTGGATCTTTGCATTAGCAGGATTGCTGGCAATGGGAATTGCCCTGCTCACAGTGAGTTTTCAGAGTATCAAAGCCGCGTTAACGGACCCGGTGAAGAGTTTGCGTAGTCAATAGGGAAGGAACATAATAACCTTCTCAACAAAGTAAATACAACGTTTGAACAAAACCCTCAAACTTCCCCGTATTTACTTTTGCATAAAAAAAATGGAGATCACAAGTAAGGGCAAAATGGTGTTGGTAACCGGTGGTTCGGGCTTCATTGCCAGCTATTGTATAATTGCTTTGCTGAATAAGGGTTATAAAGTTAGGGCCAGCCTGCGCTCGCTGAATCGAATACCCGATGTAAAGCAGATGTTGAGCACCGGCGGCATAACTGATTTTGATAACCTGTCTTTTGTTGAAGCGGATCTGTCACAGGAAAACGGCTGGCAGGAAGCCGTGCAAGGCTGCACCTATGTGATCCATCCTGCCTCGCCCACACCCAACTTTAATGCTAAGCATGAGGACGAATTCATTACACCTGCAGTTAATGGCGTATTGTTTGTGCTGCGTGCTGCAAAAGCCGCCGGTGTACAACGGGTGGTGCTAACCTCCGCGTTTGGCGCTGTTGGTATGGGCACCAATAAAAAAACGCCTTATACTGAAGAAGATTGGTCGGACCTTAGCCAGGATGTGCCGGCATACCAGAAATCCAAAACCCTGTCGGAAAAAGCAGCATGGAATTACGTGAACGGGGAAGGCAAAGGCCTGGAACTTGCCGTGGTAAATCCTGTGGGTGTATTAGGGCCGGTGTTGGGCGCGGACTATTCGCATTCAATTCAAATGATCCATCAAATGCTTACAGGGCGCTTAAAAGGCGTGCCTAGTATACGTAGCGGTTATGTTGATGTACGGGATGTAGCCGATCTGCATGTGAAAGCAATGGTTGATCCCGCGGCCCGCGGTGAGCGTTTTCTTGCCGTAGCCGGTGAATCCATCTCTATGCTGGATATTGCAAATATGCTGCACAGCAGATTGGGCGATAAGGCTGCAAAAGTTCCCCGCAAGGAGATCCCCGGCTGGCTGATCCGGCTCACGGCGCTTTTTAATCCAAAGATAAGGCTCGTTGTTCCCCTGCTGGGCATGGTGAAAGAGGCCAGCCATAAGAAAGCTGCCCTTTTGCTGAACTGGCGTCCGCGCAGCAACCAGGAAGCCGTGAACGCAACAGCTGAAAGCTTGATCAGACTGGGCCTGTTGAAGTGATCCCGGCGCCGGGCAGTATTCACTAATTTGTTAGCTTTATATTATGGAACAAACAGGCGCAAGTGTAAAGGGCCGGATCTTTGTATCCTGTAAAAGGGAAATACATTACAGCCGGGAGCTGATCCTTGATCAGCATGCGCTGGTGTATGTTTTTGCCGGAACGCTGGAACTGTCCTATGCCGACCAGGTACATCGTTTTACACAGGGAACTACGCTGCTTATTCCACGCAACCAATTGGGCCGGATGGTGAAACTACCTGCGGATGGGGAGCCATTCAGTTCACTGTCCATTTTGTTTCCGGAAGCCTTACTAAAAAAGTTTTATGCTGCACGAACGGAAAATCCTGCCGAAGGTAAATGGAAGGGCCATCTGGCCTTAGAAAAACACCCTTTGCTGGAAAGCCTGTTTAGCTCACTGGTGCCTTATTTCGCAATGCAGGATGAATTGCCGCCGGAGCTGGCTGAAATTAAAATTGCTGAGTGCCTTACGGTGCTGGATGCCTGTAATCCCCATGTACAAAGGCTGCTCAGCGATTTTCATGAACCAGGCAAGGTGAACCTGGCCGATTTTATGGAACAGCATTTCCTGTACAACCTTCCGCTCGAAAAGCTTGCCTACCTCAGTGGGCGCAGTCTCAGCACTTTTAAGAAAGATTTTGAAAAGGTGTTCAAAGCCACGCCCCGCCGCTGGCTTACCCGTAAGCGCCTGGAGCATGCGCATTACCAGATTGCAGTTAACAAACGGAAGCCTACTGAAATATTTATTGATGCAGGCTTTGAAAACCTGTCGCATTTTTCCTTTGCCTTTAAAAAGCATTTCGGATATAATCCCGGTCAGGCGCATGAATTGGCTGCGCCACGGGCGTAGCCGGATCAGGGAAATCTTACCCCTGTAATTTCTTCGCAAAGGGAAAGGAATTTCTCCTGTACAGCCGCATCTTCAGCAGCCGCTAAATAATGCGCCTGTTTTTTATGATGGAAATACCGGCCGCTTGCGGTTGCTTCAGCATCATCGCTTACAGCCAGCCAAACCTGCGTGGCAAAACCTTCTTTAAGGCTATCTGGTGCGCCTGCGCCGCCCATCTTTGTGGGCACCCAGCCGGGATCAACTGCATTCGAGTATACGCCGGCCCATTTACGGGTTACCGCCATAGACAAGATCAGGTCATGCAGCTTTGTATCGGAGTAAGTAACATGTGAAAGATCATCCATGTTTGGATTGCCATGTAAATGCATGCCGGAGCTCAGGTAAATAAGCCGTTCCGGTTTATGCATCAGGCAGGTTAGTATATAAGGTGCAATACTGTTTACAGCAAATGCTAACGGCAAGCCATCAACGCTTTTGCCGGATACCCGGTACACACCGGCATTGTGTATCACTACATCAAAAGCGCCTGAAGCATTGGCGTTTTCAGCCAGCGCCCTGGTTTCCGCTATGCTGGAAAGGTCTGCAATTAATACATCTTCTGCACCCGGTGCTTTCTCTAATGCCTGTTTTCCCCGTTCTGCATTGCGGGCGTGAAGCACCACCTGGTGCCCCAGATCGATCAATGATTTTGCTGTTAAATGCCCCAGCCCATCTGCAGAGCCGGTGATAAAGATCCTTGCCATATCAGGAGGTTTTGCCCTTATACTGTTCTTTTGTAACCTGTTCCATCCAGTCCACGAGCGGATCTATCCGCACAGCCCCGGTAAACCAATCATCCGGCCCCTTAGCGGAAGGCCGCGAACCTGTTCTTGTTATTTCCATTGCCTGTTCGTTTAATTATACCCAACAAATTTCAATCCTAAGTAATGTACAAAGATATGAGCAGTGCATGCTTCACCGTTTACGAATATCAAACTAATCATTACGAATATCAAACCGGCAGGGTAGCGGCTTTTTGGCGGCAAGGCTTTGGCGGGTATGATGGGACGTTATAACAGGTCCATTGCCTCATCAACTTTCTCAAGTAAAGAGGTGGCGGTGCTTACTTCATCCATGGCTGCTTCATCCTCAGAATCTGTATCTATGTCGGTTTCATGTGTCAGGTCATCATCATTAAAGGTGCCGGACTTGCCTTCATAAAACCGCAGGTCGTTGATACGGCTGTCCAGTATGGACTTTATTTCCAGCAGGTACTCTGTTACTTTATCTGCATCAAACCCCAGCTGGTTAATGGAGGATTCGGATAACCAGGCAAAGCTGGTATTATTCCCTAATAGCGCTTCCTGCTTTAATTTTGTATAATAGGCCTGGCAGGCAGTACAGGCTACTTTCGTGCCTCCGACTGCAGTTATTATCTGATCCGCCTGGTTCTTTAAACTTTCCAGGATGGCCGATTCTGCATGAATATTCCGGCTGTTCGACGGTATCCTTACCTGTACATTTTTCAGTTTTGTGTTGCGCTCTTTTTTTACAAAGTGCCGGGCGCCTTTTCGCTGGCGGTTCTGCGGGCCGGTCTTTGTTTCCTTATGTGAGGAAACAGCCAGGGATTTTGCCACGTTCTTTCTTAATTGCTTCCTGGAAATAGGTTGGCCGCTTCCGTCCTTTAAAACAAACTCATTTTTTTTCTTACCTTTTTTATAGTCGCTTAGCCTGTGGTTGGTATCCAGCTTAAGCCGTTTTACATCTTCTACTTTTCTTTTCTTAACATTTTCTTCCAGTGCAGCGGCTTTCCGTTTAATATGAAAAGGCCTTATCGTATCTGTATAACCTTTTTCCAGCGTTTTTTTACCTAATTGTTGCTGCAGCAATAGATTGGCGCCGCTGTTATTCCCCGAAATATGCACGCTTAATCCCTTGGTGTTCTGGTCTTCCACAATAGCGGTTTGTATTTCCGGCGTGCGTTTATTGGTGCTAAGCTCTTGTTTTGTGTATTCAAGCAGGGAGGTGCTGAAAAATGCCAGCCGGGAATGTTCCTGGTCCAGCTTTACGCCTACAGCATTTGCCAGCCCGATGATCTTTACCCGGATGTTGGCCGGTAAAGAGGTTAGCTTTTCAAAGAAAGCCTTTACGGCGCCGGTGGTCTTTTGGATCTTGTCATTGGCAATATCTACACTATCATCCAGCTTTTGTTTCCGTTTCTGCCAGTTCAGCGCAGCAGCGCTGGTGCCGCCGGTTGTAGTGGTTACACCGGTAGTTTTTTTAGGCGCCGTTTTCGTTCGTTTAGGGCCATCCAGCTCCGCTTCCAGGTCCTTCCAGCCATCCTTTTTACTTTTTATATAAGCTCTTATTTCAGGGGCGCGGGGCATAGCGCTCCATCCGTTAGGGTAACCCGATCTGTCACTGTTAACCTTTACCCAGTCCCTTGCCTCCGATATAGTACGTTGTACCGGCGCATTGCCATGAAAGGGTTTTACCGTGCGTAAGGGAGATGTTACTGTTTGCGCAACAGGCGCTGTATTAAAGGAAACAGGTATTGCGGGCCTGCTTGCTCCATTTGCCGATGGTTCAATAATGCGGCTGGGCTTAGTTTTTATTTGAGGGATGGGTGTTCTCATGACGGTTATGGTTACTAATTTAACCTTTTTATCTTAATTCTGCATTTACACCACCTTCTTCAATATGTCCACCACCTCGCTCAATTCCTTTTCATTCAGTGATGCAAAGCCCATGCGCAGCGCATTGTGGTTCACCGTGCCATAGCTATATGCGCTGCCGTCGCTCATAAACAGCCCTTTGGCCGATGCGCGGGCCGCAATGGCCGGTAAGGGATATTGTTTGTGGAACTGCGCCCATACGGCCATGCCGCCGGCCGGCCGCTGAAAAGTAACCACATCCTGCAGCTCCTGCTGCAGCAGGGTGCAAAGGTGATCCCGCCGCTCATGGTAAAGCTTTACGGATTTTTTCAGGTGCCGCTGCATATCACCGTTCCTGAACAGCAGGGCCAGGGCCTCATCCAGCAGGTTATCGCCGCGTATATCTATCATCCTTCTCATCAGCGCAGCTTCGGTAATAAAGTTCTCCGGCGCTACCATATAACCCGCACGTATGAACGTAGCCAGCGTTTTGGTAAGGGAGCCTATGTATATCACGTTGCCGTCATGGTCTGCGCTGGCCAGGGGCAGTATAGGGCTGCCGCTGTAATGAAAATCATAATCGTAATCATCTTCTATCACCGGCAGCTGGTACTGGCGTATCAGCTCCAGCAGCTTCATACGCCGCTCTGCGCTTAAGGTTACGGTAGTAGGGTGGTGGTGATGGGGAATAATATACAGCAGGTCCGGTTTTTTCTGTTTGCAGATGCGCGCAATGGCATCAATATCCATCCCGTTCTCATCCAGCGGTATGCGTATCAGCTTAGCCCCGAACTGCTGAAAGATCATATCCGCCATAAAATAATTAGGCTGCCCTACCAGCACCGTGGATCCGGGTTTCAATATCAGCCTGGCCGCAACATAAATAGCCATTTGTGCGCCATGGGTAAGCAGCACATTATTAGGGCCAATGTTCAGGCCCCGTGTTTCAGTTAAGAACTGGGTCAGCTCATTGCGCAGGCTCGCGGGGCCGGCCATGTGGCCATAGGTAGCATAACGTTTTATGCCCGGGCTGTGGAACAGGCTCCGGTATTCCCGCATCAGCAGGTCTATAGGCCCTATACGGTGGTCAGGGAAGCCGTCATTGATAACCAGGCGGTGCTCGCCGGAACGCCCGGCCGTTGCGGGGTAAGCGCCTATCTTGTTAAAGGTGAAACCGGTATTGCCCGCATAGGCAGGTATTTTAGCCGCCGCTTTAAAAGTGCGCGGTTTTATTTCCGGCAGCCGCTGGGATACGATCACGCCCTTGCGGGGAATGGTCTCTATCCAGTCCTGCGTAAACAGCTCCTGGTAAGCAGCAATAATAGTTTTGCGGTGCACCTGCAGCAGCAGGGCCATTTCCCGGCTGCCGGGCAGCGTTGCGCCGGGTTTAATAACCCCTTCGCGGATCAGGCCTACCAGGCCATTGGCAATTTGCTGGTACACCGGCATAGCCGATTCTTTATTAATAGGAAGCAGGGTGGAGAATGGAAGCATCTGGACTACCTGGTTTATTGTACCTGGACTATAAAGATAGCCCAATGAGGCGATACTTTTGTGAAGTCAATTACAAACAACAGTATATGAAAAGCAATTACACATACGTACAGCTCTATCTTCGTTTAGCCATAGGCGCCAGTTACCTGGTAGCCGGGCTGGATCGCTTTGGCGTATGGGGCCCGCCGGGCGGCGCCCGCATCAGCTGGGGCGACTGGAGCCATTTTATGCAGTACGCCGGCCAGCTGCTGTCCTTTTTACCATCTAAGCTGGCGGAAGTATTTGCCGCCATAGCCTCCGCAGCGGAAATTATTTTCGGCGCATTGCTCATCATAGGGTTATGGACCCGCTGGGCCGCCATTGGCAGCGGGGTATTACTCTTCACCTTTGCCTTGTGTATGACGCAGGCCTTTGGCATACAATCCCCGCTTAATTATTCCGTGTTCACCGCCAGTGCCGCCAGCCTGCTGCTGGCCTGCTTACCGGCGTATAAGTGGAGCCTGGATGCCCTGCGCAGCCGGCAAACAACAATGTATCAAACCAACAATATCTGATAAAATTAAAACCGAAAGACGATGTCAAGATTCTTAATGGGTAAAGTGCAACCCGCTGCATACACCGCTATGTTTGCACTGGACAAATACATGGAGCAAAGCAGCATTAATAAAAACCACTACGAGCTCATTAAAATAAGGGCCGCCCAGATCAATGGCTGCGCCTATTGTGTAAACGCACATACCAAAGAAGCCCTGAAGCTGGGTGAGAACCCGCAAAAGCTTTACCTGGTAGGTGTTTGGCGCGAAGCCCCCAATGTGTTTGACGAACAGGAGCAGCTGGTGCTGGCTATCACAGAAGAAATAACCCTCATTCACCAGCATGGCTTAAGCGATGAGCTGTATAATAAGTCGCTGGCTGCCTTTGGCGAAGTAAAAACCGCGGAGATCATTATGGGTGCTATTACCATCAATGCATGGACCCGTATAGGCGTAGCCCTGAACATGCACCCCCAAATTTAAACCACTAATATGCACCAGGTAAAATTTGCACAAAGCGAAAAAGAGATCAATGCCTGCTGGGAAGTGGTGCAAACCCTGCGCCCTCATCTTAACCGGGATCATTACCTGCAGCAGGTAAAGGAAATGCAGCAGGAAGGGTACCACATGCTATACATAGCAGAGAAAGATAAGGTAGCTGCCTTTGCCGGTTACCGCAACCTGTACTCGCTGTTTGCCGGCCGCTTTATTTATGTGGATGACCTGTGCACCCTGCCTGAATACCGTGGTAAAGGCCATGCAGGCGCACTGCTTGATTATATAAAGGCATTGGCTAAAGAAACCAATAAAACAGGCGTAGTGCTGGATAGTGGGTTCCAGTTAAATGATGCGCACCGTTTGTACCTGAACAAGGGTTATAAATTATCGGCCCATCATTTTATGCTCAAATTTTAATCAGTCTCCTTCCGCTGTACTGTAGAAAGCTGTCTCGAAAGTAAAATTTTGAGGCAGCTTTTCATGTGCCGTAATTTTGAAACCGGACAGCCCTGTACTATAACCGGACATTTCAAACGGCCACTCCCCATATAAGTCATTGATACATAATTGTACTTCATTCTGGCATTTTTTTGGTGCCCACGCCCATATCCCCTGATCCAATACCATACAATGCTCAAAAATCACCTGAAGATCGCCATGCGCAGCCTGTTCAAGAACAAGGCGCATTCATTCATTAATATCACAGGCCTCTCCGCCGGTATGGCCATTACCATGCTTATAGGCCTGTGGATCCTGGATGAGCTGTCGTTTGATAGATACCATCAAAACTATAATACCATTGCGCAGGTAATGCAAAGCCAGACGATCAATGATGAAGTAAGATCACAGGTGCAGGTACCTGTTCCATTAGGGGAGGAGCTGCGGATGACCTATGGCAGTGAATTTAAAAGCGTGGTAATGTCGTCAAAAATGGAAAGCCATATATTGGCGGCAGGGGAGAATAAATTCGTGAAAACCGGGAGTTATATGGAGGCCGGAGCGCCGGACCTCTTTGCATTAAAGATGCTGAAAGGCTCCGGGAAGGGGCTGAATGATCCGGCATCCATACTGCTTTCTCAATCCACAGCAGC
>NZ_DATCRF010000143.1:0-7457 GCF_036569125.1 Chitinophaga sp. | reverse complement strand
AAGGCTAACGGGATCGATTATATTTTAAAGCCTTTCACAACAGAAACGCTGGAACGTTCCCTGGAAGAATACAGCTTCGACCTTCAGCCCAACCTTCAACCTTAACCTCAGCTCTCCACCCTCAGTCACAACCCTTAACCTTAATCCTCAGCCCAACCTCAACCTCAACCTTCAACCTCAATCCTCAACCACAGCCCTCAATCCTTAACCACAACCCTCAACCACAACCCTCAACCGCAGCCCTCAACCGCAACCCTCAACCCTCAACCCTCAACCCTCAACCCTCAACCGCAAACGTGAACTCTTTTTGGACAATAAATTTATCCTATATCGATCATACTTTATGAATTCTATTAATTTAATATATAAGACTATATAAAGACTCGATAACTATCTAAAATAAATTTTCTACTTTTTATTTTTTTTAAAAAGATTTCTATACTTTTGAATTACCACGTTGATAGTAGAGCAATAAGACATACTGTTATAATTAAAAAGAGCAATAGGACTATACCGTTATTATTTACGCAATCTTATCAGAGCCAGTGAACAGATCTATACTTATGAGAGGGACAACCGTATTAAAGCATGGCTTATAAGTTGTTGAATATCAACCAATATTGAAGCATTTATCAAACCAAATCTAAAATTAAGCGCAATGCGAAAATCTCATGCCTTTGTCATGGTGATGGTGCTGCTATTTACCGGCACGTCACTGCTCGCCCAGGACAAAAAATCAATCAGCGGAACCATTGTGGACGACAAGTCTGCAGTAGTGATAGGCGCTACTGTAATTGAAAAAGGTACCCGGAACAGTACCTTTACCGATGAACGTGGATACTATCACTTTTCGGTAGCCCCCTCAGCTACATTGATCATTTCATCGATCGGTTATGCTACCAGAGAAGTAGCGGTAGGTAACAGTTCAACCGTTAACGTTACTATTAACCAGGACACAAAAGGATTAAATGAAGTAGTGGTTACGGGTTTTGGTGAAAGCAGGGCTAAAAGAAGCCTTGGATATTCCGTTACCCAGGTTTCCGGTGACGATATCAGGAGAACAGCCAGCCCCAACCCAATTTCCGCCTTACAGGGCATGGTGCCTGGTTTGCAGGTTACCCCCAACGTGGGCGGCCCGCAGGCTTCTACCCGTTTCCAGATCAGGGGGAGCGCCAGCCTGGATCCGTATGGTAACCAGCCGCTGGTGGTGGTAGATGACATTGTGATGGACGACCAGGTGATCCTCCCCAACCGTGGCGGTGAGCAGGATTTCGGGAACATCCTGAAAGACATTAACCCCGACGACATTGAATCTATTTCCGTGTTAAAAGGGGGCGCTGTTACCGCATTATACGGCAGCCGCGCATCCAACGGTGTGATCCTCATCAAAACAAAAAAAGGTTTTTCACAGAGAGGTTTGGGCGTTTCTTTTACCCAGTCTTTTATGTTTGAAAGAGCTTATAAAACAGTAGATCTGCAGAACCAGTTTGGCGCCGGTATACATGCTGATGACTGGATTAAGTTAGCCGGTGATACGCTGTCTACAGATCAGTCATACTATTATGCCAGCTTTGGCCCTGAAATGAAGGGACAGATGTTTAAAGACATTACCGGTCAGTACCGCGCCAATAATCCAGGTGTAAACGATCCGTTGAAACTCTATAAAACAGGGATTACCCGTAATACGAACATTGGCATTTCCGGTGGTAATGATAAAACAACTTTCCGTTTTTCTTATTCTAACCTGGGTGCATCCTCTGCAACTCCCAATAATAACCTGGGCAGGAATAGCTTTAGCTTCAGGGCCACGCACCGTCCTATAAAAGGAGTGCTGTTGGATATTAATACATCCTATACACAAAGTAAAACGGAAAACCCGGCCTTACAGGGCGGCAATAGTGTGTTATACGCGACCAGCTATGGAGTGCCCCGTAACTATGATATCAATTACTGGATGCATAACTATGTGGATACTGCTAATGGTGGTTTGTCGGAAGCAGACATCTCAGGCGCTTCCAATGCTTTCTGGTACATTTACCAGAATCACTTTCAACAAAAGGAGAATAATTTCAGAGGCGGCATTAACCTGAGAGCGGATCTTACCAACTGGCTTCGTTTTGAAGGTAGTGCATCACTCAATGCATTTGAGACAAATTATACCGCCAAGATAAGAGGTACCGACCCCGGTTTTAACGGCGGTCAATATAAGGTTAACAATAATAGTGTAAGGCAATACCGTTACCGTGGAAGCCTGAGCTACATTAAGAAAATAAGTGACTTTGACCTGTTAGTACAAGGTGGTGGAGAACTCAACCAGTCCAAGCAGGTAGGCTATTATGCGGAAACCAGAGGGCTTGTTATACCCGATGTTTTCCGGCTCTTCAACTCAGCAGAAAGGCCCAGGGTCGACGAAGGAAAACCGAACGATCTGCAAATGGCTTCCTTGTTCTACCAGGCCAGCATAGGTTTCAGAGACTACCTGACACTGAACATATATGGCCGTAACGACTGGAACAGCACACTGGTATATAATGATGGTCATGGCAGCTATTCCTACTTTTATCCCGGAGCAGACCTGGCCTTTGTATTCACCGATCTGCTGAAACTGCCTAAAATGGTTGATTTTGGTAAGCTGCGCGTTTCCTATGTACAGGCAGGTGGTGGTACCTCTCCGTATAAAACCAATGCAGGCGCCTATTCTTCTTACGGTTTGTATAAAGATGCTTCAGGCGGAACTATACTCAGGTATGGCCTGTATGGCAATTCATTGCCCAATCAGAACCTTAAACCGGTACGGAACGCTAAAATTGAAGCCGGGCTTGAGTTTAAGCTGTTTGGCAACAGGCTGGGTGGCGACTTTACCTGGTACCAACAGGATTCCAAAAACCAGATCCAGGACTTTACTGTACCCCGTGAATCAGGCGTAGTAAGTGCCCTGATCAATGGTGGCCTGGTAAGGAACCAGGGGATAGAGCTTAGCCTGTATGGAACGCCTTACAAAAAGGGTAATTTCTCATGGGATGTAATGTTCAACTATACCCGGAACAAGAATACGATACTTTCATTGCCATTTAACTCCAAGGCAGCATTGCTGGACGGAGGAGATGGCATTTACTCCGTGGCTAACCTGGGCGGTGATTATGGTGCTATCCGCGCTAATTATCACTATGCTTCCTACCAGGCAAAGGATGGCAACGGCGCTAACGTGCAAAGTGGCCTGAACGGCATGCCGGTAGTAGGCTTTGATCCCAAAGGAGGCAATTTTGACGCACCGGTGATCTACTACCTGAGATCCGGCACCTATAACCCGGGTGTAGGCGGAGAATCTGATCCGGTTGTTGGATCCACCATGCCTGACTTCCTCGGAAGTATTCGTAATACTTTCAATTATAAAAGACTTTCTCTGAGCGTATTCCTGGATGCAAAATTCGGTGGTGATGTATACTCCAATACTTATGGTTACGGATCACAGTATGGTATGATTAAACATACACTGGCCGGCCGTAATACTGCACTGGGCGGTTTATCTTACACAGGCACGGCAGATTACAATGGCCTTACACCCGAACGGCATGACGGTATTTTACCGGTAGGCGTATTTGCAGCTGGTACTATTATAGAAGCGGCATATAGTGCTGATGGCCAGGAACATGATGTTTCAGGAATGACGGTAGCTGATGCGTATGCAAAGAACTATGTGAAGCCGGTAGCTGCCGCTGATTATTATGATCGCACCTATGGATGGAGCAATGGTATCAGAACTGCCAGTATGTTTGAATCTTCATGGGTATCTATGCGCGAGCTGTCTGTTAGTTATGACTTGCCAGTTGGCGTAGCCAGCAGATTAAAAATGAACAGCCTGCGGCTTTCGCTTATAGGCCGTAACCTTTTCTTCCTGTATAACAGCGCTCCGGATCACGTGAACCCGGATAACCTAAGCTCTACCAGCAGTGGTGCATTTATCGAAAACGGTGGTACACCTTATTTCAGACAATATGGATTTTCTGTAAACGCAAGTTTCTAAGAGATAGCCCGATCAAAAACTAATAATAACCAGGATCTTAAAATAGAATTATGAGGAAGATATTTTTACACGCAGTCTGTGCGCTGACGCTTCTGGCTACTTCCTGCAGCCGCGATAAATATGCAGAGCTGAACACTGACCCGGACCTGGTCCAGAGAGAAGAGGTAGACGTGAGGACCTTGTTCCCAACCGCTCCGCTGGCCCTGCATACCAATGACTTTGAGGCATACTATGATATACACCGTAACATACAGTATTGGATTGGCGCCTGGGTGCCCCTGCCTGGTAATGGCGCCATTATCACGCGGTTTAAAACGCCGATTTCGGCTTCCAACTATCCTTATATTTATGAGGATCTGTATTCAAGGGAAACAATAGGGGCGGGCGGTACCCTCGTGGAAATGAGGAATGTGATCGACAAAATGGATGAAGCTAAGAGATCAAAGTACCAGCATATCCGCGCCATTTCCTATGTTCCAATGGCACTAGCTGCATTTGGCGTTTCTGACCTTTTGGGCAGTATCGTTTATTCACAGGGATTTAGAGCGAGGTATACTTTTCCTCCGGAATTAACACCTAAATATGACACGCAGGAAGCGCTGTATGATACGCTGGACACTCAGCTAAAAAATGCAGTTGCAATATTAAAACAGAGCTTACCTGACCAGGAAAAACTAGGCACGTCTGACCTGTATTATCATGGCACAGGAACAGAATCGATGAACTGGGCCATGGCCGCCAATTCTCTTAGATTACGCATTGCCATGCGCATGCTCAAAAGAAAACCGGATGCAGCAAAAGCCATTATTAGCGAAGTGCTGGCCGACAATGTAGGCCCTATTAACAGCAGGGCGACATCCTGGGTGTTCAAAGCCGGCCCTGATGTAGCCAATGGTGGCAACTACAATGTAGCCGCAGGTATTTCCGGACAAAAAGCATCCATAGATTTTATGTACAGGAATCATGATCCCCGTATCAGGAACTTCTATCAGAAAGTGGCGCTGACCCAAGACCAGTTTAATACTTTCCAGGCTTCCGGTGACATTGCGCCCGGTGAAGTATACCAGGAATACAGGGGCCGTTATATTAGTCCTGATGCCGCCAATGAGCCCGACAAAAGATTTTATTTCAATTACATCACCGGTACCACCGCTTATGTTTCGTATATACAATATGCAATGTTCAATTCGTCCATAGCGAAGGGGAAGGTTAACTATCCTGTGATCACCTATGCAGATGTATGTTTTATGCGGGCTGAATTAGCCGCAAGAGGCGTTACTACTGAAGATGCAGCAGACTGGTATAATAAGGGTATTGAAGCGTCCCTGGCGGATTATGATGAGTGGGGTAAAGATGCAGTGGTAGTGGATTACACCCCGCTAACAGCTGATGAAGTAACTGCGTACAAGCAGGCGCCGGATATTGCATACGACCCTGCCAAAGGTCTGGAGCAGATCTGTGTTCAGCAGTTCATTAACTTCTATCGCAATCCATATGAATGCTGGGCGTTAATAAAAAGAACCGGTTACCCGAGCCAGACAGGAGTAGTGCTTAAGGCAGAAAAAATGAGAACTGGTGGCTCTGAAACTATCATGCCCAGAAGATGGAGCCTGTTTGTACCTCCGATCACTGATTTTAACTACGCCAACAGAAGGGCCTCTATCGAAGAAATGCAGAAAGATCCTGAGCTGGGCGGTTTAACCGATATTACGGGAAGAGTTTGGTGGGATAAGAAATAAATCGTAGAATACTACAATGGATTCAGATCGGGCTTATTGTCTGATCTGGATCCATTGTTAAACTGCTTTTCATGAAATATGTGTTGCTTATTTGCGGCTGTTTATTTTTAGGAGTTTTACATGCACAGCAGCCGGCAGGGGATGCGCTGAAAGCCATTAAGGTAAGAACAATAGAAGGCAGGCCCTTCTCCTTATCCGGCATTCACAAGCAGCTGACCGCCCTGGTGTTCCTTTCGCCGGACTGCCCGCTGAGCCGCAATTACACTATTGTATTGAATGAGCTTCAAAAGAACAAAAAAGATTCCCTGGCCATTGTGGGCGTTTTTGCAGGACCGGCCTACAGTGATGATGAGATAAAAGCCTTTCAGCAAAAATATGCAGTTGATTTTGTGCTGGTGCGGGATAAAAAAGAAGCGTTGGTAAATTATACCCAGGCAACGGTAACGCCTGAAGTTTTTTTATATGACAATAACAGCGTGCTGGTATACAATGGCGCCATTGATGACTGGGCCGTGAGCCTTGGCAAAAAGAAAAGGCAGGCAGACCATCATTATCTGCGTGACGCCATTGAAAATTTTTTACAACATAGAACAGTGAACCCTTTTAAAACAACGGCAGTAGGTTGCCTGATCAGCAATAAATGAAGCATATGCCAGCACGCTTATTTACAATAGTATTCCTGTTTACATTCACGGCGCTTCGTGCACAAACCTACTACGATGTTGAACCGGTATTGTTACGTAAATGTGGTGTTTGCCATAATCCCGGAGAGGCTGCCCCTTTTCCGCTATTGAACTATGAAGATTTTACTAAGAGGCTTCCCTTCATAAAAAAAGTGATCAGCACCGGCTATATGCCGCCCTGGCAGGCAGATACGGCATATTCACACTTCGCCAACCAGCGGGGGCTTACCGTTGAGGAGAAGCAGGCTATTCTTGCGTGGATAGACAATAAAGCGCCCAAAGGAAAAGCGCCTAAGAATGCACCGGTACTGAATACAAACGCCGGTAAGCTGTTAAATGGCCGGGCGCCGGACCTGGTATTAAAATCGAAAATACCGTTCACCGTTAAAGGAAATAATAAGGAAAGGTTTATAGAATATAAAGTGCCGTTTGAACTACCGGCCGGTAAAAGTGTAGAGGCCATTGAGTTTGTGACCAACAATAAAAAGATCATACACCATGTTAATTATGGTTTTTATAGTGTAGCGGATACCAGTGTGGACCTGGATGCGGGTTTAAGCACCATTGATACAGACGAGGAGCCACAGAACAGGAGCGCATTTGACCCGCTGAAACGAACGATGGTTTATTATACGGGATGGATCCCCGGGGCCTCGGCAGAATACTATCCCAATGATTTTGGCTGGACATTTCCCAACAGGGGAGTAGTGATCTTTACCACGCATTATGCGCCCATAGCGGCAGATGAGCAATCGATAGTGGGAGTGAACATGTACTTTAAAGATGCGCCGGTAAAAAGGCCGGTACGGATCATCAGCATTGGTTCCGGTGGCGTAGGTGAGCGGGATATTGATCCCATTTTCATGATCCCCCCGGACCAGGTAAAAACGTTTGAGCTGAAAATGAGAACGCCCGAAGAGCAATCGCTTTTATATGTGTGGCCGCATATGCATTATCTGGGCAGATCTTTTGAGGCATTTGTAGTAACACCAGGCAATGATACCATTCACC
>NZ_DATCRF010000142.1:0-8422 GCF_036569125.1 Chitinophaga sp. | reverse complement strand
AAGGAGAGCGTACAGTATATGTCAGCAGCTTTGCCTATAATCCGGATGAAAGTATTGTGCTCACTGAAACCGATGCAAATAAGAAGAACTCCCTCCATTTCTTTATGGAAAAGATGGATGAGCATACCAGCCGTTTCACGCTGTCCTGGTACACGCACAAAAATCCTGTAAACCAGCTGTTATTTAAGCTCGGCAAACAGGCCCGGGTGGAAAAGGACCTGCAGGAATCCCTGGCAGCGCTGGAGCCCCTGTTACACGAAATAGAGGTACCGCCGTTCTAACATATTCCGCAAGAACCGGGTTTCCCGGCCAACGGTGCACCGCTACATTTGCAGGGTAAACAAAACAATTGTATATGCACCTCAGCACAGATCCCGCTATTTTATACTTCGGCACACCGGTAGTTTTGATCAGCACGCAGAATGAAGATGGCAGCGCCAACCTGGCGCCTATGTCTTCTGCCTTCTGGCTGGGATGGCGTTGTATACTGGGTTTGGCCGCACCATCCAAAACTACGCAGAACATTATACGAAACGGCGAATGCGTGTTAAACCTGCCCTCCGTACACCAGGTGGCCGCCGTGAACCGCCTGGCCCGCACTACGGGCAGCAATCCTGTACCGGAAGGTAAGCTCAAAAAGGGCTATCGTTACGAGCCTGCCAAATTTGAAACTGCCGGCCTTACAGCCATCGCTTCCGAAACCATATCCCCGCCCCGCGTACTGGAATGCCCCGTGCATATGGAGGCTAAGGTAGCAGCCGTACATGGTGTAGGTGATGATGAACCTTTGCAAAAAGGACGTATCGTAACTATTGAGCTGCGCATACAGCGTGTGCACGTTCACGATAGTATTTTAATGGAAGGCACTACCAACCGTGTGGATCCGGATAAATGGCGCCCGCTCATCATGAGCTTCCAGCAGTTCTATGGGTTAGGGGAGCAGGTGCATGATTCCACCCTGGCGCAGATCCCGGAAGCACTGTACCATAGCGCTGATATTGATAAGGCGAAGTCCTTATCATTTCAGCCATCCTTGTCCTTTTAAAAATGCGATCAGCCGCGGATCCTCTGCAGATAACGCCGGGATCCATTCGCCCACACGCTCACGGTTCCACCAAAGGCCGCCTGCATTGCCAGGCCGGGCAAAAGTATAGCGGTATAATACGGCGCGGATAAACCTGGGCGGCTTATCGGGAAAGGGATTGCCGGCAAATAAGCTTACAGCGCCCGGGTTGTTATGCAGCAGCTTCCATACCAGGTGTAACGTCCACGGATACTCGTTTGCCGATGACATGGAAGCAAACCACATTTGCCAGTCCAGGCGCAGCTGGTAAGGCGCTATTTGTGGCGGCCGTTTATCAGGGGCTACCGGCAGGCCCTTGTAGATGTAGGGCTTCCAATTGGCTTTATCATCAGGATACTCGTCGGCAGTACCTTCAAATACCACATTTAAACGTTCCTGGCCCACTGATCCAAAGGCGCCATAGGTATTTACCAGCGCAAGCGGATCATAAGAGCTGTTCATGACCTGCCCGGGCGACAGCAAATTCAGGGCGGGCTGAATGCTGAGCAGCGCAATAACAGCCGTAACGATCCATGCGGTAACGGTCATGGGTTTGGATGTTACGGCGTTGGCGGCAGCAGCTTCCGCCTTACGTACCAGCACCCCTGGCAATATCTTCGACCAAAAGCCATCATCAAAACAAGCCAGTGCAGGTATAATGGTAAGCCAGTTTAAGAACGAGAGGTTACCGCTAAGTATAATATTCACCTGGAATAAGATGATCACCACACCCGCAATATGCCGGGCTATGCGTGGCCCGAATACAAAAAAGGGCGCTGCAATCTCAGCCAGCCAGTTAAGCCATACGCCGGTCTTTAGCGCAGCATGCGGCAGAAAATGAAACCAGCGGCTTAAGGGACCGGGAATGGGTTGTGTTTCAAAATGATGGTAGAGGGCAGTGCCATTGCGCCATATTTCATCGCCCCGGTACTTGATCAGCCCCGATCCCAGCATAATACGGAAGATGAGCCAGCGGAATAAAATGAGCACAGGCAGGGGAGGCGCCGTACGCGGAAAAGGGCGCGGGTCAAGCAGCGGGCAAAGAAAAATGGAAAGAAAGCCGGTTTCCGCAAGCTGGATCTCCCATCCATATCCATACCATTCCTGCCCCACATGCACAATAGAAAGATAAAGCGCCCATAGCACTGTAAGCCCGATGGCATTTGCATAACCGGCTGCTACTATGCAGGAAAGTATGAATCCGGCCCAGGCCACTGTTAACAGTGCCGTATCAGAATGCCAGTACCAGAAAAGAGAAGGCAAACGCCGGAAGCCTGCGCCGCTTGATCCAAATGCAGCGCTTACCCGGTCAAGGTAGTTGCTCACGGGCAGCAATCCATCAGCGCCAATTAAAGGAACAAGCTGGTTAATGGCCACCAGGAAAGCGACTGCATACACCAGCCCAAGCATACGAAGTATTACAAAGCGTGTAAGCCAGTAGCCGGTAGCAGGAGAAGCTTCACTATCCATAGCTTGCTGTTGTTAAATATTACATCAATTTATAGAAATAATCCTGGAAATGCATTAAGCGTTTAGCGTTAAGCATTCAGCATGTTTAATTACCGGACATGCCCTGTCCGATAATGAACAATCCTTTCCTTCCGTTTTCATATAAACACCTGATTTCTAGCCAGGTAGTTTTCGGGCATTTTTTTTGGAACCTCAAGCCAGCTTTATGCTTTATGCTTTTCGCTTTATGCTTAACACTTATCTGAAGATTGCGCTGCGTTACCTGCGTAAGAACAAAACACATGCCTTCATCAACATCGGCGGGCTGTCAGTAGGCATGGCAGTAGCTATGCTGATCGGCTTGTGGATCTGGAACGAGCTTTCTTTTAACAGGTATCATCAGAATTATAGCCGCATTGCCCAGGTAATGCAGCAGAAAACGCTGGATGGTAAAGTGAGCACAGGCGGGGTAATTCCCATGCCGCTGAATGCCGCTATGCATGAAAGTTATGGCAGCGATTTTAAGTACATTGTTATGTCAACCCTTACCTGGGATCATATTCTATCCGCAGGTGATAATAAGGTTACCTATGCCGGCAATTATATTAGTGCAGATGCCCCGGAAATGTTTTCCCTCCGCATGCTTAAAGGCACGCGTAATGCATTAAAAGGCCCTTCCTCCATGCTGCTTTCCCAAAGCGTGGCAAAAGCTTTGTTTGGCGATGCCGATCCCATGGGCAAAGTAGTAAAGCTGGATAATAAGGTTACGTTCCTGGTAGGCGGTGTGTATGAAGATCTGCCCCGCAGCTCCACCCTGCACAATGTAGCCTTTATGGCGCCCTGGGATTATTTCAGAACTTCGGAAGACTGGATCGTGAACCGGGCTGCGGCCGACTGGAACGATGATTTCCTGCAGATGTATGTGCAGGTAGCAGATCATGCAGATCTGGCAAAGATATCTTCCAAAATAAAGAACCTTAAAGCAGAAAGGGCAGGGGCGGCCAATGCGCTGGCTAAGCCGGAGCTGTTCCTGCAGCCTATGTCCAAATGGCACCTGTATATGGAGTTTAAAGATGGTGTGAACGTAGGCGGCGCTATACAGTATGTGTGGCTTTTCGGCATCATTGGTGTTGCGGTGCTGCTGCTGGCCTGTATTAATTTTATGAACCTGCAAACAGCGCGCTCAGAAAAGCGGGCAAAGGAAGTAGGCATCCGCAAAGCCATTGGCTCTTTCAGGGCGCAGCTCATTTACCAGTTCTATTGCGAATCCATGTTAACGGCTGTGCTGGCCTTTGTACTGGCCCTGCTGCTGGTAGCGCTGGTGTTGCCATTCTTTAATAATATAGCAGATAAGGATATGCATATCCTGTGGACCAGCCCTTTCTTCTGGGGCAGCTCCATAGGCTTTGCTTTATTAACCGGTTTGCTGGCGGGCAGCTACCCGGCTTTATACCTTTCCTCTTTTCAACCGGTAAAAGTATTAAAAGGTACTTTCAGGGCCGGCCGCCTGGCGGCCATACCGCGTAAGGTGCTGGTGGTAGTGCAGTTTGCAGTGTCTGTGGTATTGATCATCGGTACTATCATTGTATTTAAGCAGATCCGTTTTGCTCAGAACCGCCCGGTAGGCTACAGCCGGGAGGGCCTCATCACTATAGAAACTTCTACCGACGATCTGCACAATCATTTTGAAGCCATACGCGCTGATCTCCTGCGGTCCGGCGCCATAACAGCCCTGTCAGAATCATCCAGTCCTGCAACCGGTGTAAACAATTACCGCGGCGGCCTGGAATGGAAAGGAAAAGATCCGGCTATGACAGATAATTTTGCCAACATCCGCGTAACATCTGAGTATGGCAAAACCGTAGGCTGGCAGTTTGCCGCAGGCCGCGATTTTTCCAGGGAGCTGCTCACGGATTCCACCTCGCTGATCGTTAATGAAGCTGCCGTAAAATACATGGGGCTTAATGATCCGGTAGGGGAGATTGTGCGGTTCAGGAACAGGGATTACCACATTATTGGCGTGGTGAAGGATATGGTAATGCAATCGCCCTACGAACCTGTGAAACAAACTATTTTCTATCTAACCCCCTATGATTTCGGGTATGTGAATTTCCGTATCAGTCCTAACGTAAGCGCACATACGGCGCTGGATAAAATAGCTGCTGTTTGCAAAACTTATGCACCCGCAGCACCTTTCACCTACAAGTTTGCCGATGAGCAGTATGCCCGCAAGTTCAACGCAGAAGAGCGCATCGGTAAGCTGGCCGGCTGTTTTACCATCCTGGCCATTTTTATCAGCTGCCTGGGATTGTTTGGTATGGCCGCTTTTATGGCAGAGCAGCGTTTCAAGGAAATAGGCGTACGCAAAGTAATGGGCGCCTCTGTATTTAATTTATGGAGCCTGTTGAGTAAAGATTTTGTAGTGCTGGTGATCATTGCCTTTTGTATAGCCGTACCCGTAGCCTATTATGGTATGAGCGTTTGGCTGCAACATTACCAGTACCGTGCTGTAATGTCGTGGTGGATCTTTGCCGTTACCGGCCTGGGAGCCATTGCCATTACCCTGCTAACCGTCAGCTACCAGGGCATTAAGGCCGCGTTAATGAATCCGGTAAAAAGCTTAAGGCTGGAATAATTAATAATTAATAATTAATAATTAATAATTAATAATCGTAGGGCTGGTTGTGTGCGAAACAGTGCTGTTTCATTATGCATGAACAATGGGTAGCATAATTAAGAATGAATAATTAACGATCAATAATCAAAGGGCCAATAGTGCATTAAAGGGCTATTCATTATTCCCGAACAATTACCACCCTGATTATTAATTATTCATTCTTAATTATTAATTACCCTGTCCCAATGCTTTTAAGCTGTCTTTCCTCGCTTTCTCCGCCTTCTCCTGCTCCTTCCTCTTCTGCTTCTCCTGCCGGCGGAAATACCCGCGCAGTAAAAAGTTATGCCGTACCGCTTCCATATTGGTATCCAGCTTGCCGGTGCTGTTGGCCAGGTTCTTTAAGGTCAGCTGCAGGTCGTGCGCAGCGCTGTCATCGTTCAGCAGCACACCTGCCGGCGATTCGCTGCTGTTTAACTTGGTGCTGATGCTGTTGCTGGCCTGCTGCAGGTTGGCTACTACATCATTGGCCCTGCGGGAGATGGTATCCAGGCCCGTAGCGGTATTACGCAGGCGTTGAAATATAACCGTATCCGTTACCAGGTCGTTAGCCAGTGTGCCGCGGTTCTGTAATTTAGCCGTATAGGCGGCCAGGTTATTGGTAAGGTGCTGCGCATTGGTAGCGCTGGTACCCAGTTTGGCCATAGTGGTATTCAGGTTATCGTATACCGTGCTGTCGGTCAGCAGCTTACCCAGGGTGCCCCGGCCTTCGGAGAGCTGCTGGGCCAGTTTGGCCAGGCTGCCGGTTATTTGCACCAGGTTCTTGTTGTTCACCTGCAGGGTATCCAGTATTTCATCGGTGCTGATGCTGGATGCCACGCCGATCACATCTCCATCCTCGATCACCGGGGCAGTGCCGCTGCCGCCGCTGAGCGCAATGATCTTGTTACCCACCAGCCCATCGGTGCTTACCTTGGCTTTTACATCCTTATGAATGAACTGGCGCGAGTTCTTGTCAATATTCATCAGCACCTCTATCTGGTTGTGCTGTATGAAGGAGATCTTTTTGATCATCCCTACTTTTACACCGGAGTACCAAACGTTATTGCCTTTGGCAAGCCCGCCCACATCATGGAACATTGCTTTTACCTCTACAGATGACATAAAGGATTTCCGTTGTCCGCCCAGTACCAGTACCGCCAGGGCAAAGATCAGCAACCCCAGGAAACTGAAGAGGCCTACTTTAACGGCTCTTGATCTGCTAGTTTCTTTCATAAGCTATTGTATAAAGTTATAGTCGTAAAATTCCCGTATCAGCTCGTCATTGTCGCTGAATACTTCTTCAAAGTTGCCCTCTTTAATAAACCTGCCTTCCTTCATAACGGCAATTTTATCGCCCGTAGCTTTTGCACAGGCCAGGTCATGCGTAATAATAATGGAGCTGGTCTTGAACCGTTTCTGCACTTCGTTGATCAGGTTATTGATATCTGTGCAGGTGATGGGATCCAGCCCGGCAGTGGGTTCATCATACAGCATGATCTCCGGCCGCAATATGAGGGTACGTCCTATGCCGATGCGTTTGCGCTGCCCGCCGGACAGCTCCGCCGGCATCTGGTTGATTGTTTGTGAAAGGCCCACGGCTTCCAGCACTGTGGCAATACGTTCATCCCTTTCCCGTTTGCTCATATGCGGCATATTACGCCTGAGGGGGAACGAAAGATTTTCGCCTACCGTCATGCTATCATATAAAGCCCCGTTCTGAAAGCAAAAACCCACTTTCAGGCGCAGCTCCCGCAGCTCATCATGCTTTAGGGTTGCTACTTCCTGCCCCAGCACATTCACTATACCTGAATCCGCATAGAGTAAGGCAGAAATGATCTTGATCAAAACCGATTTACCTGTACCCGAACGGCCCAGCACCACAATGTTCTCGCCCCGGTGCAGGTCCAGGTTAACGCCCCGCAGCACATGGTTCTGTCCAAAAGATTTATACAGGTCTCGGATAGAGATCACTGTTTCATCCCAGTGTATTTCCGGCGTAAATGGTTTCATATAGTTAGCGCAACATATTTATTACCTGAACAATAATGATCTCTTCTATAAAGATCAGGAACATGGATATTACCACGCTCACATTAGCCGCCTTACCCACGCCCTGCGTACCCTGCGTGGCATGATAGCCCTGGTAGCAGCTCACAATGCCAATGGTAAAGCCGTAGAACAGCGTTTTAATGAACGAGGAGAAAAAATCCAGGAACGAGATCTTCTCAAATGCATTCTGAAGAAAGATGGCCAGGCTGGTTTGCTCATTCAGGTGAATATCCAGAAAAGAGCCGCCCATGGCCACCAGGCCCGTATAGGCCATTAACAGCGGCACGCATAGCATACAGGCCATTACCCGGGTTACCACCAGGTATTTAAAAGGATTGATGGCCGATACCTCCATGGCATCGATCTGCTCCGTTACTTTCATGGAAGCCAGTTCCGCGCCAATGCTGGAACCCACCTTACCTGCGCAGATCAGCGCAGTCACCAGTGGCGCCAAAGCACGTATAACCGCAATGGAGATCAGCGATGGCAGCCAGGAGGTAGCCCCAAACTCCGCCAGCGATGGCCTGGATTGCTTGGTGAACACCAGCCCCGTGATAAACCCGGTGAGCGTGATCAGCAGCAATGATTTATTTCCTATATAATAACACTGCCGTACAAACTCCCGTCCCTCATATGGAGGGGTGAACATCTCCTTAAAAAACCGGAGAATGAACTTGAGTATGTCATAAAAATTCAGGAAAAACTTATCAATGCCCTTGGTAATAACCGGTTGCTCTGATCGTTCAGTAGACCCCATAGCTGGTATTTATCTATTAATAATGGCCATTTATCACATGCACGTGCCCTTTCTGCTGGTTTCGTAACCCGCCACGCGGTACTGTTAAACAAACAACATTCCAGAAACAGAATGTTGTAAAACCGCGCTGAGCAGATAAATTTATTAATAACCAGGTTGTAATATAAGCATATAGGAGGTAAAGACTGTACAATATGTGGAGTATAATCCCGGTTAATGGGTGGGCATAAGATAATAGTGATTTAACAGGGGTTACTTATGAGAAGTTTGGGTTATATGATTCCAAAATAAGCAGGATTTCCTTACTTTCAACGCCTCATAAACTTTACCATGCCATTACGCGTATTCATCCTCCTGATCTTTACCACTTTCTCTTACACCACCCATGCCCAGCTGCCGGCGCTCCGGCAGAAAATGGAAGCCGTTATTGCCGGCAAACAAGCCCGCA
>NZ_DATCRF010000141.1:0-5093 GCF_036569125.1 Chitinophaga sp. | reverse complement strand
GGGTAAGAGCCGCGGTTATGCCAGGCCTGAATTTCTTCTGAGGAGAACTGCGGGGTTTTGCCGGAGTTCACCAAAGCTTCATTCTTCATGGTCATATATTCCCATGCTTCCACCTGCCGGGGCAGGGTAGTGGGTGTTTGCAGGCCGTACATGCCGTTGTACTGCACGCTGGGCTTATCATCTTTCTTACCTCTTTTGGTAGTGATGTAGATAACGCCGTTAGCGGCCTGTGATCCGTAAATGGCGGAAGAAGCGGCATCTTTTAATACGGAAATGCTTTCCACATCATAGGGGTTCAGGTTTTGCAAGCCGGTGCTGCCTGCCTGTACCCCGTCTATAATAACCAGCGGTGCGTTACCGGTTAAGCTGCCCACCCCGCGTATGTTCAGGTTCAGCGCGGCGCCGGGTTCCGCATTGTTCTGCTGGATGGTTAAGTTAGGCGCCAAACCCTGTAAGGCCTGGAACATGTTGCTGGAAGGGCGGCTGGTGATATCCTTGGTGGATACCGTGCTGATAGCGGCTGTTACCTGCGCTTTCTTTTGCGTAGTGTAAGCGGTAACCACTATCTCGCCCAGGTCTTTTGATTCGGCAGTCAGCATAACAGTAATGCTGGTGCGGCTATTGATCCCCACTTCTTTTGTAATGAAGCCAATGGACGAGTAAACCAAGGTACCATTGGCTTGCCCACTGGGGATCTTTAACGTAAAAAAACCGTCTTCCCTTGTAGTGGTGCCGGTATTGGTGTTCTTCAGGCGTACATTCACTCCGGGAATGCCATCGCCTTTATCATCTACTACGTTGCCGCTGATGGTAACCGTTTCCTGTTGCCGGTACTCTGCGGCGGGTTCGTTTCCCTGGCGAAGAATGATCTTGTTGCTGATAAGCTCATAGCTTACATTCAACGGGGAAAGCACCATGGGCAGCACTTCTGAGAGCTGCTTGTCTTTTACATTGAGCGTGATGCGTTGCGTGGTTTTAATCACGTCGTTTGAGTATACAAACACATAAGCGGTTTGCTGCTCAATTTTTTCCAGTACCTGGTCCAGGTTTTCATTTTTAACCTGCAGGCTTACCCGGTTGTCCAGCGGGTTGGTATCAGTTGTTTTTTCCTGTTGCATCCTATACGGCGGCGGCATGCCGTATGCAAGTGCTACCTGGGCTTTAAGATCCAGCATGCTGAATAAAGCCATGCAAATAATGACCGGAAAGCACCATGAGCGGAAAGCTGGCAGTAAGAAGCCTGGTAAAGGTCTTTCTTTCATAGCGTGGAGACTTTGGTTTAAATAATGATTGTTTGTTAGATTTTAGTTTACTTATTATTCATTGATCAATAGCGTGCTGTCGGTGATCTCATAACGGAATGCCCTGGACCTGGCCAGGTAGTACATAATATCCTGTAATGAGTTGTGCTGGAATGAGCCGGTGAGGCGGTACTGTCGCGGCGTTTCAGAAATGAATTCTACTTTTTTGCCAAAGGTGCGTTCCAGCTCTGCGCCAATAGTTTCCAGCGTGGCATTCTTAAATACCAGGCGGCCTTCGGTCCAGGCTTTATCATCATTGCTGGCAGTAGCTTCTTTTATAACCTGCCCGGTTTGTTGTGCATAGGTAACCTTTACATCCGGCGTAATTAAGATGGTATCCGGCTTACGCTCCTCATTTTCATACAGGGGAATGAAGGCTACTTTACCGGTGCTTACAGAGGTTTGCACAGGCTCATTCTCATAAGCGCGTATGTTAAAGGAGGTACCCAGCACCTGTATAGTGCCTTTACGCAGGTGAATAATAAACGGGCGGCCGGGATTGTTGGCTACATCAAAGAAGGCCTCACCTTCCAGGTACACTTCGCGGGAAGTATTGCTGAACACTTCCGGGTAACTGAGGCGGCTATCGGCATTCAGCCATATTTTACTGCCATCGGTTAATTCAATCACGGCTTTGGTGGCCTTGCCATTTTGCCGCTTCATCCACTGCGCGGTATCTGCTTTAACAGCGGCCAGCTGTTTAACCGGTGTTGCGCGGTGCAGCAAATTAGACAATGACAGTACCAATACTACCGATGCAGCAATGGCAGAACCTATAATAAGGCTGCGCTGCAGGTACCTGCGTTTGGGCAATGGCACGCTTACCGTTGTAAGCGGCGCCGGCTCCGGCAGCTGCAGCCTTTGCAGCGTACGTTGCAAGGCCTGTTCGGTATTGGCAGATGAGTAATAGTGCGATTCTGTAAAATGTTTTTGCAGGATGGCAGCACGCTCCCTTAGTTCTGCATGCGCCTGCAACAGGGCTTCCAGTTCCTGCAGCTCGTGCATGGTAGCTTCGCCTGCAAGTTTCCTGGTCATGAGTGTAACAAATAATTCTTCATTCATAGATGGAGCTGATTGTTACAGAGAGGACAGGGCAAGTGGTGAGAATTACTTACAAGGGAAAGATCTTTTTTCCATTTTCTTTATTGCCGGAGAGATAAGGGCCAATGGCTTCATTAAGGCGGCGCATGGCGCGCACCAATTGCGTTTCTACCGTGCGGGGTGATATATTGAGGATCTCGGCTACTTCCTTATACTTAAAACCTTCTTCTTTAATAAGCTTAAAAACTTTGCGGCACTGGTCGGGCAGGCGTTCCACTTCCTGGTCCATTTTAAAAAGGATCTCTTTCCATTCCATTTCCCGTTCAGGATCAATGGGGCTGGTAAGCTGGGCCAGGCCATTTTCCGGCAGCGGTGTTATGCGCAGGTTGGAGTATTGCTGCAGGTAATTGAGCGAGTGGTTTTTGATGGCTACAAACAGGTATACTTCCAGGTTGTTGATACCTTCCAGCGCTTCCCGGCGGTTCCAGACCTTCACAAATACATCTCCCACAATTTCTTCCGCAGCCTCCCGTGCCTGCACGTATTGCAGGCAAAAGCGTAACAGGCGGTCATAGAAGTGGCGGAACAGCTCTGCAAAGGCCTGCTCATTCCCGTAACGTGCAATCTGATGCTGCCACTCTGTAATTTTCACATTGTTCATACGCGGATGCGGATAGGAACCCTGAAGGTAATTTTTCCCCCTTTCCTTAATAGGACAGGGAATTTGCGAAAATTACGTACAACGCGCGGAAAATAATTAAGAATTAATAATTAAGAATTAATAATCAGGATGCAGCGTAGGGAACGAGCGGAAGAAATACCATTAAAGTTGTAGGTCATTTGTTGGAACGGAGATTAGTTGGCAGTTAGCGGTTAGCGGTTAGCAGTTGGCGGTTAGCAGTTAGCAGTTGGCGGTTAGCAGTTGGCAGTTGGCAGTTAGCAGTTGGCAGTGGGCAGTTGGCAGTTGGCGGTTAGCAGTTGGCAGTTAGCAGTTGGCGGTTAGCAGTTGGCAGTGGGCAGTTGGCAGTTAGCAGTTAGCGGAGATGGAGTGAGGTACGGAATTGGCAATTAGGACATGCAAGCATTTATAGCCAATATATTCAAAGCCAGTTGTAATTACCTGCAGTACCGGCCCCGGACTGCCCACTGCCCACTGCCAACTGCAGACTAGCAACTGCCCACTGCCAACTGCCAACTAAAAAAGTCTGCTGACATAGGGTTGTCACTCCGGCCCTGCAATTTTACGGCGTTAAAAAAATTATCCTCCAAAAAAAGGAATCTATGACCACACAGGAAGTTGCAAACCAGTATTACGAGCTGGCCCGCCAAAGTAAATGGATTGATATTCAGGACGGGCTTTATGACGGGCAGGTACTCTCCCGGGAACCGGAACATGTTGCATCCAGGGGTGTGCAGGTAATCACCAAAGGCCGGGAAGCACTGAAGGCCAAAGGCACAGCGCACCGTGCAATGATAGAAGCCGTTCACAGCCAGTATTGCAGCGAGCCGTTAGTAGCAGGTAATTTCTTCAGCGTAGTATTAAAGCGGGAAGTTACCTATAAGAACCAGGCCCGTATGGAAACAGAAGAGATCGGCGTATTTGAGGTAAAGGACGGCAAAGTTGTTTCAGAGCAGTTCTTCTATTGATCCGTTAGCCCTACATTCTCCTTCCGCTCCGGGAATGTCCCTGAACATAACTCCCGCATAATAAAAAGGCCGCCCACAGCTGTGTAGCGGCCTCTTTTACTATCCTTTGCAAACTATGAATGGCGGTAAATAGCTCGTAATAAATAGTAAACGCATCTTAAAACAAATCACCGGCTACTGTCATAAATGGCGGTAAATAACGTAAACGGTGATCTGTAACTATCCCTATCCCAAAAGCAACTTCACTGCGTACCTCCCAATTCGTAATTACTCATATCATAATTATTTTCAATGGCATTCATGAATGCTTAGCATTTCGTAATTGAACAATTCGTAATTAAACTCAGTTCCCCGCTCTCCGTGCTTCCTCCGTTGTCCCCGTCTGCCGCTCGCGGGCGCCTTTTATATTGTTGTTGCCAAAGCGGTAGCTGAGCGCAAGGGTATAAACCGTCTGGTTCCAGGTATTGCGGATGCGGGTATCCACATTATCGTAGATGGCAGTGCCCTTGAACATGTTGCCGGCCTTGCAAATGTTGGTAACGTTGAACTTGATGGTGCCGTTCTTGTGCATCACCTGCTTTTGTAAACCCAGGGATACATCATACTGGGCCTGGCCCCTGAAAATACCCGCTACAAAGGGTGAGTTATAATAAGGGCTTACCTCCGCCTTCATATCATACGGCAGGGTAAAGGTGTTGGTGGAGCTGAAGTAGTATTCCACCCGGCTGTTCTGCACATTAATATTGGCAGATTGCAGGTCGTACCTATTGTAATACATGCTCAGCGTATTGCTCATGTTCCACCACTTGGTAACATCAAACGGCAGTACCAGGGAAAGGCTGTAGTTCTTCCGGTTGTTATAGTTAATGTTGGTGCTAAGGGTGATCTTGGTGCTGTCGTTCTGGGTAAGCAGCTCATCGATCACATCCCGGGTGTAGCTGTAGCCTACGGTAAGAATATATTTTTGTTTGTAGCTGTAGGAAAGCTCGGTATTATCCGTGTACTCCGGCCGCAGGTAAGGGTTACCACGGGCATAGGTGTACTTGTCCAGGAAGAACAGGAAGGGGTTTAACCCGTTATAACCCGGGCGGTCAATACGGCGGG
>NZ_DATCRF010000140.1:0-6643 GCF_036569125.1 Chitinophaga sp. | reverse complement strand
CACCGGCAGATCATTTACAGGCCTGATGGTGAGGGATACGGTAGCAGTGTTGGATACAGCGCCCAGGTTATCCTGCACGGCATAGCTGAATACATCATTCCCATTATAATCCGCAGCAGGTGTATACGTTACCACGCCGGCAGCAGATACGCTTACCGTGCCATGTGCCGGCTGGTTCACAATAGCTACAGTAGCTGCATTCAGGCTGCCATCAGCGTCGGCATCGTTCGTAAGTACGTTAATGCCCACGGCCACATCTTCATTGGTGGCAGCGGCATCATTGGCAGCTGTGGGCGGTGCATTTACAATGACCTGTACATCGTCCGTGCTGCTTGCGCAGGGTGCATTGCTGATGGTCCAGCGGAAAATATATGTGCCGGGCACCAGGCCGGTGATGCTGGTAGTGGCCAGTGCCGGGTTTACAATAGTGGCGGTGCTAGGACCGGATACCTGTGTCCAGACGCCGGTACCGCTGGTGGGTGTATTACCGTTCAGCTGCAGCTGCCGCGCATTGGTGGGCCCCTGGTCGGCGCCGGCATTGGCTGCCGTGGTGGGCGGTGTTACCGTGATCTGTATAATATTGCTTGTACTGCTGCTACAGCCGCTGGATGTAACGGTTCTGCGGTAGCTGGTATTTTGTGTAAGCGCAGGCGGCGTATAGCTTTGCCCGTTATTGGTGCCGGCAGCGACTGTAAAAGCGCCGCCGGTGCTGCTTTCCCATAAATAAGTATAGGTACCGTTACCGCCGGTAGGAGCGCTGCCGGTAAGGGTGGCCGGCGTGCTGCCGCTGCATATTGTTTGTGCGCTGCCAATAGTATTGTTATCAACACCTGCCAGTACCGTAACCGTAAGTACATTGGAGACAGCATCCGCACAGCTGCCGGAGCGCGTTATACGGCGGTAGTAAGTGGTTTGGGATAAAACCCCGGCATCATAAACGGCGCCGGTAGCACCTGTAACATCTGTAAACCCGCTGCTGGTGCTGGTAGTGGAGCTTTGCCATTGATAGGTATAAGTGCCGCTGCCACCGGCAGGCGCCGTGGTAACAGTAAAAGCTGCAGGGTCGCCACTGCCGCAGAAACTTTGCGCACCGGCAATTACACCCGCCGTTAAAGTGGGATTCACCGTTACAGTTAATACATTACTGATAGCATCTGCACATACACCGGAACGGGTAATACGTCGGTAATAAGTGTTTTGTGTAATGGCAGGGGCGTCATAGGTAGCTGCTGTAGCGCCACTGATATCTGCAAACCCGGTAGAAGCGCTGGTGGTAGAGCTTTGCCATTGATAGGTATAAGTACCGGTACCGCCGGTAGGAACAGCGGTAACCGTAAAAGCTACGGGATCGCCGGATACACAGAATTCCTGACTGGCAGCAATAGCGCCCGATGTAAGTGCAGGCGTTACCGTTATAGCTACTGCGTTACTGGCGCTGCCTGCAGTACAGGTACCGGAACTTACCAGACGGCGGTACCAGGTAGTTGCAGAAGTAGATGGCGGATCATACGACTGGCCGGTAGCACCGGTGATGTTGGTCCAGGTGCTGTTATCCGGGCTGCTTTGCCACTGGTAGGTAAAGGCGCCGCTGCCGCCGGAAGGCGCAGCACCGGTGATCACAGCGGCATCGCCATTAGCGCAAAAAGCAGTGGTGGCGGGCGCTGTAATCGTATTGCCCGTAATAGCCGCCTGTATAGTAATGGTTACCACATTGCTGGTGCTGGCCGTAGTACAGCTGCCGGAAGTTACCAGCCGGCGGAAATAAGTGGTAGCGCTTATCACAGCTGGATCATAGCTGGCTGAGGTAGCGCCGGTGATATCTGTAAAAGTGATATTGTCGGTGGACTGCTGCCATTGATACGCATAAGTGCCGGAGCCGCCGGTGGGCGTGGCGCCCGTGATCACTGCGGGATCGCCGCTGCCACAGAACGTATTGGTAGCAGGGGCTGTAATGGTATTACCGGCCAGTGCTGCCTGCACGGTAACCTGCACATCGCTGGTGCTGGCGGCACAGGTACCGTTGGTAATGGTATAACGGAATACATAAGCGCCGGTAGTTAAGCTGGTAACGGTAGTGGTAGCAGCAGCGGGACTGGTAATAACCGGTGTATTGGGGCCGCTTACAAACGTCCAGGCGCCGGTACCGGTAGTGGGCGTATTGCCGGTGAGCGTAGTGGATGTAGCCGCGCATAATACCTGCGCCGTACCTGCATTTGCCGTGGTAGGTACCTGGTAAATAGTAGTGGCATCGGTTTTAATGTTGTTACATCCGGTACCGGAAGGTGCAGCATCACACTCCACCTGCGGATCTGTAGGCGCAGCTGCATCCGGGTTGGTAGCATCGGGATCCGTAACATCTGTTGGGCGCATTACCGCAGACGTAACAGATAAGCTGCCGCCACCCGGGAAAGAAGCTACCGTACCGCTGATCGTGAAGGTGACCACTGCAGCATTGTTCATGCTCAGCGTAGCGGAGTATTGGGTTGCGCCGGTGCTGCCGCCGGACACACTGGCTGTACCGGTGGTAACCGCGCTGCTTACGGACACATTGGTAAGGGCCGTGGGATAAGTGAACGTATAGGCGGCGCCGGTAACATTGCCGGGGCCGTTATTACGCACAGCCACTGTATAGGTAACGGTGCCGCCTACACACAAAGAAGCGGGCGTTTTGTTAATGCTCACGGTTTCCAGATCAGCTTCTCTCAGCACAATATTGAGCGTAGTAGCAGCAGGCGCACTTTGCAGGTAAGCCCAGGTGTCCAGGCCGTTCTCATTACCAAAATCAGTTCCGCTATAAGCTGTAGAGCCCCACTTATGGCCGTTGGTAGCGCTGGAAATGCCTGTGGTAGTGTTCTTCAGCGGATTGGAAGCCGTACCGGTATTAATGAGCCCCGTATCATCCCAATACACGGTATTATCACCCGAGCCGCTGCCATTGGTGCGGGTGATGATAATACCATTGGGATTATTCTCCACATCAATAAAAGGGAAATGTACTTCTCCACTGAATAGCAGCACCCTTGTGTTATAGTTCTTGCTGCCTAACAATACCTTGGTGCCGGCGCCATTAGTACCATCCCAGTAAACGCTGTTGGCGCCTACAACGGCAGTACCGGTTAATCTTTTATCTGTAGCATCGGTATAAACGCCGTTACCGTCAATATCAATGTCCACTGCATAGTTAGCGGCGCTGGTAGAGGTAAAGCTGATGTTACCACCGGCAGGACTGGTACCTGCGGTATTGGCCGTACCTTCTATCCCCGTAAAAGTAATATTGGATGCTGCAATAGTAGGCGGCGTGTTTAATAACCATACGGTACCACTGACCGATGAAGCGCTGGCTGGCAGGTCTGTGGCCGGCGTGTTGAAAAAGATCTTATGGGTAATATCTGTTTCTGTATCTGCTGTGCGGGGATCCTTCAGGTTCAGGGCATTCAGGTCGTCAATACTTTTATAGGTAGGGGAGCCATCTGCCTTGCGGAAACCTTTATTATTGGCCAGGAAAGAAAAGCCGTAACCGGCCTGCCCGTTGTTATCTACGGTGTAAATGTAACCGTCTTTGGTTAATACGTTAAATACGGGTTCAAAGGTAGAGGTGGCAGCGCCCAGGTTGGCGGTAAAAATATTGGTGAATACACGTCCTTTAACAAAGGTATTGGAAGTGTTACGTACGCTTATATCAAAAGCAGCAATATAACAGGAGTTGGTGGGTTGTGTCCAGTTGGCGGATGATAGTATAGGGGTAGGATTGGATGTATTGGTGGCATTCGGCGGTATAAAGTCTATTTCCCAAACACCGCCCTGCCCGGCCGCCACTGTTACAATATATGGCGTATAACCGCCGTCCAGCAAGCTTACGGAAGGGCCCACCACTTCCTGCGAACGGCTGTTGATACGGCCGGTTAATGTAGTGCTGCCCGACGAATAGGTGGCGCCGTTAGGCGCCCGTAAGTGAATAGTGCCGTTACCGGTACCCTGCGCGCTGGAACCTACATAAATACGGTCGCCCACATTTACATACACCTTCATGGTACCCAGTGTAGGAAAGGGGTTCAGCGAGCTGCTGGTAGAAGTAGAATTCAGGTACGCACGGTAGCCGCCACTCTGATTCAGCTCCTTACTTCCTTCTGCAAAAAGTAAGGGGCATGAGAGTAGCATTGCAGCCAAGAGGACACAGTAGATCGTCAGCGTTCTGAGAACGCCGGGTGCGTAAAAAATCATCATCCGCCAGACAGAATAATTTACATTCTCATCAGTTAAGAAAAAAGGAAGTACATCGACTAAGAACAGTGTTGTTAGCAGACAACTCTAAGGCAGCGCAAGGTTATGAAACTGGAGCTCATAGCATGTATAGGGGAAAATAGTACGAGGAATTATGTGATGCTTTGGTTATTCGGTCTTCATCGGGTCTTCAGCTCAATTAGGATTTCGTTCTATAACCAAATGTATAGAAAAGATTTTAAGTCTGTGCAAAATTTGTTAAAATTTTCATAAGGTCAATAACAATATATTAACCTAAAACCGGCCCCCAGCCTTGGTTAACGCTTTCAACGGCAGAGCCTGACATGAAATGCCAGGCTCTGCTAACGGGTGGGACTATATGAAATTAATAATGAAGAATGAATAATTAATAATTATGGCGCAAGTGTTTCGAGTATGCTATGTACATCAGCTCCATTCTAATTTGTAGTGCACATTTCCTGCGTACTAACTGCATCCTTGATTGTTAATTATTCATTCTTAATTATTAATTATTGTTCGAGTATATTTTTCAGGTTCGATAAACTAACCTCAAGATCGCGGCCCAGCATTCCTTCAAGATTCATTAACAGCAACATAATGTTCATGGGGTATTTCATGCTGCTGCTGAAGCTCCAGGTTACTTTTGTCTGATCCTCTGCCAGCGCAGTGGTACTTATATGGCCGAAAGCCACCCCCTCAAAGGGCCTTACAAAACGCAGCTCCAGGTCTATGCGCTCCCCGTCTGTTATACTTATTATTTCCTGCTCGCCTTTGCCAACATTCTTTACCTTGCTATCCCAGGCGTAAATAAAACCGGCATTCCCATCGGTACCGGTATAAGTTTTTATTGCACCGGGATCGGCCATAGACCATTTGTTGTAGTTGTCCTGGTTCTTAATGAAACGGATGTAATTGAAAACCGTTTGTTTAGGCCGGCGGATAATGATCTCCCGCGTTACCGTGTAACTCTTTTTACTGAAAACAGCTACGATCAGCAGCAGCGCTACCAGCGCAACAATAATAAGAACGATGGTGAGTAAGATATTCATGGCTGTGGGTTAAGAATGTGGCTGAATATTAAAAACCGGTTTCCCTGGTCTTATGAAAATAAATGTAAGACACCGTGAGGATGGCTAAACCTATCAGTGGCATAATACCCATTGCCGGCCCTACTACAACAATGTTGGCAATCATGGCAGAGATGAGTGAGATACCAAATCCAACATAGGCCCATTCTTTAAAACGTGCAGGGATCATAGGCAGTATCAGCAAAATGCCGCCGATGATCTTACCAATACTTAATTCCACACCAAAGTATGCGGGGAAGCCCATAGCGCGGATGCCTTCTTTTGCCATGGGTGAATTGAACCAGATGGCGGCCGGTACGGAATCCAGCAATACAAATAAGGAAGTGAAGATCCAGTAGATCACTTTATCTTTACGGATGCTTTTTGCTTTTGTGGTGGCTGTTAAAGTTGTCATGTTAGTATGTTTTAAAAGTTTAAAAATTTTCGTTTGATTTGATGATGTAAAACTACTTTACCGGTTGAAATCAGAAGGTCTGTGAATACGACATTGTAAGGGGGAGATCACGACATTCCATTTTACCCCCTGAATTGTTATATTTGTATAAGCCTATTCTGAACTAAAATGCAATTCCAACAGATCCCACCTCCCGATCATCTGAAAGCCTATATACGTACGTTCTGGGCCCTGGAAAGCGATACGGCTGATGATACTGCCAAATCGTTCCGGACCATAGCGGATGGCTGTCCCGGGCTGCTGTTCCAGCAACCGGAAAGGGGTGTTATATACCAGAATGATAAGCAGCTGCCTAACATCATCCTATACGGACAGGCTACTACGCATGCGGCACTTAGCCTGAAAGGGCAGTTCAGCACCATCGGCATTTTCTTTCAGCCGAATGCATTAAACGCCATATTCGGGTTGAATGCAGAAGCGTTAACAGATACCTGTTTAAACCTGGACGAGCTGGCGGGCGAACATGGTTTTTCCCTGCTTAACCAGGTTTCCAATGCAGCCGGTATCTATGGCCAGGTTGAGGTTATCTGCTCTTACATTACCACGTTGCTCCGCAGGCAAAACCGCGATGCGGATAATGCCATGCAGTTTGCGCTGTCCAGCATTCTACAGTCAAAAGGCAATGTATCGCTCATTACTTTAAGGGAAACATTACAGCTGTCCGAAAGAAGCTTTGAACGTAAGTTCAAACAGCATGTAGGCATACCGCCCAAGCTGTTCTCGCGCATTGCACGTTTCCAGGCATCGCTGGAACAGCTGAAGCGTAACCGGCTTGATAAGCTGTCTGATATTGCTTTTGAAAATGATTATGCAGATCAGTCGCACTTTATCCGCTCCTTTAAAGAGTTTGCAGGCTGCT
>NZ_DATCRF010000139.1:0-11627 GCF_036569125.1 Chitinophaga sp. | reverse complement strand
CTCCTGCTGCTTCAGAAGGGCCGCCGGCCAGCACTGCCACTACATTCACGGTATCATCTGTAATGTTAAACTCCACGCCAATACCTTCAAAATTACCTTCCAGGTCTTCATTCACTTCGGCCAGGTTGGTAGGGGGTATGTATATGGAGTGCGGATCCAGGTGGGATAATAAACCATCTATAGCTTCCTGCTGCAGGTCGTCTACCTTTAAGGTATCCACGTATTTTACTTTAATAAGGTCCATGGTTTCCTGTAAAGCGCTGCGGCCACCCCGGTTAAAAAGTACGGTGCTTCCACTTTGCGCTCCGGGCATTTTATGACCCAGGTACATTCCCAGCGCCAGCACGATTGCAAATAAGAGGGGTAAAAAAACATTCAGCTTTCTATTGTTTGACATAATTCCTGTATTGAGCCCCAATCAATTTACGGTCTTGGATTTTTGATTTCAGATTCACCTGAAGCGGGGAACGCATTATCAAATCTAAAATCTGAAATCGTAAATCTAAAATTATAAATTGGCCGATTTGTTTAAATTGTGACAAAAATAGCATAATTATATTCTGCTACATTAATTTCATAAATCAACGGATATGCCTGTAAAGGTTAAGCTGATAGCGGATAGTGGTTCTACCAAGGCAGACTGGAGCCTGTTAACTCCAAGTGATCATTTCCGTTATCAAACACAGGGCATCAGTCCTTTTTTCCTTAACGCCCAGCAGGTGCGTGAGGTGCTGGAAAAGGAGCTGAAGCCGCAAATGCCCCCGGGGGTAGAGGTAGAAGAGATCTTTTACTACGGTACCGGCTGTTCGCAGCCCAGAAGTATACAGATCATGCAGGAAGCCCTGGGCGCCGTATGGCCCCATGCAAATATTGCGGTATCACATGATCTGATGGCCGCTGCGCACGCGCTATGCCAGCACAGTCCCGGCATAGCCAGCATACTGGGTACCGGTTCCAATAGCTGTTATTACGACGGTGAACGTATTGCACATAATAACCCCGGCCTGGGCTTTATACTGGGCGATGAGGGCAGCGGCGCTTACCTGGGCCGCAAGCTGCTGCAGTATTATTGTTATAACTCTTTTGACGATGAGCTGCAAATGCGCTTTGATGCAAAGTACCGTACCAATAAAGACGAGATCCTGGAAAATGTGTACCGTAAACCCATGGCTAACCGCTACCTGGCCGGCTTTTCCGTGTTCCTGGGCGAGAACCGCGGGCATTTTATTGTAGAGAATATACTGGAAGATGGCCTGAACGATTTTTTCTTTAACCATATTTATAAGTACAGCGAAAGCTGGACGCATCCGCTGCATTTTACCGGTAGCATCGCCTGGCATTTCCGGGATGTGCTGCAGGCCCTGTGCGAGCTGTATGAGCTGCAGCTGGGATCTGTATTACGCAACCCGATGGATGGTTTAATAAAATACCATGAGGAAGCCGGCGTGAAATCTAAAATCTGAAATCTACAATCTAAAATAGAATGTCCTTTGTAAGAGTAACGGAGCAAACTTCCCACTATCGCCACCTGGAAAAGATGACCGTAGCGGAGATCCTGACCAATATTAATAAAGAAGATCAAACGGTACCCCAGGCGGTAGCAAAAGTAATTCCGCAGATAGAAAAGCTGGTAGCAGCCATCGCAGATAAAATGCTGGCCGGCGGCCGCCTGTTTTACATGGGCGCCGGTACCAGCGGCCGTTTGGGCATTGTGGATGCATCGGAATGCCCGCCTACTTTTGGCGTACCGCATGGTTTGGTAATAGGCATTATTGCCGGTGGGGATGCCGCCATCCGCAAGGCAGTGGAGTTTGCAGAAGATGACCGGGAGCAGGGCTGGAAAGACCTGCAGGAATTTAACGTTACAGAAAAAGATGTGGTAATAGGTATTGCCGCCAGCGGCACCACCCCCTATGTAATTGGCGCCCTGCAAAAGTGCCGGCAGGAGGGAGTGGTTACCGGCAGCATATGCTGTAATGCCGGCGCACCCTTATCCGCCGCCGCCGATTATCCCATAGAGGTGGTGGTAGGCCCCGAGTTTGTAACCGGCAGCACCCGCATGAAAAGCGGCACCGCGCAAAAATTGGTATTAAATATGATCTCTACCGCAGTAATGATCCAGCTGGGAAGGGTAGAGGATAATAAAATGGTGAATATGCAGCTGAGCAATGATAAGCTGGTGGACAGAGGCGTGAAAATGCTGATGGAAAAACTGCAGCTCACCGAGTATGAGGCCGCTAAAGACCTGCTGTTAAAAGCCGGCAGTGTCAGAAAGGCGGTGGAAGAATATAGTAAGATGGCGTAACTTTAGGAGAGTAGATTGAGAGCCCATGCACGATATAGAACCATATTATAACTGGCGGCATTTGTACGCAGCGGAAGAAGATGAGCTATCGCCTTTCTATGGCAGGGAGTACAGCGAATTTGAATTTACCAATACCGTATATAACTATTACGTACATCCGCAGTGGGACGATTTTGGCTCCCGCACACTGTATCTGAAAGTATTATTTGCAGATTACCAGTTCAACTTTGCCATTATAGAATTGTTGGGAGAATGGAATGATGCCATTGAAAATGATGTTATGACCCTGAAAAGGGAGATCATAGACCTCATGGTAGCAGAAGGCATTAACAAATTTATTCTCATCACAGAAAATGTCATGAACTTTCATTCCTCAGACGATTGTTATTATGAGGAGTGGTGGGATGATATTAAGGACGAGGGCGGCTGGATCGTGAGCCTGAACATGCCCGAACAAACCAAGCACGACTTTGTGAAGGCCCACCTGGACAATTACGTACACCTGCTTGAAAACGACAAATGGAGAACCTACCAGCCCCAGCACCTCTATAATCTCATCGATAATGCCATGATGCGGCGGCTGGAGTAGGCTAAAAGGTTCATGGTCAATAGTCCATAACATGTGGTCGTTTAACGCATATAGGAAACTTCTATAGGCCATCCACTATGGAACACGGACTTAGTTAATTAGCTAAAACTGAGAAATATCATTTGCTTTTAACTTTTCCTGCGTTAAATTTGCCCGACATTTAGGAATTTTATCATATTACTTATAAGGAAGCTCAGTATTTTATATGAAGTGGTCACAATTCTTCGATACCTCTATTGGCAAGAAATTATTAGTAGGCGCTACCGGTTTTTTCCTTTGCAGCTTCGTGTTGGTGCACCTGGCCGGTAACGTCCAGCTGCTGTACAACGACGGGGGCAAGGCTTTTAACAGCTATGCCGCCTTCATGGGGCACAATAGCCTGATCCAGTTTATTGCCTGGGGCTTAAAGATCGTGATCCTGCTGCACGCAATCATTGCCCTGCAGCTTACTTTCAGTAACCGTAAGGCACGCCCGGTGAAGTATGCTATTAACCCGGGTAACCAAACCTCCTCCTGGTTTAGCCGCCAGATGGCGATTATGGGCAGCATCCTGCTCATTTTCATCATTATTCACCTGGCCGATTTCTGGTGGAAATTCCACTTCGGCAATGTACCCACCATTAACTACGAAGCCACCGGCGAACCGGTAAAGGACCTGTATACCACAGTACAGTATGCCTTTAAGGAAGGCTGGCTGGTAGCCTTGTATGTGATCGGTATGATCGGTTTGTCCTTTCACCTGATCCACGGCTTCAGGAGCGCCTTCCAGACCTTTGGTTTAAACCATGTTAAATACAACGGCTTAATTAATTTCATAGGGGTATGGCTGTTTGGCATCCTGATCCCCATTGGTTTTGCTGCTATTCCGGTGGTAATATTTTTCAAATAATTTCAAGCTTTACTCTCAAATTTTTGACATATTATGTTGGATGCAAAAATTCCTGCCGGCCAGTTAAATAGTAAATGGGAAGATTATAAAGGACATTGTAAGCTGGTGAACCCGGCTAACAAACGCAGTCTGGAAATAATCATTGTGGGTACCGGACTGGCAGGCGCTTCAGCAGCGGCCTCTTTGGGCGAATTAGGATACAAGGTAAAAGCATTCTGCTTTCAGGATAGCGCCCGCCGTGCGCACAGTATTGCAGCACAGGGTGGTATTAACGCTGCCAAGAACTACCAGAATGATGGTGATTCCGTTTTCCGTTTATTTTATGATACCGTAAAAGGTGGCGACTACCGTGCCCGCGAATCCAATGTGCATCGCCTGGCAGAGGTAAGCGCTAATATTATAGACCAGTGCGTGGCGCAGGGTGTGCCCTTTGCCCGTGAATATGGCGGCCTGCTTAGCAACCGCTCTTTTGGCGGTACACAGGTACAGCGTACTTTCTATGCCGCCGGCCAAACCGGCCAGCAGCTGCTGTTAGGCGCTTACTCCGCATTACAGCGGCAGGTAGCCCTGGGCAATGTAACGTTGTATGCCCGCCATGAAATGCTGGATATTGTAAAGATAGATGGCAAGGCCCGCGGCATTATTGCACGTGACCTTATTACCGGTAAGCTGGAACGCCATTTTGGCCATGCCGTGCTGCTGTGCAGCGGTGGTTATGGTAACGTGTTCTACCTGTCTACCAACGCCATGGGCTCAAACGTAACCGCAGCATGGAAAGCAACTAAAAAAGGCGCTTTCTTTGGTAATCCCTGCTTTACGCAGATCCACCCCACCTGTATCCCCGTTTCCGGTGATCATCAGTCCAAATTAACACTGATGTCAGAATCACTGCGTAACGACGGCCGCATATGGGTGCCTAAAAAACAGAACGATACCCGCAAACCAAGCGATATACCTGAGGACGAAAGAGATTACTACCTGGAAAGAAGGTACCCTGCCTTTGGTAACCTGGTGCCGCGCGATGTGGCCTCCCGTGCCGCCAAAGAAAGGTGCGATGCCGGTTATGGCGTAGGTAGCTCCAAACAGGCCGTGTACCTGGATTTTGCCTTCAATATCATGCGTTATGGCAGAATAGAAGCCGGCAAACGTGGTTTGAATAACGCTACCGAGGATCAGATCCGCCAGCTGGGGAAAGAAGTAGTAGTGGAGAAATACGGTAACCTGTTCGATATGTACGCCAAGATCACCGGCGAAGATCCCTATGAAGTGCCCATGCGCATTTACCCTGCCGTACACTATACCATGGGCGGCCTTTGGGTGGATTATGAGCTGATGACCACCGTACCTGGTTTATATGCTTTAGGCGAAGCCAACTTCTCTGACCACGGCGCTAACCGCCTGGGTGCATCTGCGCTCATGCAGGGCCTGGCCGACGGTTACTTTGTAATACCTTACACCATTGGTAACTACCTGGCTGATGAGATCCGCACCAAAGCTATTCCCACAGACCATCCGGCCTTTGTGGAAGCAGAAAAGCAGGCGCAGGAGACCATCGACCGTTTAATGAATATTAAAGGCAGCAAGTCAGTGGATCACTTCCACAAAAAGCTGGGTAAGATCATGTGGGATAAATGCGGTATGGCCCGTAATGAGCAGGGGTTGAAAGAAGCCATTGAAGAGATCAAAGCGCTGCGCGCCGAGTTCTGGAAAGATGTGCGTATACCCGGTGAAGCCAACGAGCTTAACCCCGAGCTGGAAAAAGCAGGCCGTGTGGCCGACTTCCTGGAGCTGGGTGAGCTGATGTGTATCGATGCCCTGAACCGCCGTGAATCCTGCGGAGGCCACTTCCGCGAAGAATCGCAGACAGAGGAAGGGGAAGCGCTGCGCGACGATGCTAACTTCAGCTACGTAGCTGCCTGGGAATACAAAGGTGATAGCACCTACGAATTGCATAAGGAGGAACTCGTATTTGAAGAGTGTAAACCTACTCAGCGCTCGTACAAATAATTAATAATTAAGAATGAATAATTAATAATCGTAGTGCCGGTTTCTCGCGAAAGAACAGCCTCCATTATTATTAATTATTAATTCTTCATTATTAATTAAAACAAAGTGATCTAATTCTATTATTGAGTAATACAGCCATAACAATGGAACATTATACCATGGGCCTCACATTAAAAGTGTGGAGGCAAAAAAATACAAAAGCTCAGGGTGGTTTTGAAACTTACCAGGTAAAAGATATCTCTTCTGAAATGTCTTTCCTGGAAATGTTCGATGTGTTGAATGAACGCCTGATCAACGAGGGTAAAGAACCGATAGCATTTGACCATGACTGCCGTGAAGGTATTTGCGGTATGTGTTCCATGCATATCAACGGCCGCGCACATGGCCCCTGGGCAGGTACTACAACCTGTCAGCTGCACATGCGCGCCTTTAAAGATGGCGATACCATTACCGTAGAACCCTGGAGGGCAGAGGCTTTCCCGGTACTGAAAGACTTAACGGTAGACCGTGGCGCCTTTGACCGCATTGTTGAAGCAGGTGGTTATATCTCCGTAAACACCGGTAACGCGGTTGATGCGAATGCTATTCCCATCCCGAAAGATAAAGCCGATGCCGCATTTGCAGCAGCAGCCTGTATTGGTTGCGGCGCCTGCGTGGCAGCATGTAAGAACTCCTCCGCCATGCTGTTCGTATCTGCTAAAGTATCCCAGCTGGCCCAGCTGCCGCAGGGTGAGCCGGAAAGAGCGACCCGTGCGCTGAACATGGTAGCTCAAATGGACAAAGAAGGTTTTGGCAGCTGTACCAACACCGGCGCCTGCGAAGCAGAATGTCCGAAAGAGATCTCCCTCACTAACATTGCACGCCTGAACCGCGAGTTTATCCGCGCCGGTTTTACCTATGAAAAATAGGTAAGGCCCCGGGTTGAATATTATAAGCCGCAGGCTGTCCCGCTATAAACGGGGCAGCCTGTTTTGTTTTTACCACTCCTCCGGAGCGTTTACATAAGTTCCGTTTTTTTCGTTATTATTATACAGTCTATCCACGTCTAACCTAAAATCAGGAACGTTATGTCTGACAACTCCCGCAGAAAATTCCTCCGGCAATTGGGCAGCACCGCTGCTTTAATAGGCGCCGGCCCCCTGGCATCCCTGGGCAGGGAACATATACATATACTACAACCAGAAAAACGTATATCCGCTAACGATAAGATCCGCCTGGCCTGCGTAGGTATGGGCATTATGGGCTTTGGCGATGTGGATACCGCGCTGAAAGTGCCCGGTGTGGAGTTTGTTGGCGCTGCTGACCTGTATGATGGTCACCTGCAGAAAGTAAAGGAAGTATACGGCAGCAATGTATTTACCACCCGCGATTACCGTGAGCTGCTGGACCGTAAGGATATTGATGCGGTAATAGTAGCTACGCCGGACCATTGGCATGATACTATTTCCATTTACGCAATGGAAAAAGGTAAAGCCGTGTATTGCGAAAAGCCCATGGTGCAGCAGATAGCAGAAGGGCACCAGGTAATAGCCACGCAAAAGCGCACCGGCAAGGTGTTCCAGGTAGGCAGCCAGCGCGTAAGCAGCATAGCCATGGTAGAAGCGCGTAAAAGATACCAGGCAGGCGAAATAGGACAGCTGAATGTGGTAGAGGCCTGTTATGACCGGCACGATGCGCTGGGCGCCTGGCAGTACTCCATACCGCCGGATGCCAGCCCTAAAACCGTTGACTTTGACACCTTCTTAAAAGATACCGCCAAAGTGCCTTTTGATCCCGTACGTTTTTTCCGCTGGCGCAATTACCAGGCTTATGGCACCGGCATTCCCGGCGACCTGTTTGTGCACCTGATCACCGGTCTGCACTACATTACCGGCTCCACCGGTCCTTCCCGCGTTTTTGCCAGCGGCAATTTAGTGCAGTGGAAAGATGGGCGCGATGTGCCGGATGTAGTGATAGCTATTTTCGACTATCCGGAAACCAAAGTGCATCCTGCCTTCCAGACCACCCTGCGGGTGAACTTTGCAGATGGCGGCGGTGGCGGGCAATACACCCGTTTTATTGGAACAGAAGGCGTATTGGAAATGGGCTGGAACGATTTTAAGATCAAAAAGCACAAGCTGCCGGAAGCCCCCGGCTATGGCGGCTGGGACACGTATAACACCTTCACCAGAGCGCAGCAGGAGGCATATGTGCAGCAGTACAATACCAAATATCCTGAATCCATGCGCAAGGGAGACCGCTCTGAAAGCAAGTATGCTGCGCCTGCGGGTTATGACGACCGCCAGGATCATTTCATAAATTTCTTTGACGCCATGCGCTCCGGCAAGGCCGTTGTGGAAGACGCTACCTTTGGCCTGCGCGCCGCCGGCCCGGCATTGCTTACCAATGAAAGCTACTTTAAAAAGCAGCCCATTCACTGGAACCCTGAAAGCATGCAAATTGTTTAATTTACATTCCTATATGAAGCACACGCCAGGTTTTACCGCATTATTATGCATTAGCCTTTTAGGCTGTCAGGAGAAAAAGAACACTATGACGGAACAATCGAATGTACCAGCACCGGTAGCGCCAAAAATACCCAAGACGCTTACCATACACGGAGATACACGCACAGACAATTACTACTGGATGAATGACAGGAACGATCCTAAAGTGATCGCCTACCTGCAGGCAGAAAATGCTTACCTGGATACCATCATGCAACCGCAGCAGAAACTACGGGAAAGCCTGTATGAAGAAATGAAAGGCCGCATTATGGAAACCGATGCCAGCGCCCCTTACATGAAGAACGGTTATTATTACTACACCCGTTTTGAAACCGGTAAGGAATATCCCATTTACTGCCGTAAAAAAGGCAGCCTGGAAGCAGCAGAAGAAGTGATATTGAATGTAAATGAAGTAGCCCAGGGCCATGCCTATTGCCATGTAAGCGGCCTGTCCGTAAGCCCTGATAACCGCCTGCTGGCCTTTGGGGTAGATACGGTAAGCCGCCGCAAATATGTGATCCGCGTGAAGGAGCTGGAAACCGGCAACATTTTACCGGATGCCATTCCTGAAACCAGCGGAGATGTAGCCTGGGCCAATGATAACCAGACTTTCTTTTACACCGGTAAGCATCCGGAAACACTGCGTGAGGAGCGCATCCTGCGCCATAAGCTGGGGGCAGAAGCCGGTAAGGATGAACAGGTGTACATGGAAAAAGATGAAACCTTTGATGTAGAGGTACGCCGCAGCAAATCCGGCCAGTTCATCATGATCGCCTCTACCAGCACACTCTCTGCCGAATACCGCATACTGGATGCATCCAAACCCGAAGGCAGCTTCAGGATCTTTCAGCCACGCCAAAAGGACCTGTTGTACGATATAGAACCGCTCAACGATCGTTTTTACATCCGCACTAACCTGGATGCAAAGAACTTTCGCCTGATGGAAAGCCCGCTGGATAAGACCTCCAAAGAGAACTGGAAAGAAGTGATCCCCCACCGTGCAGATGTATTGCTGGAAGAATTTGAAGTGTTCCGCGAATACCTGGTGCTGGCGGAGCGTAAGAATGGCCTTTCACAGCTGCACATCATGAACCTGCAGAACCATGAGGATCATTACCTGCACTTTGATGAACCGGCCTATGTAGCCGGCATTAGCATTAACCCGGAGCTGGACACCAAAGAGCTGCGCTACAGCTATACTTCCATGACCACACCCGCCTCTATCTACGATTATAATATGGAAACCCGCAAAAGCGAGTTAAAGAAACGGCAGGAGGTGCTGGGTGGTTATGATCCCAAAGATTATGTAACAGAGCGTTTATACGCCACCGCAAAAGATGGCGTAAAAGTGCCCATCTCTATTGTGTATAAAAAGGGATTTGAAAAGAATGATAAGCATCCGCTGTTGCTGTATGGCTACGGCTCTTACGGTATTACTACAGAGCCTACATTCAGCAGTGCGCGTTTAAGCCTGCTGAACCGCGGTTTTGCTTTTGCCATAGCGCACATCCGCGGTGGTGAAGAAATGGGCCGTTACTGGTATGAGGATGGTAAGCTGTTTAAAAAGATGAACACCTTTACCGATTTTATTGCCTGTGCAGAACATTTGGTAGCGCAGCATTATACTTCGCCAGACCACCTGTATGCCCAGGGCGGCAGCGCAGGCGGCCTGCTGATGGGCGCTGTGACCAACCTGCGGCCCGACCTCTGGCATGGTGTAATTGCAGGCGTTCCGTTTGTAGATGTGCTTACCACTATGCTGGACGAAAGTATTCCGCTTACCACCGGTGAGTTTGATGAATGGGGCAATCCCAAGAACAAAGATGCATATGAGTACATGAAGCAATACTCCCCCTACGATAATGTGGTAGCTAAAGCTTATCCCAATATGCTGGTTACTACCGGCCTCCATGATTCGCAGGTGCAATACTGGGAGCCTGCCAAATGGGTAGCCAAGCTGCGTGAGTTAAAAACAGATCATAACTTACTGCTCATGAAAACCGATATGGAAGCCGGCCATGGCGGCGCTTCAGGAAGGTTTACCGCATTAAAGAAAACAGCCCTTGAACAGGCGTTTTTGCTGAAGCTGGAAGGGAAGTAGTTTTTTAGTCCATGGTCGATGGTCCATAGTCCATTGCCTATTACACAATAGAAATTATACGAGAAAAGGCGGTTGCATAACCGCCTTTTCTTTTAGTATAAATACCTTATTATTTATTCCCTGTACTCGCACTACGTCTTATATGCAGTAGGCAATGGACTATGGACCATCGACCATGGACTGCGCTGTAGCGCAGCTACAACGCCAAATGCTCCGACTTAACCATTTTCCCAAAAAAGATCCCTGCCATCCGGTCAAAGATCTGCGCATCATCTGTAGTATAGAATTTTTGCGTACCCTGTTTGGTTAAACGTGCTTCCATTTCAGGATGCCGGTGTAAATAATCTTTTAAGCTGTGCGCTACGATCTTACCCTGTGATAATACGGTAATACCACCGGGCAAATGTTCCTTTATCTTTTGCATCAGCAAAGGATAGTGGGTGCAGCCCAGCACCAGTGTATCAATATCAGGCGCTATGCCCAGTATATGATCCAGGTGTTTTTTAACAAAGTAATCTGCACCGCTGCTTTCATGTTCATTATTCTCTACCAGCGGCACCCACATAGGGCAGGCCTCCTGGTGCACTTTTACCTGCGGAAAGAATTTGTTGATCTCTATCGGGTAGGATTCGGATGTTACGGTACCGTTGGTAGCCAGTATGCCCACTTCGCCGGTTTGCGTTAAGGTGCCTACCAGCTCGGTGGTAGGCCGTATAACGCCCAGCACGCGCCGGTCCGGCGCAATATGAGGTAAGTCTTTTTGTTGAATGGTACGCAGCGCTTTTGCAGATGCTGTATTGCAGGCCAGTATCACCAGCGGACAGCCCATCCTGAAAAGATGCTGCACGCATTCTAACGTATACGCATGTATGGTATCAAAGCTGCGGTTACCGTAAGGCGTACGTGCATTATCGCCTAAGTATAAATAATCATATTGCGGTAGTTCGGCTATGATCTCCTTTAATACCGTTAATCCGCCGTAACCGGAATCAAATACGCCAATAGGCCCTTGCATACTAATTGATTTACCATCTTAGATTTACGATTTTAGATTTGATTGCCACTTTAATGAAGCCTTTCCCTAAATCTAAAATCGTAAATCTAAAATCTAAAATTGAATTCCTTTCCCGGTCAGATCATAGATCTTCTGGATCTCATGCAGCAAACCTTCAAAGTCTATCTTCAGATCTACCAGCAAACCATTATGCAGGTCATACACCCAGCCATGTACGGTAGGGAAGCCTTTGTTA
>NZ_DATCRF010000138.1:0-6823 GCF_036569125.1 Chitinophaga sp. | reverse complement strand
TTTGCATTGGGCGAGGCATGGGCCGGAGAAGGCGCAGACTGCAACCGTATGGTGGCTGTAACCCTGGGCACTGGCCTGGGCGGCACTTTCCTGCACAACAGTCACATCCTGCATGAAGGAAAAGGCGTGCCCTCCGGCGGCTACATTTATAACCTGCCTTATAAGAACGGCATTGCGGAAGATTATATCTCTTCCCGCTGGTTGCTTAACGAATACTACCAGCGTACCGGCACACGCCTATACGAAGTTAAAAGCATCGGCGACCTGGCGGAAAAACAGGACGGCACCGCACTGGCATTGTTCACGGAAATGGGCAATGCATTGGGCGAAGTGCTGGCGCCCTGGCTGCGGGATTTTGAAGCGGAATGCGTAGTGATAGGCGGCAATATCCGCAAAGCGCATCCCTACTTTTTACCGGCCCTGCAAGCCTGCCTGCAGCAGCACAAGATCAACACCACCGTACACATTTCCAGCCACGGAGAAGCCTCTGCCCTCTCCGGTGCAGCATGGTTATGCAGATCCATACTTGAAAAAACCAACGCGCTATAGCAATGAATACTACGATGAACTGGAGAAAAACCAGCCAACCGCTGATGCCGGCTGAAGTTACAGGAACACCGCTTTCACCTGCGGGTAAATACAATATGCACCCTTTTGCAAGTCTGGGCGCAGGCAGCATCCACAGCGGATATGCCAGCCTTGCCGGCTGGATGGCCGGCCATGAGACCGTTTTGATAGATGGATATATTGGTAATGATTGGGAGCTCATTGCAGCTTCCCTCGAAAAGGAGCTGCTGGCTTCCGGTATAGCGGTGAACTTCGTGTATACATCCATGTTAATGAAGCCTGCAGATGAAGTGGAGGCACTGGTAGCGCCTTTCCTTGGCGGGAAAGGAACGGTTTGGGGTAAAAGGGCCACCATTACATTGGATGAGCTGTTCGATAAGGACAAGCTGAATGCAGTACAATCATCAGCCGGAGCCATGACCATCGTTATTGGTGCAGGTGCGGCGCTTACAAAGCTCCGCGGCCCGCTGATCTATATAGATCTTCCCAAGAACGAATTACAATACCGCATGCGCGCCCGCACCGCCAACAACCTTGGCAAGCTGGAGTGGGACGATAACCAGGAAACCTACAAACGTTTCTATTTTGTTGACTGGGTGCTGCTGAACGATCACAAACAGCGGATCATGTCCCGCATAGAAGTGATCGCAGACGGCCAGTGGCAGCATACTATTAACTGGGCTACACAGGCAGCCATCAGCAAAGGCCTGCAACACCTCTCGCAAAACGCTTTCCGCGTAAGGCCCTGGTTTGAAGCCGGCGCATGGGGCGGCGACTGGATGAAAGAAAAGATCCCGGGCCTCAACAAAAATGAGGTGAACTATGCATGGTCTTTCGAGATGATAGTACCGGAAAACGGGCTGGTGTTTGAAAGTGATGGCCTTTTGCTGGAGATCGCATTCGACTGGCTCATGATGCAGCATTCGAAAGAAGTGCTGGGCCAGGATGAGCAGCGCTTTGGGATCCACTTTCCCATCCGCTTTGATTTTCTCGATACCTTCAACGGCGGTAATCTTTCCATTCAATGCCACCCGCGCCTGCAATACATCCGGGAACATTTTGGCGAAACCATCACGCAGGATGAAACCTATTACATACTGGATTGCAAACCGGGAGCAAAAGTGTACCTCGGTTTCCAGGAAGATATAGATCCCGCTGCTTTCCGCAATGCGCTGGAAGAAAGCGTGGCCACCAATCAACCAGTAGCCATCGACCAATATGTGCAGGTACACAACGCACATAAGCACGACTTCTTCCTTATTCCCAACGGCACCGTGCACAGCTCCGGGAAAGATAACCTGGTGCTGGAAGTAAGCGCCACGCCTTACATTTTCACGTTCAAGATGTACGACTGGGTAAGGCTGGACCTCAACGGCAGGCCACGTCCTATCAATATAGACCATGCCTTCAACAATCTTGATTTCAGCCGCAAAGGCGCCAAAGTAAGGGAAGAGCTGATCTCCCGCCAACAGGTCATAGCAAAAGGAGAAGACTGGCAGCTGGTGCACGTGCCCACTCACGCGGAACATTTCTACGATCTGCACCGGATGGAATTCAGCAACAGCATAACGGTTGAAACGTTTGGCAAATGCCATGTGCTGATGCTGGTGGAAGGCAGCTCCGTGATCGTGGAAACAGCGAACGGCCTGCGCCAGCGTTACAACTACGCGGAAACATTCGCTATCCCTGCAGCAGCAGGTTCTTACAGGATCATTAATGAAGGTGACAGCACCGCCAAAGTAGTAAAGGCTTTTATAAAATAACAGGAAGCTGTCCCGCTTAAGAAGCGGGACAATTCATTACGACTAAACAAGCTCAGTTATGAAAAAGGAAAATTGGATGCTCTGGTTGTTACTGCTTATAACAGTATCACACCTGGGCGCACAGGACAGGAAAGAGTTAAGCAGCTATGTAGATCCCCGGATCGGCACGGCACATTGCCGCTGGTTCCATTTTGCACCAGGCGCTTCACCATTCGGTATGGCTAAGCCAGGCCCCTCTACCAACGGGCATTACGGCAACCCAAGCGGCTGGGAAGCAGTGGGGTACGATTACAGGCATACATCCATTGAAGGATTTCCCAATTTTCATGAGTTCCAGGTAGGCGGCGTATCGCTCATGCCCACGAAAGGAACACTGATCACCACACCGGGTGAGCTGGAAGATTCATTATCCAGCTACCGTTCTGCTTTTGACCGTGCAGACGAACAAGCTACAGCAGGCTATTATGCTGTATTATTGAAACGTTATGGCATCAAAGCAGAAGTGACTGCCACACCGCGTGTAGCCTTCCAGCGTTTTACATTCCCTGCCGGTACCGACTCTCATATCCTGTTCGACATTGGCAACAAACAGGGTGAAAGCGGTGATGTGAAGGACGCCCATGTATACATGACGCCCGACGGCCGCATTGAAGGTTACGTGATCACACTGCCTGCATATGTACAAAAGTACCAGCGCGGTGCAGAAGTAGCCATGTACTTCTCAGCGGTGACAGACAAGAAGCCCGTATCCTACGGTACATTCCGCGGCGACAAGCAAACAGCCGGAGAGAAAGATATCAAAGGACAGGGAGCCGGTATGTATCTCACCTTTGCTACCGGTAACCAGGAAGCGGTGACCGTTCGCCTGGGGCTTTCCTACACTTCCATCGAAAATGCACGCCTGAACCTGCAAACAGAGGCGGCAACACTGAGCTTTGATGAAGCCCGGGCGCAATCGCATCAAAAATGGAACGAATACCTGGGCCGCATCACTGTTAGCGGCGGCACGGAATCCGACCGTATTAAATTCTATACCGGCCTGTATCACGCTGTACTGGGCCGCGGCCTTGCCAGCGATGTGAATGGCGCGTATCCTAAAAATACCGGTGGCGTTGGGCAGATCCCGCTGAATAAAAACGGTAAACCACTGCACAACCATTACAACACCGATGCTGTATGGGGCGCTTACTGGAACCTTACGCCGCTTTGGGCGCTGGCTTATCCGGAATATTATTCCGATTTCGTAAGCAGCCAGCTGCTTGTATATAACGATGCAGGCTGGCTGGGCGATGGCATTGCCAACAGCAGGTATGTATCCGGTGTAGGCACCAATTTCGTTGGGCTGGTAATGGCCGGCGCTTATAACTACGGGATCCGCGACTTTGATGTAGCAAAAGCGTATGAAGCTTCCCGTAAGAACGAGCTGGAATATGCAAACAGGCCGGAAGGCGCCGGTAAAGACGACGTAGACCGCTTCCGCAAATATGGCTATGTTGATCATATTGATCCGAAGCCAGGTGAATGGTGCTTCTCCGGGTCACATACCCTCGAGTATTCTTTCAGCGCATATGCTGTGGCCCAATGGGCAAAGAAGCTGGGCAAAACAGAAGATTACAATACCCTGCTGAAACTCTCCGGAAGCTGGAAGAACATTTTTGATCCTGCTACAAAGTATATGCGCCCCCGTTATGCCAGCGGCAAATTCGTTGACAATTTCAAACCCACCGAGCCATGGCGCGGGTTCCAGGAAGGAAATGCAGGCCAGTATTCATTTTATGTACCACACGATCCGCAGGGCCTGATCGCACAAATGGGTAAGGCCGAGTTCAACAAACGGCTCGACAGCATTTTCACCGCTGCTCAGAAAACCACCTTTGGCGGCGGCAATACCATCGATGCATTCTCAGGCCTGAGCGCACCATACAATCACGGTAACCAGCCCTGCCTGCAAATGCCGTGGATGTTCAACTACTCCGGCAAACCATACCTGACCCAGAAATGGGTACGTGCCATCTGTAATGAGTTCTATGGTACAGAAGGTATTCACGGTTATGGTTACGGGCAGGATGAAGATCAGGGCCAGCTGGGCGCCTGGTATGTGCTGAGCGCCATTGGCCTCTTTGATGTGCAGGGCGGTGCTTTGGCCCAACCCATGATGCAGATCGGGTCTTCCCTTTTCGATAAGGTAGAGATCAGGCTGAATAAAAAATATTACAAAGGGGACAAACTGGAGATCGTTACGCATAATAACAGCGCTGACCATATTTACCTCCATCAGCCAACATTCAATGGTAAAAAGCTTTCGCAGAACGCTATCCCTTTTGCGCAGCTGACCAAAGGAGGAAAACTGGAGTACAGCCTGTCTGACAAACCCGCTGCGTATTAATGCGGTGGCCATTTTATAAAATAATATTCCACATCTGATCAAAAAGAAAAATTAAGCCTATGTTAGATTATTATCACGTTATCAATGAAAGACGGGCGCGATGGAAAGGCCGTCTATGGCTGGTGCTGCTCCTGGTATCGATGGCCGGCCAAACGTATGCACAGCAGTCGCGCACCCTCACAGGGCGCGTTACAGACAGCACCAGCCGCCAGCCCATACCGGGTGTGTCCATTTCCCTTAAAGGTACCGGTATTGGCACTGCTACCTCCGCCGAAGGTACCTTTTCACTGAACATACCCGCTGGTCCTAACCAGCTGCTGGTGTTCTCTTCTATTGGCTACGCATCCCGCGAAGTACCTGTTACAGATGCCACTCAAATGAGCATCTCCCTTTCATCGGCCAGCAGCACCTTATCCGATGTAGTAGTGGTGGGTTATGGTACACAGAAACGTACCAGCCTAACCGGCGCGGTAAGCGTAGTAACGGCCAAAGACCTGCAGGGCAAACCGGTAACAAGCGCCGTACAGGCCTTGCAGGGCGCAGCGCCCAACCTGATCATTCAGCAGAATGCAACGGAACCCGGCGCCGCTATCAACATCAACGTACGTGGTGTGAGCACCGTTAATAACTCCAGCCCGCTTATACTGGTGGATGGTGTACCCGGCTCGCTGGACCTGATCAATCCTAACGACATTGAAAGCATCAGCGTGCTGAAAGATGCGGCATCTTCCGCCATCTACGGTTCGCGTGCAGCCAACGGCGTTATACTGGTCACCACCAAAAGCGGCCGGCATAACAAGGTGCCGCGCATCACCTATAACGGCTTTGCCGGCGCACAGCAACCCACGTTCCTGCTTAAGCCGGTGAGCGGGGTGGAATACATGCAGCTGAAGAACGAAGCGCTGGTTAACTCAGGGCAAACAGCGCAGTTCTCTCCGGAACAGATCCGCCAGCAAGGTTTAAAGGGTACGGAAAAATGGTGGATGGATGAAGTAATGAAGAAAGCAGCATTGCAGCATAATCACAACCTCAGCGCTACCGGCGCAGTGGGTAAAGTATCTTACCTGGTATCTGGCGGATACCTGGATCAGAACAGTCTTTACCGCGGTCCCGATTATGGATACCAACGTTATAACACGCGCGCCAATCTCAGCACACAGCTGGGTAAGCTAAAGCTGGGTGGCAACTTTGCCTACGCCCGTCAGAACATCCGGGAGCATGCGTATTTTTCAGACTGGCTGGTATCCACTGCCATCCGCATTCCTACTATTTATCCGATCAAAGACACTGCCGGCCATTACTTCCTGGCGCCAACAGCTTCCAACAACCCGCTGGCGCAGCTGGAACAGGGCGGCCGCAGGCTGTATAAAAATGACAGCTACAACTACATGGCCAATGCGGAATATGCCATCACCCAACACTTATCAGCCAAGCTGGTATATGGTGCAGATATCCGCGTAAATAACATGGATGAGTTCCGCCGTTCTATCGATTATGCACCTTACTCCGGCTCTGATAACCAGAGCTCAAGAACGGTGAACCATGCACGCAGTGTACAGGACAACTTCCAGGCGCTGCTGAATTATGATCAGACCTTCAACAAAGTGCATGAGGTAAAAGCATTGCTGGGATATGCTACGGAAGGCTGGAAGAACAAATATTACCAGACCCGCCGCCTGAATGTAGATAACAACACCGGCGATTCTACAAACGGTACCCAAACGCTTACCGGTTTCAATGATACCTACAGCACCCGCATTGATCAATGGGCGCTGAACTCCGCATTCGGCAGGTTGAACTATGCATACAACAACAAGTATTACTTCGAGTTCAACTTCCGTTATGATGCATCCAGCCGTTTTGCGAAAGGCAACCGCGGCGCATTTTTCCCGTCTTTCTCCGCTGCATGGCGCATTACAGACGAGCCCTTCATGGCAGCAGTGAAAGAGAAGGTTGGCGACCTGAAGCTCCGCGGCTCCTGGGGCCAGCTGGGTAACCAGCAGATCATTTCCAACTACGGTTACCTGAATATATACACCACGGTAAGCAACAGTTACGGTTTTAACAACATCCCCGCATCCGGCAGCTCCTTTGCGGTGGGCAACCC
>NZ_DATCRF010000137.1:0-7129 GCF_036569125.1 Chitinophaga sp. | reverse complement strand
GGCGGTAACAGGCCCGGTGGCGGTGGCGGCGGACAGCGTCGTCCCTCCGGTGCAGGTGGCGGCAACAGGCCTGGTGGCGGCAGATAATATTAATTACGAATTATCAATTACGAATTACGAGTTGTGATCTATGTGATTGCTTACATTCGTAATTCGTAATTATTTAATAGGTAATTGAACAAGTACTTCGTAAACTCTAAAAACTATTTATAAGTCATGGCAACAATTACAGCGGCTGATGTGAACAAACTGCGTCAGCAAACTGGCGCGGGTATGATGGACTGCAGAAAGGCACTGGTAGAAAGTGACGGTGATTTTGAACAGGCAGTGGATTACCTGCGTAAGAAAGGTCAAAAAGTAGCGGCTTTACGTTCTGACCGCGAAACCAAAGAAGGCGTTATCATTGCTAAAACCACTGCAGACAACAAGTCTGGTGTGATAGTAGGCTTAGGTTGCGAAACCGACTTTGTGGCCAAAAATGAAGACTTCGTAAAATTTGCACAATCTATAGTAGACCTGGCCCTGAGCACAGGTGTTAAAACCATCGAAGAGCTGGGCGCCGCTACACTGGACGGTGCTACCGTTGCGGATAAAGTGAACGACCAGGTAGCCAAGATCGGTGAAAAGATCACCCTGAGCAAATTTGAAAGGATCGATGCTGCTTCTGTAACCGCTTACATCCACGGTAACTACCGCATGGGCGTACTGGTTGGCTTCTCTAAAGAAGCATCTGCAGAAGTAGGTAAGGACGTAGCTATGCAGATCGCTGCTATGAACCCGATCGCTGTTGACGCTGACAGCGTACCGGCTGATGTTATTGCCCGTGAAAAGGACATTGCAGTTGAGCAGGTGAAGGCAGAAGGCAAACCCGCTGAAATGGCAGAAAAAATTGCCATGGGTAAAGTGAACAAATTCTTCAAGGAAAGCACACTGTTAGCGCAGGCTTTTGTAAAAGATAATAACAAATCCGTAGCAGATTACCTGAAATCAGTATCCGCTGATCTCACCGTAACCGCCTTTAAACGCATTGCGTTAGGGTAATCGGATCCAAGGGAAAAAAGGAGAGAAGAAAATTCTCTCCTTTTTTTTGTGCATATACCTGTATATTTATCGTAAATAACTAATAAACTAACCACCTTCTACAATCTTATTATAGCGTCATGTTGCCTAAGTACAAGCGAATTTTACTCAAACTGAGCGGTGAGTCCCTGATGGGCGATGGAAATTATGGTATTGATCCGAAAGTAATCACACATTATGCGTATGATATTAAATCCGTGACAGACCTGGGTGTACAGGTAGCCATTGTAATTGGCGGCGGTAATATCTATCGCGGTATGAACGAAGCAGAGACCGGGATCGAGCGCGCACAGGGTGACTATATGGGTATGCTGGCCACCGTGATTAACGGGATGGCTATGCAAAGCGGGCTGGAAAAAGTTGGTTTGTACACCCGCCTGCAATCTGCCATTAAAATGGAGCAGATCGCAGAGCCTTATATTCGCCGCCGCGCTATACGCCACCTGGAAAAAGGCCGTGTAGTGATCTTTGGCGCCGGCACCGGCAACCCTTACTTTACAACTGATACGGCCGCATCCCTGCGCGCCATAGAAATACAGGCCGATGTGATCTTAAAAGGTACCCGTGTGGATGGTATTTATACCGCCGACCCTGAGAAGGACAGCACGGCTACCCGTTTTGAATCCATCACCTTTGCGGAAGTGTACCAGAAATCACTGAACGTAATGGATATGACGGCCTTTACCCTTTGCCAGGAAAACAAGCTGCCTATTATTGTGTTTGACATGAACAAACCCGGCAACCTGCTGCAGGTGATCATGGGTAAACGTGTGGGCACCCTGGTAACCGGATGATAAATTAATGTGCAAATTATAGATGTGCAGATGTGCAAATGGATCTCCGTTTGCACATCTGCATTTTTGATTTATACTATACGCGTCGTCACGTACCGGCACATTAGCATATCTGTACATTTCCAATTATCTGCACATTTGCCTATCTGCACATCTGCACATTATTTAGTGTAATCTGCTTTTAATACTTCCTGCAGGCGCTCATAGGGAATAAATAGATTTACCTGCCCCATTGCATACGGTCCTATTTCATAGGGCGTGTAGCTGAATACAATGCCCTTATTGGTGAGTACGAAATTGTTGTTGGGCTCAATACTATCCACCAGCAGCATTTCCTTAACAGGCTGGCCTTCGGGTGTCTGGTAAGCCTTATGAAAGGATAGCTCCAGCTCCCGCGTGAGCACCGGCTTATAGTCGCCTTTAAAAATATCATCCAGGCTAAGCACTTTTTTCTTATCCAGGTCCAGCACCTGGTGTATGGCGCCGCCATTGCCATGTGCACCGCCGGTAAAATCATAGCCAAAGTATTCTAAAGACAGCAGGGGGTACTGGTTCCAAACTACTTTTATATCGCCTTCAGAGGTCCAGTTCCAGGATGCGCTGCCTTCGCTTTGCAGGGATGCGCTGTCAATCGTGGATGCGCTGCCTTTATAGCTGATGAGGAAAGAATCAATACTTCTTTTTACAAGCTGCTGCGGATCATTCACCGGGGTTTTACCGGAAATGGCTGTTTTAATAAGACCGGCAATATCAGCATCAGTACGGGCAGCCGGCCATATAATGCTGTTGGCGGCTTCGCCCATGGGCGATTTAGGAGCATTAGCCAGCAACGGAGCGCTATCCTTTGCATAATATACATCAAAGTGTACTGCTTTACTAAAGTCAGGATGCAGCAGGAACTTGTAAGCGGTGCCTTTGCCGCGCCAGGTGCCGGTAAAGTTGCCGGAGCTATCCAGCTTGCCGCGGAAGGTGATCTCCTCATCGCCCCGGCTATCTTCGTATAGAGTTAACTGTTGGCTGCTGGAATCCGGGCTGCCCCATATGCTAATAGGCTCGCCCACTTTGTCATATACATAATAGCCACGGTAAAGATCCGGCGCAGTCTTAAGCAGCTGCATGGTAACCTCCTGCTCGCCCACCACGCCTTTCAGCTGTAAATAAAAATAAGGGGCGGCTGCCGGGGCTGTATTGGTTGCCAGCGTACTGTCTGCTGCAGTATTACCGGATTTACTGTGCTGCCCGCAGGCTGCAAGCATGGCGGCTGCCAGCAAAAAAAACAGGGGATGCTTGTTCATAGTATTTGATGTTGAACAGGTACAAGTTTACGAAATTATGCTTAACGCTTAATGCTTAACGCCGAATGCGAAACGCTGAAGTCCTTGTGCCGGGAGCATAATGCTGATCTTATAAACTTAATGATCAGAATCATATTGTGCGCCCGATGCTTTTAACAGCCTGCATTCCGGGCCCTGCATCCGGCATTTGCACTAAGCATTCAGCGTTCCGCATTCAGCTTAAAATTCGTAATTCCTCATTCTCCCCGTACCTTTGTATCAATTAAAAACGGGCCTATGTTAAATAAACAAGTAGCAGCACTGCGTAAGGATTATCGCCTGGCCTCCCTGGATGAAAGCGAGGTGGAAAAAGATCCGCTGAAACAATTTGAGCAGTGGTGGCAGGATGCCATCAACAGTGAGCTGGATGAACCGAATGCCATGACACTGGCTACCAGCACCCCGGAAGGCCGCCCTTCCGCACGCATTGTATTATTAAAGAGTTTTGATACAGACGGGTTTACTTTCTTTACCAATTATGAAAGCCGCAAAGGGCTGGAGATGGCGGCTAACCCGCAGGTGAGCCTGTTATTCTTCTGGCGTGAGCTGGAACGCCAGGTGCGTATAGACGGTATGGTTAGTAAAACGCCCGCTGCCATCAGCAATGAATATTATGATTCACGCCCGCTGGGCAGCCGCATTGGCGCTATCGCATCTCCGCAAAGCAGGGTAATACCGCACCGTTCTTTTTTGGAAGAGCAGGTAAACACACTGGTTGAAAAATATGTGCTGGAAGCACCTGCGCGTCCGGATAACTGGGGCGGCTATACGGTAAAACCTTTGTTAATGGAATTCTGGCAGGGACGCAGCAACCGCCTGCACGACCGTGTACAATATACGCTAACAGAAGGACAAGGATGGAAGATAGAGCGCCTGGCGCCGTGATTAATAACGAATGGGGAGTGCGTGAATGTGTTGTACCGGGGCCATTGTTAAGATTTGCGCATTAAGAATTAATGCCTTACAGAAATACTAACGCCTGATGCTATTTACACTGAATGTATTACAACATACACCAGCGTTCAGCCTCAGGCGTTCCGCGTTAAGCACAATTCGTAATAACTATGCTTTCTTTTCTGCTTTAGCAGCAGTTTTCCTGGTTTTGGCAGGTCTTGCCTTACCGAAGGATTTGTTGGAGATCTTACCTCTTTTGGTTTTGATATCACCTCTACCCATTGTAATAATTATTTACAGTTTTAGAATTTGCAGTTTGCCTGCCTAATCAGGCGCAAATTACACAATTCGCGCCATTCCTGAAAGTATAGCCTGAAAGGCAAAAAAAAAGCAAGAAACAAAACTGTTCCTTGCTTGAATAAGTTGTGCTAACCGATTAGAGCTTGTCAGACAGCGCTTTACCAGCTTTGAATTTAGCAACTTTCTTAGCTTTGATCTTGATGATCTGGCCAGTCTGAGGGTTTCTGCCGTTACGGGCAGCACGCTTAGAAACAGAGAAAGTACCAAAACCAACCAGGGTTACTTTACCACCTTTTTTCAGTGTATCAGCAACAGCTTTGGTAAAAGAATCCAATGCTTCGTTAGCTTGAGTTTTAGTGATGGCGGCATCTTTTGCCAGTTTGTCGATTAATTCGGCTTTGTTCATAGTTAGTAAGATTTAACTAGTGAAAAATGTTTGATGTGAGCAAATATAAAGCGTTTTATCAGATTACCAAATTTTTTGCTGCAATTATAACCAAATTTTTATCGGCTGTAAGGGGCTACTGGTAACGGTTACAGCCGATCAGCCTTTTCACGGGTACCCCTCTCCTGCGGGTATGTGTTTAACAAAACCCGCCACCATGGGGCATTTGATATGAACTTACTAATAAACGCCGGTTTCCCTCCCATATTGTATAAGGCCTTGAATCCCTTGAAAACAGTGGATTTCATGTGGATAAATTTGAGGGCTTATACCACCTGCATAACGGTTCTGAAGGCCACAAACTGGTTCCCAAACTGCTCATAGCTCTTTTGCCGCAGCTCCGGAGCATGCTCCTGCAGGTAGGTATGATAGTTCTCCAGGGTATCTGTATAGTATTGAATAACATAGGTAGGGCCTTCCTTGTCATCCTGCTCCAGCAGCCGGCACATGCGGAAATCATGAAACAGGCCGGTATCCATCACTTCCGGTATATGCTCCTCCTTGATCCATTGCAACCAACGGTCGTGAATGGTGTTGGTGATCTTGGTTGTTACATTATATATGATCATAAGCTACCGGGGGTTAGCTCCAGGTATACCGGACAATGATCAGAGTGTTTTACTTCCTGCCAGATGGCGGCTTTCATAAGCCGGGCCTGTAAGGGCGCGCTTACGTTAATGTAATCTATACGCCAACCCTTATTATTATTACGTGAATTGGCGCGCTGGCTCCACCAGCTGTACTGGTGCGGGTCCGGGTTAAAATGCCGGAAAGTATCCACAAAACCGCTTTCAAAGAACTTATCCATCCAGGTTCTTTCATCAGGCAGGAAACCGCTGGACTTCTTGTTCCCAACGGGATCATGGATATCAATAGGTTTATGACAAATATTATAATCACCGCAAACCACCAGGTTAGGGCGGGTAGCGCGTAAGGTGTTCAGATAACCATAGAACTCATCCAGCCACTGGTATTTATAGGTCTGGCGCTCATCGCCACTGGTGCCGGAAGGGAAGTAGGTATTAATTAAGGTAACATCTTTAAAATCCAGGCGTATAAAACGGCCTTCTGTATCGCTTTGCATAAAACCGTTACCATACTGAACATGGTCTGGCTTTATTTTGGTAAGCACGGCTACGCCGCTATAACCTTTCTTTTGCGCGGGATACCAGTAGTGTTCATAACCCAGCTGCTCAAACTGGCGGAAGTCAACATTATCTTTCTGGGCCTTAATCTCCTGCAGGCAAATAATATCTCCGGGGTCTGTTTGCAACCATTCCACAAAACCTTTGCTCATGGCGGAACGCAAACCGTTTACGTTATAGGAAACAATTCTCATATTAGGTATTTACGATCTTGGATTTACAATTTTGGATTTGAAACAATCGCTTCAATTAAATCTAAAATCGTAAATCTAAGATCTAAAATCAAATCACATATCATATTCAAGCACCGGCCGTAACCACTTTTCAGCTTCTTCCAGGCTCCAGCCTTTACGCTGGGCATAATCCTCTACCTGGTCTTTTTCTATTTTACCAATGCCAAAATATTTACTGGCAGGGTTGGCAAAATACCAGCCGCTTACGCTGGCTGCCGGGTACATGGCCAGTGATTCTGTGAGAGTAATGCCGGTATGTGTGGTAGCATCCAGCAGATCGAACAGTTTATATTTTTCTGTATGCTCCGGGCAGGCGGGGTAGCCGGGGGCCGGGCGTATACCGGAATAGGCTTCTTTGATCAGGTCTTCATTACTCAGGTGCTCTTCACTGGCATAACCCCACCATTCCTTACGCACCCGCTCATGCATTAACTCTGCAAAAGCTTCCACCATGCGGTCGGCCAGGGCTTTCAGCATAATGCTGCTGTAGTCATCATGGTCTGCCTTGAATTTTTCCAGCCACGCTTCTATGCCACCGCCGGTAGTTACGGCAAAGCCGCCCATATAATCCTGCAGGCCGGTGGTATCAGGGGCAATAAAATCTGCTAAGGAAAAGTTGGGCTGGCCCGGCGCTTTCTTGATCTGCTGGCGCAGGAACTCCAGGTGTACCGGCATGCCGGTATCACTGATGATCTGTATAGTATCATCGCCGGTAGCATTGGCTTTAAAGAGGCCTATTACGGCATTGGCGGTAAGCCACTTCTCACTTACAATACGTTTCAGCATCACCTGCGCATCTTCATACAAACGGGTGGCTTCTTTACCTACTACCTCGTCTGTTAAGATCTGCGGGAATTTGCCGTGCAGCTCCCAGGCAATGAAAAAGGGCTGCCAGTCTATATAC
>NZ_DATCRF010000136.1:0-2943 GCF_036569125.1 Chitinophaga sp. | reverse complement strand
ATATACCATTGTGGTATTTACCTTCACTAAGTTCAGCCGCCAGAAACCGGAAGAAACCGGCAATACCATTGGTACTTACCTGACCACCCATTTCCCGGAGCTGATAGCTGGATTTAATGTGGTAAAGGGATTCCTGAACCTCAGCATCAATAGTGAGTACTGGGTACAATACCTGCAAACGAATTTCAACAATCCCAATGTAGGCCGCAAGCCTGCCAATGGTAAAAAGGTGATGGTGGAGTACTCCTCTCCCAACACCAATAAACCCCTGCACCTGGGGCACTTACGGAATAACTTCCTGGGTTACTCCATTGCGGAGATCTTAAAAGCCAATGGATATGAAGTGGTGAAAGCCAACCTGGTGAACGACCGGGGGATCCACATCTGTAAATCCATGCTGGCCTGGCAGCTGTTTGCCCATGGCGATACGCCGGAATCTACCGGCATTAAGGGCGATCACCTGGTAGGTGATTATTATGTAAAGTTTGAAACCCTGCTGAAAGAACAGGCGGAGCCCATTATTGCCCGGGTGCTGGAAAATGACTTCCGCGACTTTTCCGGCGCTGACCTGGAACGGGTAGAAAAGCTGGGCGCTTTGCTGCATAAGCCGGAAATACATGCCGACAAGGAAAAATCCGATAAGATCCATGACGAAATAAAAGAGCTGGCCCGGAATAAAACGGAGATCATGCAGCAGGCTAAGATCATGCTGCAGCAGTGGGAAGCCGGCAACCCGGAAGTGCGTACCCTGTGGAGCACCATGAACGGCTGGGTATACCAGGGCTTTGATGTAACCTACAAACGCCTGGGCATTGACTTTGACAAGATCTATTACGAAAGCGAAACCTACCTGCTGGGTAAAGACCTGGTGGAAGACGGCTTACGTAAAGGCGTGCTGTTTAAAAAAGAAGATAACTCAGTTTGGATAGACCTGACCAATGACGGGCTGGACCAGAAGCTGCTGCTGCGTGGCGATGGCACCTCCGTATACATGACGCAGGACCTGGGCACTGCCCGCCTGAAGTATGACGATTACCACATGGACCTGAGCATATACGTGGTGGCGGATGAGCAGAACTACCACTTTAAGGTATTAAAGCTGATCCTGGAAAAGCTGCAGGAACCGGCTGCTGACGGGGTTTTCCACCTCTCCTACGGCATGGTGGAGCTGCCGCATGGCCGTATGAAGAGCCGGGAAGGCACCGTGGTGGATGCGGATGATATGATCACTGAAATGGTGAACACCTCTGCCCAGCACACCAAAGAATCCGGCAAGCTGAAAGACTTCAGCGAGGACGAACTGCAACGCCTGTACGAAGTAATCGGGCTGGGCGCTATGAAATTCTTCCTGCTGCGGGTTGATCCCAAAAAACGGATGATCTTTAACCCCGAAGAATCCATTGACTTCCATGGTTTTACCGGACCGTTCATTCAATATTCACATGCACGTATCAAATCCATCCTGCGTGAAGCCGGTGTGACAGATACCAGTCATTTGGACACTTACAGGCATAATGACAGTTTACTGCCATTAGAGAAATCGCTGATCATGCTGAACGAGCAGTTTGGCGAAGTGCTGGAAGATGCGCAAAAAGAAATGAGCCCTTCTGTAATTGCCAACTATGCATTTAAGCTGGCGCAGGAGTTTAACTCTTTTTATGCGGAGAAGGTAGAGGGTAAATACACCTATTCTATTGTGAATGCAGAATCCGAAGAAAAGAAGAACCTGCGTTTGCAGATCATTACCCATACCGCGCATACCATCCGCCGCAGCATGCAGCTCCTTGGAATAGAAGTACCCGAGCGCATGTAATGCTTAATTAATAATTAAGAATGAATAATTAATAATCGTGGGGCTGTAAGTTAAGTAACACGATCACTGCAATAAAAAATGTCCTGCATCTTAATGGTGCAGGACATTTCTTTTTATAAAGATGTTATAGTTATAACAGGCGCAAACCTGCTATACGATTATTCATTCTTAATTATTCATTATTAATTATTAACGGCCCTGTCACAAAGCTCCTCCCCTTTCTGAAGCTCACCGGAACCGATATACGATTTTCCCAGCATGAACATAGCAAAGTAGTTCTGCGGCTGCAGGGCCAGCATACGGTTCCATAATACTACGGCGGCTTTGTAATTGCCTTCATAGTAATATACATGGCCGAGGTCGTGCAGTACCTGGAGATCTTCGGGGCTGGTTACATTGCCGGTGCTATCCAGCTTTGAAATTTGCTGATAATAATAAGTGCTCTGGCGGTAGTTCTCCATCAGGGCGTAGATCTGGCCCAGCTCCAGGTAAGCGGGTGTATAATTCTTATCCTGGATAATGGCGGCATGAAAGAACTTCAGGGCAGCATCCAGCTTACCTGATCTTTTTAATACCAATCCCTCTTTATACAAAGCCCTGGCTTTGTCTTTTGGGTGTGCAATGGCTAATTGTACTGTGAAAACTGCTATTACCAGCAGACATAGGATACGCATCATAGAGAAAACATGGTCTATTGTCCCTAACGCAAATATACGTTATTTTCTTATATGAATCACTCCATATCCTTTGCAGAGAAGGACAAAGGCAAGAGCTGACCGGCAGCTGCTATCACATATACCTGGCCGCTCTGGCCGCTCAGGATCAGGCGGATAGGTTGCTGCAAACGCTGCTCATACTCTGCCAGCGACTGCCGGCAAATACCGCAGGGTGAAATGGGATGCCCGCTGCTGCCGTTTAAATTATGGTAGCTGATGGCAATCGTATCTATGGGTATATTCGGATACAGTACCGTGGCGGCGGAAAGGGCCGTTCTTTCCGCGCAAATGCCGGCGGGGAAAGAGGCATTCTCCTGGTTGGTACCGCTTACCTGCTGTCCGTTGGCCAGGCGTATAACAGCGCCTACCCGGAAATTGGAGTACGGCGCATAAGCCTCGGCAGTAACCGTACGG
>NZ_DATCRF010000135.1:0-4434 GCF_036569125.1 Chitinophaga sp. | reverse complement strand
GTAAAATGACTGCCAGGCATCTTCACCTTTGGTTGGGTCAACTGCTGCGGCGGCAGGCATAATTTCCAGTCCGGATAAGCTCCAGTCGTGGATCTGCCCGTAACCAAGTATATGATCTTCATTATAAACATAACCACCGCCCCACTGATTTTTATTGCGGGTATGAGGCGCGGCGCTCATCATACCAAAGGGGCGGCAGCCGGTTATAAAATAAAAATAACGTCCCCGGTTGGTTTCTATATAGGGATCAACCTTTGATACATAATCACTGTTATTTCCGGGCGCGTTAAAAACCTCTAATTCTGAAAGGCCCAGGTTCTCCCCATTACCGTCAGTCACAATAAAACGCAGCCATTTTATCTTTCTGGCAGGGAAGGTAACGGTTCTTGCCGCTCCGTTATTGGGGATGTTGTTCACCCATACAACCGATCCGTCGCTGAATAATAGCTTGCCGCTTCCGGTAAATTCTTTCAGGGAAACCCTGTCGTATAAAACCACCTTGTTTACAGCAACCGGCTCCTTCCAGTCCAGCTGGATCCATGGAAATCTTATATATCCCCAAAACGCTGTTTTACCTTCGCAGGCCCATTCACCTTTATCTGCTACGCCAATAATCCCATCGGTCACATGCTGAGGGGAATATTCCGGGCCATAGGCCGTAGATGCGGTTGCAGTAGCAAGTGGAGCCATATTGTCGCCGCCGGCATAAGCTTTATAAAAAAGTAACAGGCAAAACGCTGATAATAATTTACATTTCATTAAGACGTGGTTTGATTTCCGTGATTAGCCAGGTCACAAAAGTATTAATACTATCCAAACCGGGCATGCACTATCCCAACATTCAAATGAATTATTATAATGTTGGGCCGGGGATCGGTTTGCAAAAAACCTGGTTTTTTGTATTTTTAACCTAACCCTGCAAGGCCAACTTACCTTGTAATCCTCATCACTAAAATCCACGTTAAAAAAAGCACTTTATGTCAAACCAGGATCGTAATTCCCGCAGAAGATTTTTACGGCAAATAGGCGCCACCAGCTTACTGGCAGTAGCCTCACCACTCAGCAGCTTAGCCGCAAAAGAAAAAGCAGAAGAAAGAATGCTGTTCTATGAAAAGAAAATATCAACCGGCGATAAGATACGCCTGGGGGTGATCGGCTTTGGCATCCAGGGCCATTATGATCTGCAAACCGCATTAAAGGTACCCGGTGTGGAGCTGGCAGGTATCTGCGATCTGTATACCGGCAGGCTGGAAAATGCAAAAGAATTATTTGGCAAAGACCTGTTCACCACCCGCAACTATAAAGAGCTGCTGGATAAGAAGGATATTGATGCCGTGATCATTGCCACCACCGACTGCTGGCACGCACGCATCACCAAAGATGCGCTGGCAAAAGGCAAGGCCGTGTATTGCGAAAAACCCATGGTATACAAAATAAGCGAAGGCCCGGAAGTAATAGCAGCACAACGCAAATCCGGCAAGGTACTACAGGTGGGCAGCCAGCGCGTAAGCAGCATTGGCCTGGCAAAAGCAAAAGAGCTGCTGGCAGCAGGTGAAATAGGAAAGCTGAATATGGTAAATGCGGTGTACGACCGGCAAAGCTCCATCGGCGCCTGGCAGTATACCATCCCTAAAGATGCAAACGCAGCAACAACAGACTGGGACCGCTTTATAGAAGTAACAGAAAAAATGGCTTACGATTCCAAAAAGTTTTTCTGGTGGCGGGCATTTAAAGAAGTAGGCACCGGCGTGGCCGGCGATCTGTTCATACACCTGTTAAGCGGTACGCATTTTATTACCAACTCCAAAGGCCCGCACACCATTTACAGCACCGGGCAGTTCAGCTACTGGAAAGATGGCCGCAATATGCCCGATGTAATGTCAGGCGTAATGCAGTATGAAGATACCCCGGAGCATCCCGCATTCCAGTTAACCCTGCAGGTGAATTTTGTGAGCGGTACCGGCGGACAGGAGATCATACGCTTTGTAGGCTCAGAAGGTGTAATGGAGGTGCATGGAAATAATCTCGCTATCCGGCACAGCATTATGCCTGAAGCGCCCGGCTTTGGCGGCTATGATTCTGTATTCACATTTTCCAAAGCCATGCAGCAGGAAATGCAAAAGGAATACAATGCTAAATGGACGGAAGCCCAAAGACGAAGCCCCCGTAAAGAGGATGTTAATTTTAAAGCGCCTGATGGGTACGATGAGCACCTCGATCATTTCACTCACTTTTTTGACGCCATCAGAACCGGCAAGCCGGTAGTGGAAGATGCCGCGTTTGGCTTCCGGGCAGCCGCGCCCGCCCTCTCCTGCAATGAAAGCTATTTCCAGAAAAAGGTCATTACCTGGGATCCCCTTAATATGAAATTGGTATAATAAAAAAGATACAACAACGCGCACACTAAACACCGCACCACTTGTTTAGTGTGCGCTCACTTCCCAACAGCTAAAAGCTAACAGCCAACTGCCAACTGCTAACCGCCAACTGCTAGCTGCTAGCTGCCAATCTCCGCTGTAACACTGCATTGTACAATCATATACACTGCGTGGAACATTGTTCTCAATTCACCAACTTGTGGACAATGATTGCGCTTAAGTATTTCATTGTTGTAAAAACATTTATCCTGTTTTCACACAATCACTTATAGAAGCGCTTCTGCAAAGCGTTTCAGACGCTTCTTTTTTTCCGCAGCAACACCGCTCCCTTACAACCCGCTCTACGCGCAATTATAAAAGACTAGCACGCTCAAAACGTTTGGTTTGTTTCTTGAACGATTTGTTTTAGCAAATAATTCTCGATCAGTAAACAGAGCAGTATGCAAACACAGCGGAAGCCAGGCTTGAAAATATTCACGTGGCATATACACGGCAGCTATCTCTACTATCTTTCACAGGGCGATTATGAACTTTACATCCCGGTAAATGAAAGCCGCACTGAAGGCTATTATGGAAGGGGCGCAACTTTTCCTTTCGGCAATAATGTGCATGAAGTACCTGCAGCAGAAGTAAAGAACATGCAGTTTGATTGCATCCTTTTTCAGTCGGAGCGTAACTACCAGCATGATCAGTATGAGGTGTTATCCGAAGCGCAGCGGCAGCTGCCCCGTATTTACCTGGAGCATAACACACCTGCCGGCAGCGCCTGCAATACACGGCATGTAGTTAATGATCCCACCATTTTGTTAGTGCATGTTACTTACTATAATCAGCTCATGTGGAACAGCGGGCATACACCCACCACAGTAATTGAGCATGGTGTTACAGATGCAGCAGTGCCTTACAACGGAGATCTGGCAAGGGGCCTGGTAGTAGTGAACCACCTGCCCGACAGGGGCCGCACACTGGGCTGGGACATTTATCAGCAGGTTAGCAAATACCTGCCGCTTGACCTGGTGGGTATGGGTAATGGTGATCATGGTTTGGGAGAGGTGCTGCACCCGCAGCTGCCTGAGTTCCGCAGCCGCTACCGTTTTTATTTTCACCCGGTAAGGCACACCAGCCTGGGCCTGGCCGTGTGCGAAGCCATGATGCAGGGCGTACCTGTAGTAGGTTTGGCAACAACGGAATTACCCACCGTGATCGTTAACGGAGAAAACGGATACGTACATACAGACATCAATTACCTCATACAAAAAATGCAGGGATTGCTGGACAATCACGGCCTCGCCAACTGCATAGGCAGGGCCGGGCAGGAAACAGCGCAGCGCCGCTTTAACATTCACCGGTTTACCACAGATTGGTTACACACTTTTCACAAAGCAATAGCACAGCAGCAACAACCTTCAAGAACTGTAGCAGCATTACAAGCAGCTGTTTCTGAATAAAGGGGACAATGGGCACATCTGCCGGAAACCTCATCATTTATCTTTTAACTGTTAGTTATGAAATCACGGATCGCATTTATTAGTGAGCACGCCTCTCCCCTTTCCACTATTGGTGGTGTAGATGCCGGCGGGCAAAATGTTTATGTGGGAGAGCTGGCCAGGCAGCTGGTTAAAAAAGGATATGAAGTAGATATCTTTACCCGTCGTGAAGATGCGCAGCTGCCGCAATGCCTGCAATGGGCAAGCGGCGTAAGGATCGTGCATGTGGATGCAGGTCCCGCTCAGATCATTCCCAAAGAGCAGCTGTTACCCTACATGGAAGCATTCCGGAATAATATGATCCGGTTCATAGAACAGCATGGCATTAGCTACAAGCTGGTGCACGCCAACTTTTTTATGTCGGCAAAGGTAGCAGTGGATCTGAAACAGATGCTGAACATTCCTTTTGTAGTAACCTTTCATGCGCTGGGGCACATCCGCCGTTTGCACCAGGGCGAGCAGGATAAATTTCCTGCAGAGCGCATTACGATCGAAGAAGAAGCCATTCGCCAGGCCGACTGCATTATTGCGGAATGCCCGCAGGATAAAGAAGACCTGATGCAGTATTA
>NZ_DATCRF010000134.1:0-2550 GCF_036569125.1 Chitinophaga sp. | reverse complement strand
GCTTTACGGCTGCGCACATTATACGTCGCGAAAAAGTTGAACTTCTCCTGCCGCAGGTTCAGGTCCACGCCGCCGTTAGCACCACCCAGGGTAGATGCGCCGGCATTCACCTGCCCGTTAATACCCGCTTTGCGGTTCTTTTTCAGCACAATGTTCAGTATACCGCTCATGCCTTCTGCATCGTATTTGGCAGAGGGGTTGGTAACCACTTCTATGCGCTCAATAGCATCGGCCGGGATCTGGTCAATGGTAAGGGTAGTAGGGCGGCCATCCACAAAAATGGTAGGGCTACCGTTACGTACCGATACGTTGCCATCAATATCCACGCTCACAGAAGGCACCTGCTTCAGCACATCGGCAGCAGTGCCGCCTACAGTAGAAAGACTTTTATCTACATTAAAAACCTTCTTGTCAATAGCCATGGTATAGGTAGGTTTGGTGCCTACCACTTCCACACCCGCCAGTGATTTTACGTTGGCGCTTAATTTTATATTGCCCGCATCTACCTGGCTGCCGGCCTTCAGGTTAATATTTTTATAGACGGTTGTATATCCAATGAAATTTACCTTCAGCAGGTACCTGCCTGCAGCTACGTTCTCGAAGTTAAAATCGCCATTACCTTTGGAAAGCATACCGGTTACAACGGTAGAGTCGGAGGGCCGTAAAAGAGCTACAGAAGCATATTCTACAGGTTTATTACCCTGTGCATCCACCAGTTTCCCTATAATAGCGCCCTGCGTTGCGCCTGCATGCTGCGCCTGTGTAGTAATATTAGATCCAAGTAGTATGATTACCAACCCCCAAAAGGCAAAAGTCCGCATATAAAATTTTTTCTTCCTCAAGATTTGCTTTAATCCCAGCCCATAAAAGTAATAGGAATCCAGTGCGTTAAACCCGTTTTATGATGAATGGTAACGGCAGTAATTTTCCACATCCATGCCCTTATATCCTGCATCATTTCTCAAACTTCGTACCTTTACCCACACGCCTAACTAATACCCATATGCACCGCGATTACCAACCTGACTGGGATATATATACCTGCGCTATTGAAGATAGCCCGGCCATTATTGGGCTGGACCTTGACCTGCGCCGCTTTGCCCCGCTGAAAGATAAACCGCATGCCATATTTATATCAGTATACCTGAACCATCCCCGTTCCGATGGTTTTCCGCAAGGGGATGAATTTGCTACCCTGGGTGAAATAGAGGACAGCCTGGTTGAGCAGCTGGAAGAAAAGCTGAATGCCTATTTTGTGGGCCGCACCATTTCAAATGGCGTGCGCGACTTTTACTTTTATACCGGTAATACCCTGCTGCACGACAAAGCCATTTCCGATGTGATGATTAATTTCCCCAATTACCGCTACGATTTTGGGGTGCAGGAAGACCGCACCTGGGAGCTTTATTTCGATTTTTTACTGCCGGATGTGCAGGAATTTCAACGGATCCAGAACCGTAAAGTGATGCGTATGCTCCAGAAACACGGGGATATTGGGGAGATGGAACGCCCCATTGACCACTGGATCTATTTTAGCCGGGAAGCCGAACGTGACCGGTACTGGCAACATGTAAAAAAAGACGGCTTCCGTATAGAGAAAAACAGCCGCAGCAGCGAAAAAGACTACCCTTTTGTACTGCATATTTCCCGTGAGGATAAAACCACCGACCAGCGCATAGACCAGGTAGTAATGTACCTGTGGGAGCTGGCCCGCGAAATGAATGCCCGCTACGACGGCTGGGAAACCGTAATTGTAAAATAACCGCAGCTTAAACCAACTTACCCGCCGGCTGATCTGGCACGCTTGGAATGATAATTGTATCCACACTGTTATTAACTTAAAACTATTAGCTTATGTTACGCTGGGCACTTATCTTCTTTATTGTTGCCATTATCGCAGCAATCTTCGGATTTGGCGGAATAGCGGCTGGTGCTGCATCCATAGCCAAAATACTCTTCTTCATTTTTGTGGTATTATTCCTTGTATCCCTGTTATCAGGATTACTGAGGAGATAGATCAGGGGACCAAAAAATTAGACGGAACGGACTAAAGGAAAATATTGGGCAAGGACAAAAATCCTTTCTTTATTTTCCTTTTTTCCGTTTCTTCTTTTTTTAATACATTACACATAAGTACTGTTACACGCGTTTTAAGCTGTCTGAAAAGATTGGGAAGATTTATTAAAATATATTGGTTAATCTGCTGTTGCTATTTGCTGCAGCCACATATAGTGCAGGGGGGAATGAAGCCGGCTTTTGAAGTTCCGCAGGAAGCCGATACCACGCCCCAGCCCCGCCGGAATACGATATTCAAACGCCTTGCCCAATACCGGGACTCCATCCGTAATAAAAATTACCGCGATTCGCTGGTGCGCCGCATTACCCGGCAAAATGTGCCGGAACCCGCAGGCTCCGACAGTACCCTTATAAAAAGTGAAAAGTATTTTACCCCTTACAGCGGTAAGGTAGTGCGCGATATTTATTACCGGCAGGTAAATGTATTTGGCCCCCGCAACATTAATGATACCGCTTTCCGCAGCGGTATGAGGC
>NZ_DATCRF010000133.1:0-6468 GCF_036569125.1 Chitinophaga sp. | reverse complement strand
CCACATCACCGCGGCACTGATACTGGGTAATGTAACCAGCAATAGCAGCAGGAACATGCTGATAGCTGTCACCACATACATGGTCAGCGCTTCTGCCGGTGTGCGCGTGGAAAGAATGCGCTGCCCTTCCATGGCGCCACCCATGGGAGCCGCATCGCCGCCGTAGCCGATGCTTTGCCCCAGCAGCCAGCCCAATGCAGCAGCAAGGGGAAACACGGTATGATCTTTTGGTGGTATGGAGCCCAGTATCTCTGCACCCGAGGGGCCGAACTTAGTCTGAATGGCAGTTACCATTGCCTCTGCGCCGCCGAAGTGCCGGAGCGTAAGCCAGGCAAGCATTAATGTGCCGATGAGAAAAATGATCATCTGTATAAAATTCGAGATCACCACACCCTTGTATCCTGAAGAGAATACAAAAAGAAGTGAAACCGGCACTATGAGATATAATGTTTCCAGCTTGGAGAGGTTAAAGGCCGGTCCCATGATCTTACAGGCAGCCAGCAGCGTAATGCCCGTCCAGGCAGGCATGGCCACCATGGAAGTACGCAGGGCGATCCACAGCCGTATTGCGGCAGCAGCGCCTTTGGGAAAACGCAGGTCATAAAATTCAAGTGTAGTGAACAGGTTCAGGCGGCGCCAGAAAACAGCAAACAGCACCCCGCCGAGAAAAAGCGCCAGGCCAAACCGGCTCAGGTACCACCAGCAAATGAAACCGCCGGTAGCCACTGCCAGGCCGCCATAACCGGTAGCTGCATCGGGGCTTACCAACGCTGCCGTATAAGAAATACCGTTTAGCCATCCGGGTATTTTACGGCCTCCCAGGAAAAAATTATCCATGCTCTTGTTGGCGAAACGGCGGTGCCAGAACCCTGTGCCAAGCATCAGCAAAATATAGATCCCCACTATCCAGATGTCTATTTGGTGCCAGTTCATATGTGATTCCGGTTTATTAGAGAATGCCTTTTAATCGTTGTTCGAGCGGCGCCAGCGGCGGCAGGTTGTTCTCCGGCTTATCCAGGTAGAAATAGGCGGTGGCGGAATAATTATCCACGCGGTAAAAATTCACCCATTCATCTGCCGGGAACCGGTCGTCCATCAGATCAGGATACGCAGGCTCTTCCAGCAGTTTTATAAGCCCTTTCTGCGTCATCACGGAAACGGGCTTCACTTTGCCGCCTGCTTTTGCAATGGCCCTGATCTTGTCCCTTCCGCCGCCGCCCATTTGCTGGATGGTCACCTTACAATCCGTCTGGAAGTAAACGGGATCAGGAATGTGATAACGGTAAAACGCATACTGCCCTTTTTGTTTATCAACAATGGGCGCACCCTGGTACAGATGTGCAAAAGGACCAAGATTCCATGCGGAGCCTACGTAATCTTCGGTACCGGTACCAACAAGCGTAGGATATTGTTTATCCCCGTCCAGGTACATTTTTATCTCTCCTTCGCCAAACCAGGTATCGCCGTAAACCTTGTCGGGAATGATGCTTAGGTTGGTGCCTAAAAAACGCCCCTTCCCTTTTACCTGCGGCAGTATTTCAAAATCATCGCCCAGCCTGCCATCTGCGCTGCTGGTCCAGCATGCATGGAAATAGGCGATCTCCTGCGGATGTTTTTTCACCTTCGTAAAGTTCACATCAAAGAACAGCAGCTGATCATGTTTGGACTCATTCACAAAAACGATCTTCGCATGTTTTTTAAAAGGCATAGGGATAAAACAATTAAATGATTTGCCTTCAGGATCTGAGAACAGCGCACTTTGAAAAGCCGTTCTGCGTCCAAGCCCGATGCCAAAAAAATCTCCCAGTGGCACTGATACTGCGGGTTTGGCGGCGCCGTCCCAATACATTTCGATATAAATGGAACGGAGCGAAGCCGGGCTTCTTTCAATAATAGTCATCCATATCCGGTTGATCACTCCTGCCCCGTTGTAATCCATCATTACTTTCCGTTCGCCTGCCCTTATCCATTCTGATGCGTGCCCTTTTGCGCCTTTGTTTTCCATGCCGCCCTTTCCTTTCTCAGCAGAAGCATTCTCCAGGCTTACCCATTGCGTTTCAGCGCCGGCAGGCATTTCATACAGTTGCTGGCCATGCGTGTCCGCGAAAAAGAAGCAGCATAACAACAACATGCATCCGCAGTTGAATAATCTTGTCATTTGTATTGGTTATTTGATGATAGCTTACCAGCCCGGGTTTTGCACCAGGTTCCTGTTCTTTTCAAGCTCGCGCTGTTGAATGGGCCACAGATAATGTTTCTTTTCGAACACTCTTTTTTCCACCACTTTTCTTACATAAAACGCATCGCTGGAAATGTTGTAGCCGTCCGTTAACACATCCAGACCGTAAATGTTTGCATTGTCTATTTTCTCTGCGATCTTCCAGCGATGCGCATCAAAATAGCGGTGTGTTTCAAAGGCCAGCTCTATGCGCCGTTCATGACGGATCCTTTCCCGCATATCTGACTGTGAGAGGCCCGGCGGCAGACCTGGCAAGCCTGCGCGGTCACGGATCAGGTTCACATATTTGTACACATCCGGCAGGGGTCCCTGTGCTTCGTTCAATGCTTCAGCATAGTTGAGGTACTGTTCACCCAAACGGAAAAATATCCAGGTTCTGATGGGCCCTGCTTTGGGCTGCATAACATACGAGGGGTTCGTTAGTTTTTTCATAAGATATCCTGTTTCGCTGAAATTTGCACCGGCGTCGAATGGCCGGCCGTCAAGTCCTCCTTTCCAGAATTCCAGCGGGGTATTCCTGTTCTGCGGGGGGCCGGTTTTAAACTTTGCGCCTGTGAAATTAATGCTGGCATAAAAGCGGGGCTCCCGGCCTACATACATTCCGCGCGTACCCGCATAATATTGATCGGTGGCATCAGCGGCCTGGCTGCTCTCGTTATAGCCTGAAAGGGGGTTGATAATAGGCGTCATATCTGCATTATAACCCAGGATGGGGCGTATGCCATTCGCCATTTCATAATCATCCACAATATTTTGCGTAGCATTCTGCAAAGGCCAGCCGGCGCCGGGCATTCCCCTTGGTTCGCTATAGGCATCTATGTTCAGATAATCAGGATCATTGCTGGTAAAAAATACTTCTTCGTTAAAATTAATGTAGAATACTTCCTGGTAATTTTTCACAGGATCGGCGCCGGAACGGTGTAATTTATGTCCGGCAGATTCTGCCAGGTCTATACAGGCTTTTGCTGCGGTGGCGGCAGCATCCCATCTCGCTGCCTGAAAATCCGGGAACAGGCGCATGCCCTCCTTGTCTGTAAATGAGGCATAATCAGGATTGCCGTTCCACAGCGGGCTGGCCATGTATAACAGTGCCCTGGCCTTCAGCGCCATACAAGCTACTTTGGAGGGTTTGCCGTAATCAGTAGTAGCCGTTATCCGCAGTGGCAGCAGGGCGGCTGCCTTGTCGCATTCACTAACAATAAATTCCACACACTTGTCAATGGGCTGGCGTTTAAAAGCAGTGAGGTCCTCATCCAGCAGCAGCGTTCTGTCTATGATCGGCACCGGGCCATAAGCCCTGATCAGGAAAAAATGATTAAGCGCACGCAGGAACATGGCCTCTCCTTTCCAGTTAGTGATCTTGTCTTCTGTTGCTATTTCAGATGGCGCCAGCTTGCTGATGTTTTCCAGGAAGATATTCGCCTTGCGAATGGCAAAGTAGCTTTGCGACCAGATGTCCTGCACATATGAATCGGCGTTCCAGTTGCCGTTATTCATAGCGTTGGTGAAGTTGGGCTCATAGCTGATCTCCAGCTCATCTGTGGCGGCATCGAATGTATTATTGACCGCGCATCCGTTACAGGGATTATCCACCATCGCCAGCTCTTTCGGAAGGTGGGAATAGATATTGGCAAGATATTGTTCGGCAAAAATTGCGTTGGTGAATACCTGCTCCAGTGTGAGGTCTTCATCCGGTGTTTTCTCCAGGTAATCCCTTTTACAGGATGGCGTTGCAAAAAGCAGTACTGCGGCCAGCAGGAGAATGATATATGATTTCATCCGAAAATAATTTTAATTTTTTTAATGGCCGGATGGAACTCCCCGGCTATTTAATGCTATTTAGCCACATGATTTTCATGCCCTGTGTGCTAAATTGAACTTTAACATTGTCGTTTCATATACCCGATTTAAGTTGACTAAAAATTGGCTTCCAGCCCGAAATTGTAGTTGCGCGGAATAGGATAACCGCCGGTACCAAAATCCGATTCAGGATCGATTACTTTGATCTTATCCCAGGTAGCGAGATTGGTTCCCTGCACAAATACCCGGATGCTTCTTAGCGCGGCTTTTTTAGTGAGGTTCACGGGAATGGTGTAGCCGATCTCCGCGTTCTTGATCCGCAGGTAATCACCGCTTCTTTGCCACAATGTGGAACCCGTGTAGTTGTTGGTACTGCCTGCCCTTACCGCCGGAAATTCTGCATGCTCGTTATTACCGCCTACAATAAAACGTTTATCGTACACCTGCTGCATTACGTTGTAATAACCGGCCTGCCCGGAAAAGGCCCAGGCGGTCCACCCTTGCGTGAAAAAGAAATCGCGGTGGGCTGCTCCCGTAAAGAAGATGGTGGCGTCAAACCCTTTCCAGGCTGCAGTGGCCCCGAAGCCGTACATGATCTGCGGCTCAGAGCCGTAGCTGCCGATGATCACACGGTCGGCTGAAGTGATCTGCCCATCTTTATTAACATCCTCGTATTTAATATCGCCCGGGCGGATCACAGACTGCAATGCGGTTTGTGGAGGACTGTTGTCTATGTCCCGCTGATCCTGGAAAAAGCCCAGCGCGCGGTAGCCCAGGTTAGCGCCAATGGAGCTTCCCCTGAAATCCTGGTAGGGATACAGCGATGGCGGAGCATCGTTTTCAATGATCTTATTTTTTGCGAAGGTGAAATTGCCGGTGAAGGAATAATAAAACCCGCCTTTCGTAGTATTCCTGAGCTGTAAGGTGCCTTCAAATCCTTTGTTCTCAGTGATGCCTACGTTGGCGAAAGGCACCGTGCCGCCGGGGTAACCGGCATAAATGGGAATGGTTCTCCGTTCCAGCAGCTGCCCTTCGCGGCGCTCGTGAAAAACGCTGGTGGTCAGTGTGATTCTGCTGTCGAACATTTCGAGGTCAAAACCCAGGTCTGTTTTATAAGCCGTTTCCCAGGTTACATTCATATTCCCGATGCGGGCCTCGCTTTTACCGCCAGGGTTACGGTTCTGGTCCAGGCCAAACACATAACCTGTGGCGGATTTGTTATAAGTGCTCTGATACAGAAAACGCGCGCCCCCGATACGGTCGTTGCCCACTATGCCGTAGTTGCCCCGCAGCTTAAGCAGGTTCACTACGTTCTTGTTCCAGAATTTTTCGTTGGAAACTATCCAGCCCGCGCCAATGGCCGGGAAAAAGCCATACCGCTTGCCCTTGGGAAAGTTCTCGGATCCGTTGTAGCCTGCGCTCAGCTGCAGCAGGTACCTGTAGTTATAATGATAGGTGAGGCGGCTGATAAGGCCCTGCCGCCGTTCGGGCAGATTATCAATAGAATTGGTGGCATTGACGTTCGTGAATTCCCTTCTTTCCGCCGTGAGCATACCAGTCACATAATGATTACCAAAAGCGCGTTCATAATCAATGCCTGCCTGCGCATACATCGTTCTATATGTTTCATTCAGGTTCCGGAAACCCAAAGGTGATTCGGTAGACCATTGCTTATATGTTTCAGCGCCCGTTACCGGGTCTTTTGCATAAGAATAGGTAGCAGGCATCTTTTGCCGGATGTTCTGTGTAATGTCCACCACATCAAAGGCCACCAGGCCGCGGGCAGACAAGCCACGCGTTACATAGGAAAGATCCCATTTGGCGGAAAGGTTGCTCACCAGTGTATTGTAGAACTGTTTGGTATAGCCTGTTTGAGTAGTTAGCGCATAAGGGTTCAATAACAGATCGCCAAAAGCGCCGGGCTGGCTGCCATCGGGATTTTTGACGGGATAAGTGTTTGGCGCTGTGAGCTTCAGGCCCGTGAGGATCCTTCCCGCATCCGTGCCCGGGAAGTTGGTATTGGAAATAATCCCTGAAAGCCCCAGTGCAAGTGAAAATCTTTTACTCAGCTTAACATCTATGTTCGACCGGAAATTGTAGCGCTTCAGGGCGGCGTTGGTCTTATAGCTGTTGGCCGGGTCTTCGTTATAAATACCTTCCTGTATGGTATAACCGAGGTTCAGATAATACTGTACGGTTTCCGTACCACCGGATACACCAAGATTATTCATCATTTGCCGGGTCCTTTTTTTCAACACCACATCGTACCAGTTCACATTGGGGTACAGGTAAGGATCGGAACCATCTTTATACTTCTGTATCTCCGCAGGGGAAAATTTTGGCGGTTCGCCTACGTTGGCAAGGGCTTCATTATGCAGTAATGCATATTCATCCCCGTCGATATTATCTTCAATGCGCATGGGCACCAC
>NZ_DATCRF010000132.1:0-21092 GCF_036569125.1 Chitinophaga sp. | reverse complement strand
TTCCCGGAAGTATTCAGAAATGATGCTGGATAATATCAGTGGCGGCGGAAAAGCCATCAGGGATTTCCGTTCATAAAATTTATCATTAACGGCGTTACATTGTCTATAAATTAACAAGATGAATATAAGACTCTATGCAAGTATCATGTTCCTGTTCTGTTTTGCGCCCTGTTTTGCACAAAAGAATATAGAATATGTAGACCCTACCATAGGCAATGTAGCGCCGTTATTGAATCCTAACCGGCCGGTCGTTCATCTCCCGAACCAGATGGTACGGGTGTTCCCCAACAGAAAAGATCATCTGGACGACCAGATCACGGATTTCCCTTTACTGGCGCAGAACGTGATCACGCCACAGATGGTCTTTTCGGTTAAACCTACCGATACCGTTTTTAAAGGCCGTTTAACTTTTGATTACGATCATGAGATCACGCATCCCTGGTATTACAGTACCCAGCTCACAGAGCCCGATGTACAGGTAGCCTATACTGCCGGGGAAAGAACGGGTATTTACCGTTTCACCTTTCCCAAAGGCGTACAAAAACATTTACTGTTATCACATTATTATCCAAAAGGTGAGTATACTTTTGACGGGCCTGATGCCGTTGCAGGTACAGAGTATGTGAATGATGCCAATCATAAACAAAAAGGCGTAGCCTATATGTACGGCGTATTTTCCGGCAAACCGCAAAGCGGTATTACCACCGGCGAAAAGCACTGGACTGGTTACACGGTGACCGGCATACCACCAAAACTAACAGAAGCCAATGGTATAAAGGCCTGGGTGAGCTACCCGGTAAGCGATACTGCTACCACTGTGGAGTTCCGTTATGCCATCTCTTTCATTAGCCGTGAGCAGGCTAAAAAGAACCTGGAAGCAGAGCTGAAAGGCGTAACGTTTGATGTGCTGAAGAACAGGGGCCAAGCCGCATGGGCAAAAGCCCTGGGCCAGATAGAAGTAGAAGGCGGCACCCTGGCGCAGCGCCGCAGTTTTTATACCGCCCTGTACCGCTGTTATGTGCGGATGGTTAACATTACCGAACAGGGAAAATATTTTAGCGGCTACGATAACCAGGTACATGAAGATAAACAACCTTTTTATACAGATGATTATGCCTGGGGTAATTACCTGGCCTTACACCCGCTGCGCTGTATCCTGGATCCGGAGCTGGAAGGCGTTATGCTGCAATCATTCGTGAACATGTATACGCAAAGCGGTTTGATGCCCGAATATCCGAAGCTATATGGCGACAGGCCCGGCATGTTTGGTTTTCACTCCTCCGTTATTTTCCTGGATGCTTACCGCAAAGGCGTTCGCAACTTTGATACAAAGAAAGCACTGGAAGGGATGTTAAAGAGTGAGGATAAGTATACGCTGCTGCCTGGCCGTAAAGACCGTAAAGGAGCTTTGGATAGCTTTTACGACGCAAAGGGCTATTACCCCGCCCTGCACCCCGGCGAAGCTGAAACAGACCCGCTGGTATTGCTACGGCCGGGACAAAAACGTTCATCCGTTGCCATTACCCTGGCCAATAGTTATGACAGCTGGGCCCTGAGCGAATTTGCAAAAGAGCTGGGCGATACCGCTACCAGCAGCCGTTACGCCGCCCGCAAATATAATTATAAGAACCTGTGGAGCGAACAAGCAGGTATGTTTATGCCTAAAGATGCCAAAGGAGAATGGATCAATATTGATCCTAAAATAGATGGCGGCCATGCGGGTCTGGATTATTATAATGAAAATAATGGCTGGACCTATATGTGGAATGTACAGCAGGACCTGCCGGGACTACGTATGTTGATGGGTGGCAGCCAGAAGATGGAACAGCGCATGGACCAGCTTTTTCATGAAGGCCTGGACCGCAGTAAATATGATTTCTGGGATAAGTACCCTGATGCAACCGGTATGACAGGCCAGTTCTCCATGGGTAACCAACCCACATTTTTCATCCCTTATATTTTCAACTACACCAGCTCACCCTGGAAAACCCAGAAGTGGACCCGCTTTATTCTCGACACCTGGTTTAAAGACGACATTTTTGGTGTACCCGGCGATGAAGATGCCGGCTCTATGTCGGCCGTGGTGGTGTTTTCGGCCATGGGCTTTTTTCCCATAACACCGGGGCTGCCGGAATATACTATTACCAGCCCGGTGTTCAGTAAGGTAATTATTCACCTGCATAACGGGAAAAAATTTACTGTGATCGCGCGCAACTCATCCCGCGTAAATAAATACATCCAAAGCGCTAGTTTGAATGGTAAGGCGTTGCCTGGTCCCTGGTTCTCACACCAGGAGCTGATGAACGGGGGAACGCTGATATTGGAAATGGGAGAAAAGCCGGGAAAGATTGGAGCGGGGAGGTAAGTTTTACTTCTTTTTTCTAAATATGTTTTTCACTGCACTTAAAATGCTAAATTCCTCTTTGGGGTTATCAGGATCTTTTAAGTCAAGCTTTAATGTGGCTACTTCATATAATGGGGAGGTCATATTATTCAGGTTGGCTTCTACTTCATCCATTTTAACCCACTTTCTGAACTTCTTCTGTAACGCTAATATTTCTGGAGTTTCATAATCTGGGGTTGTCCAGTCAAAAAGCTTGACATAAACAACATCGGGGAGTATTTCATTTACTTCGATCCCATTAGGGAAAGTACTTACCAGCTTCTTATCAAAATATTTCCAGCTACCGGGGCCAAACCACATTTCAGGTGCCGCCATTAGGTACATTTCATAGGTTTGGATCTCATGTCCGGGATTTTTTGAAATATCAATTACCGGACCAAACGACTTACCCAATACTAGATCTTCCATTTTATCCAGATGTTCATGAGGTTTGCCAAACGTGATATAATTTTGAACAAAGCGTTCACTCTGCCACTTGGCTTTCAGGAAGTCCATTCCAATGATGGTTGTAAATCCACATTCAGCTGATTTTTTTATTAACCGCTCGTAATCTAATTTTTCTACCTCTTTAAGTCCAATTGCAAAAACCTCCAGATTATAATAAGGTTCTCTTCTAAAGACAACCGCATTAACGCTTACCATTCCATGGTCATCAATATTTTTTCCATCATGCAGATCAAAAATGTGGTCATTATTTGTAGAAAGGTCTGTTGCTACATCATCAACATTACTAAACCAGTCCCCATCTGGAAAAGATGTAACTGAACTTATAACGTTAATATCAAATTTTACTACATCATGGATAAACAAAAATGCTGCACCACTATCTTTGAATGTCCCTAAAGGAAATGAAATTCTAATATCCATATCGATTCATATTGTGAATGAAAGACCATACCCCCCTGTTTCATTACCGGACTTTATACATTGAATTCTAAATGATAGATTACCTAAAACTTAATATAATAGAGGGCGAAATAAAGCTATTCAAAAATATGAAAAGAGAGCGTTTCAGAGAAGGAATGCGACGATGAGGTGAAAAGATCCCCTAAATATAGTGAACACATTCGTCAACTCACGAAATATCGTGAAAATCCTATCCTCTCTTTTGTTGTAATTGACTTATAACCATTGTCTTACGCGCATGGCATATGCCTTGCAAATTCCACCCGCATTCACAGCACATAAGCACAAACCACATTTTTAACCTTCAAAATCATTACATATGAAAGCGCTCTCCTTTCTGTTCCGCAACATTTTCCCGGACAAAGAAGCCAAACCAGTACCGGAGCTTGTACAAACAGCACTGGAACCGGTACATGAAAAAGATCCCAGCCAGGGCGGTGAATTCCTGGATGATTTTGTAACCATGGAAGATGAACCCCGGGAGCAGGATTAACATTAACCCATCCATCCGCGGCATCATCATCATAAAAGCAAATGATTATGACCATGCCGTGGCCATTGCCCAAAGGGCGCCGGTGCCGGAGCTGGGCGGAACGGTAGAGATCCGCATGGCGGTTTAAGCCAGGAAGTATCCATAAAATTTAATTATTAGAACACATGCATGTAGGTAAATCGTATAAATTATCAGAATTCCTTATCTGGACCAGGAGAAAGATCTATGCATTGCTGGTTTTGGGCATTATACCCGTGCTCCTGTACCAGGTGATGGGTATAAAATGGCTGGCAGTACCCTGGACGGTAGTAGCGCTTTTGGGAACAGCAACCGCTTTTATTGTGGGTTTCAAAAATACCCAAACCTATTACCGTACCCGGGATGCCCAGCAGGTATGGACCAACATCTTAAACAGCAGCAGGGCATGGGCCATACTGAGCAGGGATTACCTGCATGATCCTGAAAAAACAAGAACACTCATCTACCGCCATTTTGCCTGGCTTACCGCTATGCGTTACCAGATGCGGGAAGACAGGATCTGGGAAGGAACGGATAAAAGATACAATGCAGAGTACCGGCGGTATTACACGATCCCTGAAAAAGAAACCACTCTTGAAACAGCGCTGGAAAAATATCTACCGGATCATGAGCGGCATTACATTCTTGGCACAAAGAATAAGGCCACCCAGATAATGGGCATGCAGGGTAAAAGTATCAGGGAGCTTTATGATAGCCAGCAGATTGCCCTGGCCCAGTTTATGGAGATGCAAAAAGCGCTCAATAATTTTTACGTACAGCAGGGGCAATGCGAGTCCATCAAAGATGCGCCCTATCCCAGGCAGTATTCTGTTATTAACACGTTTTTCGTACGGCTGTTTTGCTTTTTGCTGCCTTTTGGCATGTTACAGGAGTTTGATAAGCTGAACAGCAGCCTGGAGGGGATCATGAAAGGTAACATGGTATGGCTGGTGGTTCCTTTCAGTGTTATTATTTCCTGGATGTACACTTCCCTGGAGCAGGTAGGAGAGAGCACGGAAAACCCGTTTGAAGGCAGCGCCAATGATGTGCCGATCTCGCAAATGTGCCGGGCCATTGAAATAGACCTCCGGGAAATGATCGGTGAGCAGGATACGCCGTCCTACCTGCAGCCGAGGAACAATATCATTCTGTAACCGGCACAGCAGCAAAAAAAATCACAGGTTTTTGTCCAGAAATGAAACTTCAGTTGTTATTGATGTGTAATAAATAATAAAAAGATGGAAACCAATCAAACAACAAAGAAACAGGTGGTGGTGATCGGGGGCGGTTTTGCAGGGCTGAATTTCGTTCAGCACCTGTTTCATAACCAATATTACAACGTAACAGTGGTTGACAAGAACAACTATAATTACTTTACGCCGCTTTTGTACCAGGTGGCTACCAGCTTCCTGGAGCCTTCCAGCATCAGCTACCCGTTCAGGAAGCTCTTTAAGAAAAAAGGCATTGCTTTCAGGATGGCGGCGCTGTTACGGGTAGATACTGCTGCGAATAAATTGTATTTAAGCGATGGGGGTGAGCTGCATTATGATGTGCTGGTTTTTGCAGCCGGTTCCAAAACCAATTTCTTCGGGAACGATGCCCTTCGTCACAGTACCTTTTCACTGAAAGGTATTGATGACGCGCTTTATATGCGCAATGAGCTGATCAAAACCCTTGAAAGGGCAGTTATTGAGCAGGACCCCATAGAGAAAAAGCGGCTGCTCACCATCGTGATCGCCGGCGGGGGCCCAACCGGTGTAGAGGTGGCCGGCATGCTGGCAGAAATGAGAAAATACATCCTGGGCCACGATTATCCCGAGCTGAAAAATACGCCGACAGAGATCCATGTAATAGACGGCGCAGCTAACCTGCTGGCTCCTATGAGCGATAAAACGCATAAGGAAGCATATAAAGAGCTGGAGAAATTAGGGGTGCTTGTAAAGCTGAACACACAGGTTAAAAGTTATGAAAATGACCGGGTGCATTTGTCGGATGGGACCATTATTGAAACCAAAAGCCTGATATGGGCAGCAGGCGTTATAGCCAACACTTTTGAAGGCATCTCAGATCAAAGCATTGGCAAAGGCCGGAGAATGATCACCGACGCCTTTAACCGGGTGCAGGGTTATGAAAATGTGTACGCCATTGGCGATATCAGCATCCAGTTTACAGACAGCGCTTACCCTAACGGCCACCCGCAGCTTGCCCAGCCGGCTATTCAGCAGGGTAAGGCGCTGGCTAAAAATTTATTGCGTATGGCCAAGGGCCGCCCAATGAAGCCGTTCAAATATTTTGACCGTGGCGATATGGCCATCATCGGCCGGCAGTTTGCCGTAGCTGACCTTTTTAAGCACAAGGTTCACTTAGGCGGTTTGCTGGGCTTACTAAGCTGGCTTTTTATTCACCTTGTTTCCCTGGTTAATTATAACAACCGCATAAAAACATTGTATAACTGGGCCGTGGCCTATACCACCCGCGACCAGGCATTAAGAATGATCTTCCGGTCCGGGAACCGGGAGAACAAGTATTGATCCCCTCCCTTAGTGGAGATAGGCGCTTATCCACAACATAAAAAGATCTATTCATGAACTTTAAGCAATTCTTTAACTCATCCCTTGGTAAAAAGCTGATCATGTCCATGACGGGCCTGTTCATGTGCCTGTTCCTGATCGTACACCTGGGAGGAAATCTTACCTTATTTGCGGGCGATGAGGGTTATACCTTTAACATCTACGCACATTTTATGACGCACTTTCCGCCAGTGGAAATAATCAGCTATATCCTGTATATCTCCATCCTGGTGCATGCACTGTACGCGTTGATACTTACCATACAGAACCGGAGGGCCAGGCCTGTTAAATATGCGGTGGCTCCAAAAGCGCCTGTTAAATGGGCTTCCCTGAATATGGGCCTGCTGGGCAGCATTATATTCTTATTCCTCATTGTGCATATGAGCAATTTCTGGGGCCGGTATAAGTTTACAGAAGGAACTTACCGGGAATACCACAAGCACCTTTTAACCGGCGAATTAACGTCAACGGAGTACAAACCGCTTTCCCCACAGTTTGAATACGCGGTTACCACAGAAAATAATATTGAGATCGTGAGGGTGAAAGACCTGTATGTTATAGTAGCACACAGCTTTAGCCTTTTATGGTATGTGATGCTGTACCTGGTGGCGATGGTAGCAGTTTCCTATCATTTATACCATGGCTTTCAAAGCGCTTTCAGAACAGCAGGCTGGGTGCATAAAAAATATACGCCCATTGTGCAGTTCACAGGCATCTGGATCTTTGCGGTTATTATTCCGCTGGCGTTTGCCTCCATGCCTGTTGTATTTTATATAAAGTCTTTGTTCTGATTAAGGGGAAGTTAGTTGCTTTCCTGGGTGCTCAATACCCGGAAGCCATAATGGCCATTCTCTCCGGAAGCGCCCCAGGTGGCTGTAATGTAGTGTTCAATTTTACTGATCGCAATTTCTTTTGATGATGCTGTTTCCTGCAGGTATTCTATTTCCATTTCTCCGGTCCGGTCTATTACAGCAAATAATAACTTAACGTGGTATGGCATTTTCATAAGTTTAGGTAAAGGATAAAAAGGAGAGCCGCCCTAAAAAGAGCGGCTCTGGTATCCAATTGTTTGTTAACCCCAAAGTAAAAATGTCTTTAAAGAATTCTTCATAGGATAGTTGGAAAATATTCACTGTTTCGTTGAATCAAAGATATAGTGGGATTGAACATTTATGCTAACATTTATGTGTGATCAAATATTCACGAAAATGAATGCCTGATCAATCATAAGTGGTTAAAAATGAATGTTATAGTGTTGTCAAATGTTAACGGTTCCGTTAACAAATGGTGTTGCAACATTTAGTTGTCCCACGAACATTTATTTTTAGCCTTTATAAATAAAATAGTGTTTAGTTGCTTATAGTAATAGCGGCGGAAGGCGCTACAGGTGTATAGGTTATGCTGCAATCTCCTTTCCCATCACTGCGCACTTTTTTTACTGCTTTCCCATCCACGCTGAAAGTATGCTCAGCGCCGGGTTGCAGCCCATGAATGTTATAAGTGAGCGGGCTAAGGCCGGGCGCCGTAATGGTTTGGGTCCAGCTCATGTTATCAGCATTCCAGTTTTTTATGTTAATGGTTAAAGGGTTATTGGTGGTAACCTGTAACGCAGCGCTGCTGTTGTCATCATCAAAATAAAAAACATTGTTTTTTGTGGCCTTAAAGCCAAAGCGTTTAGGGCTGCTTATTTTAAATACCTTATTGGATACGGAGTAGCTATTATGGTCAAGGGTTATAAGCAGGCGCTGGTGCTGGTAGTTATAGTTAAGCTCCGTGCCTGCCAGCGCAGGGGTAATATGCGGATCCAGCAGCAAACGGTTATACAGGGGATTAATGCCATAAATAGCCTGGTATAACCCTACGATGGAAAGGCTGTTGCCGGATAAGATATCATCACCCCGGCCATCCTGCTTAATGCGGCCGTAACGCTGAAACGCAAGCCCGTCTTTGTTGTATTGCTCCAGCACATTTTTTACATACTTCAGCGCAATTTCCGGATCGTATGCTGCATAGGCCTTAATGGCAACAGAGCCCCAGGATAAGAACAGGTCCCCGTTCTCATATTCAGGAAAGGGGTACTGGGATTCCCGGCCTTCCCCTGCAGCGTAGGAGGTCATTGCCAAAGGCCAGAAGAAAAGCTGCTCCTTTACCATTTGCTGCTCAATATTATCCAGGATCAATTTAGCCCTGCTGGCATCATCACAGATCCCGTAAGCAATAGCCATAAAGTTAACAGGGGTTACCATGTTGCGCCCATGCGGCTGCTGCGCTTTATCCAGCCAGTGTACATAGCACTGATTTTCCTGGTCCCAGAAACCGCCATTGCTTACCGGTTTATTAAAGCTGCTTTTCAGCTTAGCGGCAAAAGCTTTATACTGCTGTTCCTTTGCGGGGTTGCCCAGCTGGCCTTCAATAGCGGCCCATTTGGTTAAAGCCAGGTAAAGCTTGGCATTTACGAAAGCATTTTCATACGATGCCCAGATAATATCTATCCAGTCGCTGGAACGTTTTTGTTCCTGTGAATCGGTCATCATTTCCACCAGCCCGTTATTGTTAACATCTCTTTTCAGGATCCAGTCCAATGCCTTTTCACAGCTGCGCTGGTGGCTTTTAACCCAGCTTTTATTGCCCGTCATATCGTAGAGCTCTGCCACATTCGTAACAAAGTCTGGGTTTGAATCCATCAGGATGCCCCACTGTGCTTCATAAAAGCCTTCTTTGTTATATGCGCCCGGCATGGCATCTTCATTCGTATAAGCCCAGCGGGAATACACCCGCCCGTCAGGTTTTATAGCATGATCCCGGTAATAATCAAGGCAGCTTTGATAACCACTCAGGTAATCGGGATCATTAATGCCCAGGCCCATTTGCGCTATATATTGTTCATGCAGGCAAATAGGGCCGTAAGGCGTGTGCCAGCTGTTGCCGCCAAAATGCAGGGAATCTATCACGCCTATCCTGGCAATGGTATTCAGCACAGCGCTTACGGCTGTTCCGTTTATACCGGCAAATTTCCCCCGGCCGTATTTTTCATTAAAATCAAAATAGCTGAATGTTATACGCTGGGTGCTGGCGCCGGCCGGCATCGTAAAGGGCGCCCAAACATCGGTTCTGTTCCTTACAAATAAGCGCCGGTTGGTTCCGCTATCCGATCCGGGGATCATGGCGTTATTGGAAACAGTAACGGTATACGCCAGCCTGTTATCGTTTGTACGGCTGTATTTCATGGCTACCTGCTTACCCGGTGCATCCACAGCTACGGTTAAGCCATTCCCGCTTTTACTGTTCCAGAAATTGGATGATCTTGTATGTACGCCGTAAGTGGATTCCTTTTCATTAAAAAGATAGAACCACGCTAAGCCGCCGTAACCCTGGTAGGCGCCTTCCCAGGTATCTATATTGTTAAAGTTCAGGACGGGCATACCGGCTTCCTCCGCCTTTACTGCCCGGGGCAGCGCTCTTTTTATTTCCCACTGAATAGCCTCACCAACCCTGGTGAAGATCCAGCTTTCTTGGATGGTAATATTTTCATTGCCATAGCTAATACCGCTGATGATAGTCCTTTGCGGGGTTTGCTGAACAACGGGTTTTTCTTTCAGGTGCATGGAAGAGTAAAGCATGCCTGCTGCTTTTACCGCAGTATAGATCCCGTCTTTGCTGCTGATAACTTCCTGGCCGTTAATAACAAGCGAGGTAATACTTGCCTTATTATCGCAGTCAATGGTCATGGTAATTTTCGGACTGCTGACGCGGAATATACTTGAGTCCTTACGTGGGCTGCCCTGGCTGATCACCGGCAGCAATAAACCTGAAAAGCAGGTGATTACCAAACAGAGATTTTTTATAAACATCTTACTTGCGGGTATTATAAACAGATGTAATGATCTGAAATTTTTTTCTAAGATAGGATAGCATGGGATGGAAGTGTCAAAAAATACACTTTAATTGTCAATTAGTATAGTTATCAATTCCGCTGTTGAAACACGTAAATTTCATGTGAGAAATGCTCCGATACAATTCATTGAGTGATTTGGAATTGGTGGAGTTGCTGAGGACCGGCGATCAAAACGCGTTTGCTGAAATATATGAACGCTACTTTGAGCTGCTTTATTTACACGCCTACAACCGGCTAAGGGACAAGGACGAAGCCAAGGACCTGGTACAGGAACTCTTTTCACACCTATGGTCTAAACGCAGCACGCTGGAACCAAAGACCAATTTTTCCAATTACCTGTATACCTGGGTACGGAACCGTGTGCTTAATGCCATTGCACATAAGCAGGTGGAAGAAAAGTACCGTGCTGCCCTGCCGGGCTGGATCAGCGGCACAGAAGCGCTTACAGACCACCGGGTACGGGAGCGGCAGCTGGCGGCCATCATAGAAAGGGAGATCCGGGCCTTACCTCCAAAAATGCGTGAGGTGTTTGAGCTAAGCCGCAAATCCAATCTAAGCTATAAGGAAATTGCAGAAAGGTTAAACCTGAGCGAGCAATCTGTAAGAAGCCACGTAAAGAATGCGCTGAGAGTACTGCGCATGCGGCTGGGCGTCCTGTTATACCTCTTCTTTATTTTTTACAAATAATTTTAAATTTATTACCCCCCTCACCGGTACCTTCCCTGTCTATCTATTACAAGACAGGAGTATACATGCAAAAACCGGACATACAGCATTTACTGGAAAAATACAGGACCGGCACTATCAGCCCGGAGGAGCTGGCTTTGCTGGAGGCCTGGTACCTGCAATGGCAGCCTGAAGACCAGGATATATCGCCGGAGGAATTACAGGCTATTAAGGCAGAGGTTTGGCAGTCTGTTAAGCCGCCGCCGGCAAGGGTTATCAAAACCCGGTCGTGGCCGCGCATAGCTGCAGCAGCATCCCTGCTGTTACTCGCTGCATCCGCTTATTATTTATTACAACCGCCTGCGCAGCCATCCAGACAAAAGCAGGTAGCAGCAAGCCCTGTGCATGATTTTAAACCGGGTGGCAACAAGGCTTTGCTAACCTTATCAAACGGTCAGCAAATTGTGCTCACGGATGCAAAAAATGGTAAGCTGGCAGACCAGGGATCTGTGACCGTAAATAAAACGGCCAATGGGCAGCTGGTGTATGGCGCCGGTACCGGCAATGCAGCTGCCAACATGATCTACAACACCCTGGCCACTCCCAGGGGAGGGCAGTATCATATTACCCTTACAGATGGTACACAGGTTTGGATGAATGCCGCATCTTCCATCACCTATCCTGTAACATTTACAGGCAATGAAAGAAAGGTAGTTGTAAACGGGGAGGTTTATTTTGAGGTAGCTCCTGATGTGAACAAACCTTTTAAAGTAACCACAGGCAACCAGGAAGTTACGGTACTGGGCACCCGCTTTAATGTAAATGGATATGCAGAGGATGCGGGTATCAGCACCACGCTGCTTTCCGGAAGCATTAAGGTCCGCAACCTTACCTCCGGACAATCCAGCTTACTGGCCCCGGGGCAGCAGGCCAGCATCTTTAAGAACCAGGCGCCCATACATATTAAAACAGTGAATGCTGAAGATGCTATTTCCTGGAAGAACGGGTACTTCCTGTTCGACAACCAGGATATCGGCAGCGTTATGAAAATTATGAGCCGGTGGTACGATGTAGATATCGAATACAGCAATTACAACAGGCAGGACCGGTTTGGCGGAACGTTTTCCCGTTCAGCCAACCTCTCGGAGATCTTACACAATTTAGAACAGGTGGGACCTGTTCATTTTAAAATGCAGGCTAACAAAATTATTGTTACAAATTAAGCACAACCAGGATCAGGAAATTCATCCATTAATTAACAGCAGGAACAGGAACGATCGGCCGATCAACAAGCTAATTCCAAACTTTTATCACAAGTAATCAGGCGCCTCTGATGCGCCCGGGCGGGTGGCTGTATGCAAAACCAGGTTATGTTAAAAAAAGCAAACTAATAGATCCAAATTAAATCTACTTAACAAATGTATAAGAACGTTATTGAATTACTTCTCAGGAGGGATCCCTATGCACATTCCACGTTTTTCCTGAGAACCAAGCTCACCTTCATCTTCTTAACGATCATGTTCCTGCAGGTGCAGGCAGCAACCTATGCGCAGAGGGTCACAGTAGTTGCGGAAAGGGCGCCCTTAACAGAAGTTATTGCCCAGATAAGAAAGCAAACGGACTATGATTTTCTGTATAACAATGTTACGCTGAAAAATGCCAGGCCCATTACCGTGAACGCCAGGAATATAGATCTTGTTAAAGTGCTGGACCTTTGTTTTGAAGACCAGCCCTTTAAATATGTTATCCGCAACAAGACCATCCTGATCCTGGAAAAGAACAGCAGCGTGCCTGTAAAACCTGTAAACGATATACAGGCGCTGAGAATATCCGGTGTGGTCAGGGATAGCAGCAACGGCGATCCTTTGCCCGGTGTAACTGTTGGCGTGGAAGGCACTGCCATTGGTACTAGCACAAACGGGAACGGAGAATTTTCAGTGGAGGCGCCGGGGCCTAATTCCATCCTGGTGTTTTCATTCATCGGGTACCTGACCCAGCGCATAACAGTGAATGAACAAGCCAATATGCAGGTTAACATGGTACGCATTGATACCAAGCTGGATGAAATAGTGGTAGTAGGTTATGGTACGCGCACCAAAGGCGCGGTTACCGGCGCTATCTCTACCGTTAAATCAGATGTGTTTGAGAACCGGCCATTGAACAACAGCTTTGATGCGCTGCAGGGCACCATACCGGGATTAACCATTACCAAAGGCAGCGGGCAGCCCGGTAAGCAAAGCTACGGCCTGCAGATCCGCGGTTACTCCTCTATAAACGGAAACCTGCCACTGGTGCTGGTAGACGGTATCCCGGGCGATATTAATACCATTAATACCAATGATATTGCAGAGGTATCTGTGCTGAAAGATGCAGCCGCCTCCATTTACGGCGCACGCGCTGCAGACGGTGTAATACTGGTAACCACCAAAAGAGGGCGGAAAGGCCCGCCGGAAGTTACCTACAGCGGCAACATTGGTTTAAAAACACCCACCTACCTGAGAAAGATCCAGAACACCTTACAGTTTGCAGAGTTTATGGATGAAGGATTGCGCAATGCCGGCATCAACGGTTTTTCACAGGAAGTATTTGATAAGATAAAAGCAAACGCGCCACCGGAGCTGGATGGCGGATGGAACTATGGTATTACCAGCTATCCTGGCTTTTACGGGTATACAAACTGGAATAAGGTTATTTACGGCAACTCCACACAGCAGCTGCATAACTTATCTGTTTCAGGCGGCGCAGATAATAATAACTACCTGCTCTCTGTAGGTTATAACCGCGATGAAGGTTCATTGAAATTCGGAGAGAACAGTTCTGAGCGGTACAACCTCCGGCTTAATTATGATTTCCGGCTCAGTAAAAAGCTAAGCATTGAAACCCGCAGCATTTTTGAGAACCAGGCCACGGTAACGCCTACTATGATCGATAATGCGCTTAGTAATGTGCCGCGCCAGTTCCCCTACCAGCCGGTGTATAACAGCGTAGGCCAGTTCTATGGATACCAGGGTTATGAAAACCCCGCCCAGTCGCTGGAAGAGGGTGGCCGGCAGCAGAATAATTTTTCCAGGTTTGCTACCAACCTGAAAATTGATTACAGCATTATACCCGGATTGAAATTAACCGGACAAACAGCCGTGAGATTTGATTACACCAATGAAAATGGGAATACGCGCACCTTTACCCGTTATAATTATGTAGGCGGGGTGCAGGATATACGTAACACACCTAATTCGGCCTATTATGCAAACCAGAAGCTGCTGAATAAATTATACCAGGCATACCTGGATTATAACCGGGAGTTTGGAGAGGATCATAAGATCAATATCACCGGTGGCGCATCACTGGAACAAACCCGGCGCGAAGGACAATCAACCACTGGCTACAATTTCGTTGGCAATAATATCTTTACCCTTAACCTGGCCGACCGTACGAAAGCCGCTTATGCAAATTTCACCGGCAACCTGGATAACCAGGCCCTGGCCTCTTATTTCGGCAGGTTAAGCTATTCCTATAAAGACAAGCTGATACTGGATGTAACAGCGCGTGCAGACGGCAGCTCCAAATTTGCCCCGGAAAAGCGCTGGAGCGCAGTGTTCCCCTCAGCAGCGCTGGCCTACAACTTATCGGAAGAAAGGTTTATTAAATCCCTGCGCACCTTTGACCTGTTAAAGCTCAGAGTATCTTATGGAAAAATGGGTAACCAGGAAATAGGCAAGTTAGGGCTCTATGATTACATTCCACTGGTATCTGTAAGCGGTAATTATCCTTTAGGATCCCCGAATGCCGGGCTCACAGGAGCCAATGCCAATCCCGCATCGGCCACAAGAACCTGGGAAACGATCGAGAATAAGAACATCGGTATGGATGTAGCGGTGTTCAATTCCCGGCTTACCTTCTCCTTTGATTATTACAATAAGATCAATAACGACATGCTGGTGAATATAGCAGTACCGGCTACTTACGGCGCTACGCCCCCCAGCACTAACCAGGGCAAGGTAGTGACCAAAGGTTTTGAAGTATCGGCTACCTGGAAAGATCACATCAATGATTTCCGGTACAGCGTATCAGTGCAGCTCAGCGATAGCCGGAACAAGCTGGTGGAGCTGAAGAACAGCGATAACTTCCAGGAAGGTTTGAACTTTACCAGGCAGGGTTATCCCATCTACTCTTATTTTGGATATGTATATGACGGCATCATTAAAACCCAGAAACAGCTGGATGAATATAAGCAGCTGCAGGGCGTACCGTCCAGGATCTCATTGGGCGATGTGATGTATAAAGATGTGGACGGAGATGGAAAGCTGACCGCTTTCGGCGATAAATCCAAAGGCCTTTCGGGCGATATGGTTTACCTGGGCAACCTGATACCCCGCTATACTTTTTCATCCAACATCACTATGGGTTATAAGCAATTTGACCTGCAGGTGTTCTTACAGGGCGTAGGTAAAAGGAATGTTATTTATGAAGGCGCCATCAGCACGCCCAATACTTTCTTCTGGCCCTCTTTAGCTTACTATGCTGATAAGACCTGGAGCCCCGAACGGCCGGATGCCAAATATCCCCGGTACCTTCCCGGCAGCGTAGGGTATGATGATATCAGGAGCTATGATTACCGCGCCTCCGCATTAACCCTGCAGAATGTAGCCTACCTGCGTTTTAAAGTGATCACGGTAGGGTACAATCTGCCCGCTGCTGTAGCCATGCGCATTAAAATGAAATCAGCCAGGATCTTCTTTAGCGGGCAGGACCTGTTCACTATATCAAAAGGAACATTAGGCGGCAACTTTGACCCGGAAGATGGTTACCGTAATGAAGGTACCTACCCGTTCAATAAAGTTTACTCACTGGGCATAAATGCTAAATTTTAAAAGAAGAGATCATGAAACTTACATATAGGTATATTATGCTGGGCCTGGTGCTATTCACTGTAACGGGCAGCAGCTGCAAGCGGGATCTGAACCTGGTATCACAGGACAGCATTACCGATTCCACCTTCTGGAAAACAGCGGCTGATTTTAAGCTGGCCGCAAATAATCTTTATAATGGGCTGGACCGGTTCGGGTTTGAGGATACGGAATCTGACATCGCGTTTAATTTCCCTAATTCCGTTAGTAACGGCAACCTGCAGCCGGCAGAAACATCCGGTCAATGGAACGATAGTTATGGCTATATCCGCTCCGCCAATAACATTATTGAAAAAGGCGCTGCCAGCGAGGATGCAGACATTAAGCGTTATGTGGCGGAAGCAAAGTTCTTCCGGGCCTGGTATTACTGGAAGCTGCTGCGTATTTATGGCGGTGTGCCCCTGATCACAAAAGTTTTATCGGCAGATGATCCTGCTTTATTTACGCCACGCTCAGGCCGGGGCGAAACAGCAGACCTTATTTTAAAGGACCTGGATGAAGCAAAGAATGATCTGCCTGCCCAGCCGGACCTTTCATCCTCAGATATAGGAAGGATCACCAAAGGCGCCGCGCAGGCTTTAGCCGCACGGGTAGCGCTGTTTGAAGGAACCTGGGAAAAGTTCAGGGGAGAGGCCGGTGCAGCCAAATACCTGGATGCTGCTGTTACAGCTTCACAGGCAGTTATTAACAGCGGCGCCTATACGCTGTATACAGGCAGCGGGGCGCAAAGCTACCGTTACCTGTTCCTGGAAGTGGGCGATGATTCACACGAAACCATCCTGGACCGCAGGTATGCAAGGAACATCCTGGGGCATGATATGCCTTACCAGTATGATGGAACAGGGTATAACCCCACACGGAAAATGGCAGACCTGTACCTGGATAAAAATGGCTTGCCCATTACAGCTGCCGGTAGTGTGTTTCATGGGTACAGCACTTTTAGCTCCGAATTCCAGGACCGGGATCCGCGTATGACCATGACCATGATCATACCAGGCACGCTTACCAACCGTGTATTCTTTCCCGTTACCAAAGTGGCTAACTGGCCGGATAAGCCGCAGCGTAACTTTAACACCGGTTATATCCTGTACAAATACATGTCTGAGGATCCGGTGGCCAACAACTCAGGCCAGCTGGGCGATGCCAGCCTGTTTGATTATGACCGGCACCTGATCCGTTATGCAGAAGTGCTGCTGATCTATGCAGAAGCGGTATATGAAAAGAATGGCTCCATCAGCGATAATGACCTGGCCCTTTCCATTAATAAGCTCAGGGACCGGGTGAATATGCCGCATCTCACCAATGCCTTTGTTACGGCGAATGGCCTTAACATGCGTACGGAGATCCGGCGGGAAAGAACCGTGGAGCTAACGCTGGAAGGTTTCCGGTACGATGATATACGGCGCTGGAAAACAGCAGAAACCGAATTGCCACAGGATGTGAAAGGGATTAAGATAACCGGCACAGAATGGGCTACCAGGGCGCCTTACAACGACCCAAGCTACCAGAACAAGGTAGATGCAAATGGTTTTCTGATAGCAGAAACCAGCAGGAAATTTGATCCCAATAAGGATTACCTGCAGCCGCTGCCCACGCGGGAAGTTGCCTTTTATTCCGCTAATGGAAAAACGCTGGAACAAAACCCGGGTTGGTAATAATTAAGGTATAATTGCACACAAATACGCATCATTAAAAATGAATAAAGGAATAAGATCATCGGTTTTTATAACAGCAGGCATAATATTTTTATGCCTGCTGTCTTCAGTTGGATATGCTTTTCAATCAGTAAAGAAAGCAGCGGAAACCAGGAACGGGCCTAAGATTGTGAACATTGTGAACTTTATCCGTTTACTGGAACCCCGGGATCCTAAGATCACGGAAGATGTGTTGTACCAAACGGTAGTGAAGCAGGTGGAGATCATGAAACAATACAAGCTGCCGGGAACTTTCTTATTACAATATGATGCATTAATGGATCCCCGGTACCAGCAGCTGTTAGCGGCACTGCCTAAAGGATCATTTGAAATAGGCGCCTGGTGGGAGATACCACAGCCGCTGGTGGAAAAGGCCGGCCTTAAATGGCGGGGCCGTTATCCCTGGGACTGGCACGCCAATATTGGTTTTTCAACCGGCTACACACCGGAAGAGCGGGAAAAGCTGATCGATGTTTACATGGCCGACTTTAAAAAGATCTTTGGTTACTATCCCCATTCAGTAGCCTCCTGGTTCATAGATGCGCACAGCCTGAACTATATGTATGAGAAGTATCACATAACAGCATCCGCTAACTGTAAAGACCAGTATGGAACAGATGGATATACGTTATGGGGCGGTTACTGGAACCAGGCCTATTATCCCAGTAAGATCAACTCTTATATGCCGGCGCAAAATGCGCAGCAGCAGATCCCGGTTCCCATTTTCAGAATGCTGGGCAGCGATCCTATCCGGCAGTATGATCAGGGCATAGGCTCAAACCGGCAGGGCGTTATCACCCTGGAGCCGGTGTATGAATTTGGCGGTGGCAGCGCATCCTGGGTGAGCTGGTTCTTTAAGACCTTTACAGAAGATGCGGCATTAGGTTTTAACTATACACAGGCCGGGCAGGAAAATTCCTTTACCTGGGATGGTATGTCAAAAGGATTTGAGATCCAGATGCCGCTTATTGCACAGCTGTGGAAAGCCGGCAAACTGCGCGTGGAAACCCTGGAGCAATCCGGCCTTTGGTTCAAAAAGAACTATAAGGTAACACCGCCTACCTCTTTCGCCGTTACCCAAGACCTGGAAGGCAGCAACCTGAAAACCATCTGGTTTAACAGCCGCTTTTACAGGATCAATATGTTATGGGAAAAGGAAGGCCTGCGGATCCGCGACATTCATTTGTTTAATGAGGCGCTGCCTGATGTATATACCACCCAGGTAGCTACCACTAACGAATGCACGTTCTTTACCCTTCCGGTAGTGGATGGGTACCTGTGGAGTAAGGCCGGTCAGATCGCAGGCCTGCGCTTTAAAGCATTGATAGACGGAGAGGAAGTGCTGTTAACCGGTAAAGATCCGGTATTCACCAACAGGGGTACGGGCGCTGTACACATCTCATGGCCCCTGACCACGGTAAGCGGTTCGCTGGAAATGGACCTGGATGAGAAAACCTTTACCATAAAACTGCTGAGCAGGCAGCCCTGTAACTGGTACCTGGACCTGAACACCGCCACAGATGCCAAGCTGCCTTTCCGGCAAATAACGCCTGCAAAAATTGACTGCAGCTTTGATGGAATGAATTATAAGCTGCCCGCCGGGAAAGGCGCCTTCTCAAAACCAGGTAACGGCGCGGTATTACGGCTGCAGCCGCAAATGAATGTTATTAGCCTGAACCTTGCAGATACCAAAGCGCATTAAACCTTAACTATGAAGAACAAAAAGGCCACCCTGAAAAGAGTGGCCATAATCATGTTATTTGTTAACCCCAAAAACTTACAGTTATTAGTTTTACAAGCAAATATTCATAGGATAATTGGATAGTCGTTATTCTTAATCTGCGATGAAGATACTATGCAAATAATTACGCGCCCTGACATGTACATGCTATTAAATTGTAAATGTGCATAGGATAAAGATCCGGGCAGAATTCCTGTAATTAAATAAATGTCAATGATTTACGGGTCTTATGTCAGATAAAATTGTTGTTGGCTGATCCGGGTCCGCTCTCTTTTCCTACTACTTTTTGCGCAGGTGGCCGGCGCAGCGCTCAGTTAACCCCCTGAAAATAAGCTATCTTTGTGCCCTCATGAAGTTTGAACAATACCGCATTGCGGAAGAAATTAAAAGAAGCCTGGAAGAGCAGGGCTTCAAACGCCCTACAGATATACAGTACAAGGCTATTCCATCTATTCTTAAGGGAGATGATGTGCTGGCCATTGCACAAACCGGCACCGGTAAAACAGCCGCTTTTGCCATTCCGGTAATTCAGCTGCTGCACCAGCAAAGCCGTTCCCGCACCAGGGGCGAAGTAAAGTGCCTGGTAATGGTGCCTACCCGTGAGCTGGCTATCCAGATCTCCGATGTATTTAAGCAGCTGGGTAAATATACCCGTGTGGATATTATGGGCCTTTTTGGCGGCGTGGAGCAGGAGGCGCAGATCAAAAAGCTGGATAAAGGAGTAGATATTTTAATTGCTACGCCGGGCCGTATGTTCGACCTCATCAGCCAGGGCCACCTGGATCTGAGCCATGTGCAAACCCTGATCCTGGATGAAGCGGATCATATGCTGGACCTGGGTTTCATCCGCGATATACGCGATGTGATCAAACACCTGCCCCGCAACCACCAGACCCTGTTCTTTTCCGCTACCATTGATGAAGAGATCAAGGACCTGGCTTATTCGATCGTCCGCAACCCCATCCGCATCCAGATCTCGCCGGATGATCCGGTATCCAAGAACGTAAGTCATTCCGTGGCCTTTGTGGAGATGGATGATAAGCGCTTTTTCCTGGAACGGCTGGTGAAAGAATTTCCGGAGAATAAGATACTGGTATTTGTACGTACCAAAGTGCGGGCAGAGCGTGTGGCGGCTGCTATGGAGCGGGTAGGTATTAAAACCCTGACCATGCATGGCGGTAAAGAGCAGGACGACCGTCTTACCGTAATGAAGGAATTTAAACAAGGCGATATAAAAATACTGATCACTACCGATGTGAATGCCCGCGGTATTGACATTCCCAACGTGGAATATGTAGTGAACTACGACCTGCCCGACGAGCCGGAGAACTATGTGCACCGTGTAGGCCGGACCGGCCGCGGCGTGCAAAAAGGCCAGGCCGTTAGCTTCTGTAGCCCGGAAGAAAAACCTATCCTGGATACTATACAATCCTTTCTGGGTAAAGAGATCCAGGTAATGAAAATAGATAAGAACGATTACCGCCAAACCATCAGCTTCTCTGAAGACATACCTAATGAGAACTGGCAGCTGCTGATAGACCAGCATGAAAAAGCGAAGAAGGAAGGCAAGCGGAAAAAGAAGTAGCTACACATGCGGTACAATCTTACTGACCGTTGCATTGTGTTCTTTTAACCAGGCTTCCATTTCTTTCAAACGTTGTACCTGCCCTGGCCTGGGGTTAATAAAGGTGCGTACTTTTTTTACTGTTGCAAAAGCATCGTCGTAAGTGGCGCCCATTTTTAACAGGTAGGCAATGGCCATGCTGGGACCTCTGCCCAGCCCCTGCCTGCAGTGAAT
>NZ_DATCRF010000131.1:0-17857 GCF_036569125.1 Chitinophaga sp. | reverse complement strand
GAATGGTAGAGTTATCTGTAATGGTAGCAACCTGGCCCTGGCAAAGGCTGGCGGTAGCGGCAAATGCGGCTACTGGTTTGGGATATACTGTAATGGTCTTTGAAATAGAATCCTTACAGCCGCCGTTGGTGGTGAACACGTACCAGATGGTATGTGTGCCCGGGCCTGCTGTAGCGGGATTAAAGTTACCCACGGCATTGGCGCCCGGCCCGCGGTAAGTACCGGTACCGGCTACCCCATTGGTTACGCTGCCTTTTGCTACAGACACCGGCGTTTTCACATTCTCGCATACAGCGGTGAGCGCAGAGAAGGCCAGGGCCGGTTTCAGGTTAAAGGTGGCGGAAACGGTAGTATCCTTCGTACAACCATTGGCGGTAGTAGCTGTGTATTTGATCTTATAAACTCCGTAACGGGTATAAGTATGTGTTGGGTTGGCTACGTCGGAAGTATTGGGATTGGCCGGTGTGGCGGTGCTGTCGCCAAAGTTCCAGGCGTAGGTGCTGATGGCCTGCCCATCCGGTGCGGTGGTGGTGTTGTTAAACTGCACAATGCCATCTACCGGTAAGCAGTTCAGCGGGTAGGTAAAGCCCAGCTGCGGTTTGGCGTATACGGTCACGGTTTTAGTGGCCGTATCACTGATACAACGGTCGCTTACCTTTACTAGGTGCTTAATGGTATAGGTATTATACCCTTTGTAGTTAGCTGTTTGCGCTGCATTGGTGGTAACGGAGCGCGTGGTATCGTTCCCAAAATCCCAGTACCAGGTTTTAATGGGGGCCGGGCCGCCAAAAGTAGAGTTATCTGTAACCGCAATGCTGCCGCCTTCACACACGGCATTAGTGGCGGTATTGAAGCTGGCCACGGGTTTAGGACGGATCACGATGGCGATGGTAGTATCGCCCACACAACCTTCTTTTGAAATGGCGGTAAGCTTTACGTTCTGCGTGCCGGGTGCAAATACCCGCTGCACCATTCGCCCGCTATCCAGCACAGGGCCGGGGTACTGCCATTTCCAGCGGTCTATTTTGTATGCATTGAGGCTGCTGGTATCGCCTTTAAAATATACCGTATCCAGCGTACAACCGGTATGGGTATACGTAAAGTTAGGGCGTGGCTTTCCTTTCACGATCACCCTGAACTTCACCTCTTCCGTGTTGTTACAATTCTCTATGCTCGGGTGCGTGGTAAGGATGGGTATTTCAAAAGTATCTATGGTATTAAAGGTGTACTGCTGCGGCAGTGTATACTTGTAATAAGGTACCCCATCTACCAGCACCGTGCCTTTGCTTACCGGCGCATTGTCCGTTACATCGGCATTAGGAGCTACTACCCCGCCCAGCTGGCTTAGCTTCCACACCATTTTGGTGGGCTGGTAGGCAATGAGCACCGAAAGCTCTACCGGCGTGTTGTTACAGGTAAAATCATTAGTGGTGGAAGATGAATCCAGGGAATTGTGGATGGCGCCTACTACGTTCAGGTTGTTGATGAGCGTACCGGCGTTGTAACCATAACTTTCCACGCTGCCCAGGCCATAGGTAACGGCGGTGAAGGCGGAATCACTTTTCACAATACACTGTGCCTGTGCGGCGGTCCAGCGTTTTACCACTACCGTATAACCGGGACGGTTAGGGTGCGGGTAAGTGAAAGTAGCGGCATTGAGCGCACCATCTATACTAAGGGAAGGCACACCATTGGTAGGAATAATAAGGGTGAGATAGTTCACATTAATACTTTCCTCCGTGTTACGGTAAAAGCCTATCTGGTTAATGGCCTGCGCCAGGGGGCTCAGGTACATCATTTCCGGATCGCCCAGGCCACTGGTATTGGGGCAGCCGCCTGTTGACGACATGAACTGCGCTACCAGTATGGGTTTATCGGCTTCTATTACATCGGCTGTATTACTTTCAAATTCGTAAGATGAGCTGGCAGGTATAAAACCACCTAATACGATCCCGTTCTTCTTCACTACCGTGGCGGGATCTTTTACCAGCACTTTATAAATGTTGGTATGAAAGCTATTGGCCCTGTCGCTGGTAGAGGTAGGCGCTGTTAAGTACAGCTTACCCCAGGCCTGCGATGGAAAGATCTGCTGGATATTATTATCGCCACCACCCGGGGAACCGCCGACGCAGTTAATATAGGTGCGGCTGCTGCCGGAGAACACGGCTATGGGAAAACAGTTGCCTGCGGCATTGCCAATGGATTTCACCTTGGTGCCGGTGAGCACATTGCCCGCGCCGCCGCCTAAAGAGGCGCCTATGAGCTGGTATACCTGGCCTTTGTTCAATACCTGCGTAAAGGGCACACCTGGTACACGGCCGTTACGGCTGGGTACAGAGGGTGTGATCTCTATCATGGTATTATCGTCCTTTGCTATTACAAACAACCAGGAAAAACAGTTGTCGGAATACTCCTGCTGGCTGTTGAGGGATGCATAGGAATAACCCCATGTTTCAACGGGCATGAGCATGGTGGCGCCGGATGAAGCGCTGCCATAAATGTGGGCATAGGATACGATGGGTACATCACTTACAATATGAATGCCTTTGTTGGTGAACACCCCTTCCCCACCGGTACCGCCAAAGGACGGTGGTGGTGAATATAGTCGGGCATCATAGAAACCTGCTTTGGGTATAGGTTCTGTGGCTATTACCGTGTTGGCAGGTATGTTATAGGTTCTTGTCCAGGCCGTGCCGAAAATATTTACGGTTACGGTGGCAGGTTGTTCTGCACTCAGGTACAGCACCATTTCCTGGCTATTGTCCATACCGGGTTCCATGAACTGGTGATGGCCGTAAGCCACCCAGAACTCTTTCCCTTTGTTGGAAAGGTTCTGGGTGTGGGCTGCTGTGCTTATGAACAGCAGCCCGGCCAGGCAAATAATGGTTTGATAGGTTATGTTCTTCAGCATGGTCGTCATTTTTACATTACCGGATCAGGTTAATGGCGCCTTTCTTTTCTACCATGGTTCCATCTGTGAGCTGCAGCTTGCACACATAGATGTATACACCTGAGGGCTGCGCTTTGCCTTTGTACACGCCATCCCAGCCTCTTGTCTGCGTATTTGTTTCAAATACTTTCTCGCCCCACTGGTTAAAGATCATGAAGTGAATGTCCTTGATGATATAACCATACACGCGCAGCACATCGTTCAAACCATCACCGTTCGGTGAGAAGGCATTGGGGATGAAGATGCCGTCCGGCAGGGTTTTACCGCTTACCGGTGCGGAGATCTTGTCTTCACAGCCTTTGGCTTTTACGATCAGCGTTACTTCCTGTGCAGGCTGTAAACCGGATACGGTGTGTGTTAAGCCGTTGGGGCCGGAGGATGGCTGCATCCAGTTTGAACCGGCATCTATGGATACTTCATAACCGGTGGCGTTAGGCACGGCCGCCCATTTGAAGCGGATCATGTTTACACCGATGGTATCTATCTGCGCTACCGGTGTAGTGAGCTGCGGGAATACGGTCACGTATGCACGCTTGCGGCTGGCGCCTGTACAACCATCTTTTACAGCTTCCACATAATAGCTGCCGGTGGCGGTAATGTTGGGTATTGTTAAGCTGGTACCGCTGCCCAGAAGCGTGCCGCCGGTAGCGGCGCTATACCAGTTATAAGTAGCATCTGCATCCGGGTTCTGTACATCAAAGGTTACATTGGAGCCGGCGCATACAGTGAGGCTGTCTTTTACCAGCGCTACAGCGGGTGCTGCATTTACGGTTACCGGTAAGGTGGTATCGCCTATACAGCCTTCTGCGGCAATAATGCTCAGCTTCACATTATAAGTGCCCGGTGCATTGTATTTCTTCAGCGGGTCTTTTATAGTGGCGGTATCGCTGTCGCCAAATTCCCATTTCCAGGAGCTGATGCCTACACCATTTGCAGTGGTAGCGTTGCCGCGGAACTGCGCGGTATCACCCACACAACCGGAGTATGCTACGGTAAAGTCAACCACCGGTGCGGCTATTACCTTAATGGGCAGGATGGTTTCCAGGCTGTTGTTACAGCTTTCGATATCCGGGTGCGTCATTACAATGGGTACATAATAAGTACCTGGTGCGCTGAACACATAGTTACTGTCTACCACAAAGCGGAAGTATTTGCGGCCGTTCACGATCGAAGAATCAACCGGTACGGGGTTTTGCTGTGTTACATCCCGGCTGGAGGTAAGGTTAGCCACCTTGCTGAACTGCCAGGTTAAGGTGGATGGTTTCAGCGATAACAACATGGAGAAGCGGAACGGTGTTTTAGCGCAGGTGTAATCATTGGCTATGCCGCTGCTGTCGTATACGTTGTTAAAGGATGGCCTGCTGTTCAGGTTCTTCACCAGCGTACCGGCGTTAAATCCATAGCTTTCCACGCTGCCCAGGCCATAGGTGATGGCGGTAAAGGCTGAATCGCTTGTTACAATACACTGGGCCGTGTCTGCATCCCAGCGTTTTATTACTACCGTGTAACCGGGCAGGTTAGGATGCGCATATACATGGTCAAAGATGTTGTTGCCATCTATGAGCAGGCTGCTTACGCCGGCTGTGGGTATTATGAGCGTTAAATAGTTCACTTCAATTGATTCCTCTGTATTGCGGTAGAGGCCTACTTTATTAATGCCCTGCTCAATGGGGCTTACATAGATCATTTCCGGATCACCCAGGCCGCCGGTGTTATCGCAGCCGCCTGTGGATGACATGTACTGTGCTACCATTACCGGCTGATCGGCCGTAATGTAATCGGCACTGTCGCTATAGTATTCGTAGTAGCGTTTGTTGATCAAACCGGTGAGGGTTACGCCATTCCTTTTTACAACGGTGGCGGTATCTTTTACCAGCACGCGGTAAATGTTGGTCATGAATGTGGCCGGATCATCATCTACAGAAGTAGGTGCGGTGAGGTAGTTCTTACCCCATGCCTGTGACGGGAAGTTCTGCTGGATGAGGTTATCACCACCACCTTCCGGACCGCCGCAACCAAAGCGGGTACGGCTGCTGCCGGAGAACACCGCTACCGGGTAACACTTACCTGCGGAGTTGGATACGGACTTAATATGGCTGCCGCTAAGGTCATACCCGTCAGAGCCGGATTTGAGCGCGCCTAATACCTGGTACACCTCACCTTTGTTCAGCGTTACGGTAAAGGGCACATCTGCTACACGGCCACCCAGTGAAGGGTTGGAGGGGGTGATCTCTACTGCAGTGTTGTCATAATCTGCTATTACATAGAACCAGGAATAGGTATCTGTTCCATAGTTCTGTTTAGATTCCAGGGTGTAATAATCATATGCATAGGTGCCTACCGGTAACAGCATGGTGGCGCCGGATGATGCGCTGCCGTAGATGTGCGCGTAGGCTACAATGGGCACATCGCTTTCTATGCTGATGCCTTTATCTGACCAGCCTTCTGATAACAGGCGGGCATCTGACAGGCCTGCTTTTGGTATCAGGTCACTGCTGATAACCGTGTTGGATGGTATATGGTATTGTTTTTCCCATGAGGTGCCGTTAATGCGCACCACTACATTGGCGCTGTCTTCTGCGCTCAGGTACAGCACCATATCCTGGCTGTTGCCACTGCCAAAGAACTGGTGGTGGCCATAACCTACCCAGAAGCGGGTGCCCCTGTTAGAGCTGTCTGCAGGTTGTATCACTGACGGAGGATCAGGCAGGTGGCCTTTAAGACCGGTGAATTTGTTCAGGTAATTAAGGCTGGTGTCGGAGATAATGTTGTAGGCATCTATCACTTTACTGCTGTCATTCACCACCCAGGTATTGGAGGTATCCACGGTTCTGCCTAAACGAATATCTGCCTGCTTCTTAAAGCGGCCCTGCCAGGAATCCACGTAGTACTGCTGTATGCCAAAGCTGTAGGGCTGCGGTGCAGCAATTTCCGTGTAGAAGTACATGAACTCTTTGGCGGTATCTACCTTGGGCGGTATTACGCCGGAGTACCTTTTAACGGTAATGGTATCCGGTACAGCGGGGCCCCAGGTTATTTTAGTTACGGTATCGGTACCGAACATAAAGGTTTGCGTTACGCCAGGCGCCGGGGCAGCTGGTGTGCCGGGTAATGCCGGCGGCGCCACTGTGGGCAGGAACTCATATGCACCCATATCCGGTACGCCTCCTATGAGGGTAGTGGGACGCGGCTTTAAATTAATATCACGGTCGTTGCCGGGCACCTGTACACCGCGGCCGTGTATAGCCCATACATCCGGTACTGTGATGGCAGGCGCCAGGGTACTATCGTCTGTAAAGGCGGGTTTGTATACTATGGAGCTTACATCCAGGTCGGCTCCGGTACGCCATTGCTGTAAGGAATTGTAATTCGTGCTGGCATACACCAGTACTGTACCAGTGGTGTACAGGGTATTGTAATCACTGTTAAAGTTATCCGGATCGTTCGGGAAGTACATGGCTTTACCACCGGCCGTGTGCGCAAAAATGTTGTTGCGCGCTTTCACGGCTGCATTGGGGTCAAAGTATGCTGCTGCATTGGAGCTGCCCGTGCCGGTTGATGCGTTCTGTACGCTGTTGTTGTAGTAATTCACAAATTCATCGCCATAGCCATACAGTCCGTAGGCATTGCTGCCACTGGTTTTAACGCTTACTACGTTGTTCACCGCATCTATGTAGCTGCTGTAATAGTTTTCCAGGCCGTACAGTGAACCGGTGTTGCCGGTAATGGCTTTTATTTTATTGCCCACTACTTTACCGGGCTGCAGGGAAGTACCATCACTATAGTAAGTGTAAATACCATAAATAGTGCTGGTAGTATTACGGATGTTCACGGCGTTGTTGTTCACTTCAAAAGCGGTATCGCTGTAAGCGGTGTAAATACCGTAGGAACTGCCGGCACGCGGCGCTGTAATGTTAATGGTGTTCCTGTTCACCTTTACATTGTTGGTGTAATAGGTGTAAATGTTATACTGGTATGCATTATTGACAGTATTGCTATCTATTACCAGGGCAGATACATGTTCCGCATCGGAGGTGCCGGAGATATAGATCCCGCTGCTGCCGTTGTTGATGGTATTGCCTTTGATCACATTCTGCTCACCCTTCAGATCATCTGCATAAATGCCCACTACATTGGTAGTGCTGCTGGTTACGGCGGGCGCTGTTACAATATTGTTCTTAATGCTGTCGTAAGAGCTGGTGCTGGCCAGCTCTATGGCGCGGCCATTGCTGGCGCCGTTTGACTTTATAGTGATCTCCTTATAGGTAATGTAATTGGCGCTGTCCAGCTTCAGCACATAATTAGCTGCACTTGTTCCGTTGAAGGTTAAGGTTACGGAAGCTGCGGCATGATCACGGCTCTGGAAAGTAACGCGGCTGGTATCTGTGGCGCCGGGCACCTTGTGCATGCGTATCTGTTCTGTATACGTGCCGGGGTATGCGTTAAAGGTTACCCAACCGGCTATACCGCAATCCAGGGCTGCTACTGCCTGTGTAAATGACTGGAAGTTGGTGGCGCTTACCGGTGCTGCCGGGTTAATGGTATAGTTACCGGATAACAGCGGCGCATTCATGTTCACGTGTGCGGGTACGGAGTAAGCAGTATCTCCACCGCAGATCACCAGGCAACGGAAGTAGTTCTCCATTGTCAGCTCGGTCTTGTAATCTTTCACATAGCGGGTTTCGCTGATGGCGCGCCATGGGCCGGTGGCAGTTTTACCACTCTGCCACAGGTACGTTTGTCCGCCACCGGTAGTGTTACCGTTGAGTGTGAGCGCAATGGTGGCGCCCATACAAACATTGGTTGCCGGGTTGGCTACGGCTGTTCCGGCATTAGGCGGCGCTACGCAAGGCGGTATGCTTATTTCATACGCGCCCATGTCAGGCTTGCTGGTGCTGCGTATTACGGCCAGTATGTCGTTGGTAATGCCTACCGGTGTGCCGGTATTATCCAGCGGGGCTATTACCGGGGCCAGGTTGCCATTCGGCACATCGGAATAAACCGGGTCTATGCTAATGGAGTGCTCATCCTGGAAGTTAGCGGCTTTCCAGTCGGCCAGGGTAGCCTGGTTACCGTTATAGTAACCAAAGTAACTCTGGCTGCCGCTTACGTAGATGTCGTTATAGTCAGATGTAAGATCTGTATTGGTGCCGCTTACATAAATACCATTTTTGGCGCCGTTACCGCCACGGGTAATGGTGACGATGTTATCGAAGAAACGGATGCCGGCTACATCACCTGCTATATAGAAACCTCTTGTAGCATTGCTGGTAGTAACAGCGGCGTTATCCAGCGATATGGTGTTATGATAATAGTAAGTATTGTCTGTATAGTAGTTGTAAATACCGTAAATGTAACCGCTGTGGTTAACGTTGTACACCACGTTATTGGATACTATGTTCTCTGCTCCGCCATTGGCGCTGGTGTACTGGATGTACAGGCCATTGAAATCGCTGGTGCTGCCAGTCTCGCCGCCAAAGGGGTTAAAGATGCGGTTACGGGTGATGAGCAGCTTGTTGCTGGCCTCATAGGTATTGATACCGCTTACGGTATAGCTGCTGTTATCACGGGTGGGGCGGCTTATGCTGTTAGCTTCTACCAGCGTATTGTTGGTATAGCTGATGCGGATACCGGCTGAGTAATAATCCTTCACCGTGTTATTGGTGATCTTGTTATTCAGCAGCATCAGGTCCTCATCCCCTACCAGGGTAATGCCATAGTAACCACCGGTGATGGTGTTATGATCGATCACGTTGGCATCGCAAAGAGTGGCGCCGTAAGTAGAGGCGTCATCATCTGCTGCATTGATCACAATACCGGCATAGTCTTCATAAGAGCTGGTAGTAGAGGTAATGATCTCACACTTGCGGATAATGTTGCTATCTGCATTGCTGATCAGCTGTATACCATAACCATAGTCGCCGGTACCGGAGGCATCTACCTTCAGGCTGTCAAAGATCACATGGTCGGTACGGCGCAGCTTGATCACGGCTCTTTCATCTGTATTATCAGAGCTGTAAGCAATGGTGTTGCCGTTGCCCTTAAAGGTTACCGTGTTAATGGCGGATGCGCCGGGAATAGAATCCAGGATCAGCTGTTCGGTATAAGGCGTACGGCCTGCTACCACGTTAAAGATCACCGGGCCTGCAATACCGCATTCCAGCGCGGATTTGGCGGCTGCAAAGCTCAGGTAGTTCTTGGGCGTGCCGGCAGGTGCTGTTTTATCAATGGTGTATGTATCACCGGGTAACGCTGGTGTTACGGTTAACAATACAGCTGTTGAATAAGCCGTATTGCCGCTACAGGTCACTGCTACGCGGTAATAGGAAGTGAGTGATGCCACAATGATGGTATCGGGGTTGGTAAGCGGGGCGCCCAGGTTCGTGAACGGACCTGCTGCTGCATTACCCACCTGCCATTGGTAAGTTTGTGTTAAACCAACGGAGTTACCGGTGAGGCCCAGGGACACACGGCTGTTCACGCACACCGGTGTGGCGCCTACAGTGGCGGTGCCTGGTGTGGGCGGCACGGTACAGGGCGGCGGCGTAAATTCATACGCGCCTACATCCGGCGTGGTGGCGCTGCGTGCTGCATTATTAATATCGATAGCAATACCCACCGGCATACCCTTGTTATCAATAGATGCATTTACAGGGCTGTAATTACCGGTAGAGGTGGATGCATACATGGGATTAGAGGCCAGTGAACCGGCATCCTGTGTGCTGGCAGCCTGCCAGTTGGCCAGGGTAGCCTGGTTGGCGGAGAAGTAACCGGTGAAGGCATTGGCTACGCCCGGTGCAATAAACAGATCGTTCTTATCAGATACCACCGTGCTGGTAGTATTGCCAAAGTACAACGCGTGCTTGGGACCAGGGCCGCTGCGGGTGATGGTGATAATGTTGTTGATGAAATTAATACCATCTATACGGCTGCCGGTAAAGTTAAAGCCCCGGGTTACATAAGAGCTGCCGGAGGAGCTGCCATCCAGCGCCAGGGTGTTGTGATAAAAATATACGTTATCGGAGCTGCTGTTATAGAAACCAAACACGCTGCCGCTACCGCTAAGGTTATAGATCAGGTTATTGCTTACAATGTTTTCCAGGGAGCTTAATGCATCCACACTGGTCAGGTACACGCCGTAAAAATCATCCGTGCTGGTGGGGGCGCCGCCAAACGGATCGGTGATACGGTTCCTGCTGATGCTATCCTTGGTATTAAGGTTGGTGAGGTAGATCCCGTAAAAGTCCGACACATCCGTACGTGCCGGGCGGGAGATGGTGTTACCACTGATCAGCGCATTGAAGGAATAGCTGAGGTAAAAGCCATAGTTATAAAAATCCTTAATGGTGTTACCGGTGAAACGGTTGTTGCCGTTGGCAAAATTATTACTGCCTACCAGGGTTACACCATAGTAGCCACCGGTAATGGTGTTATTGCTGAAGGTATTGCCGTCGCATTTGGCATCGCCGGTGCCGGTGGCATCAGTGGCGGAAGCGCTTACAACTATACCTGCATAGTTCTCGGAAGTGGAGGTGGTGTTAATGTTGATGGTACAATTATTCACCACATTTGAATCCGCATTATTCAGCAGCTGCACACCAAAACCATATTCGCTGGATGTACTGCCGCCTGCGGTGATGACCAGGTCATTAAAGATGATGTGATCGGCCCCATCCAGCTTGATCACCGCACGCTGGCTGCCGTTGGTGGAAGTGTATGTGAGCGTTTGCCCGTTACCGTTAAAGGTAACAGTGGCTGTGGCGGAAGCGCCGGGCACAGGGGTCATGTTCAGCTGCTCCGTATAGGTGCCGCTGCCCGCTGTTACATTAAAGATCACATTGCCGTTGATGCCGCACTTAATGTAGTTATAGGCATCGTTAAAAGAGTTAAAGTTATGCGTTCCCGTAGGATCGGTGGGTTGGGTTTTGTTAATGGAGAAAGTGCCGGACACCAGTGTGGGCGATGCTACCTGCACGCTGGCCGAATTGGCGGATAAGCCGCTATTGGCGCAGGTTACCACACAACGGTAATACGTGCTGGCGGTTTGTGTAGCGGTGATACCGGATGTGGTATCATTGGGAATGTTTGTCCAGGTGGTATTGTTGGGAGAAGACTGCCATTGATACTTTAAACCGGAGGCCACGGTGGCGCCGGTTAAGCTCAGGTTAAAGCTTTCATTTAAACACACGCTGCTTACACTGGTTACTGCGGCGCCTGCGTTGGGCGTACCGGTACAGGCGGATGCGGGTGTCCAGGTGAAAATGATATTCGGACGGGTGGTAGCTGTGCCGGAGGTATTGGTGGTTGTGGTGCCGCACAGGCTACCCTGATTGTCCGCTACATAGGAACGGGAACCATTGAAGGACAGGCCCGTGGTCCAGGGAATGGTTGGATTGGTGGTGTAGTCATCCCCGCCGTTACAGGCTTCTACAATGATATTGTCGGTACCATTCCAAAAGAAGCCACTGGTAAATGTAAAGGCGTTGATACCGGCTACGGGCTGGTAATCAACCGGGCCGTATACCGGGCTGCCGGTATTTTCCCAGCTGGTAGCACCCAGGGTGGTGATGGCAGTGGTAGCGATCTTAAGCGTATACTGTTCTACAATATCCGCTCCGTTTACACTGATCACGTTAAATTTTATGGCGGAGATCATACCGGGGCCCATACCTGCGGCTATGAGCTCAGAGGCTTTGTACAGGTATTGCGCACGGCTGCCTTCATAATAATCCTGCATGGGGCAGGGATAAGAGAAGGTGGAGCCATTGCCGGTGGTGCCGGTGCCGATGCTGATGTCTGTTTGCGCCATAGACCTTGAGGCGAGCAACAGCAGGCAGCAGAAGAGCGGTGCTATTTTAAACAGCGGTGTAAAAATGTATTTTCTCATAAAGCAAGTTTTTCTCAAGATGATCCGGGTTGATAATGCTTATATTTATTATATCACCGTTACGCCAATGGTGCCCAGGAAAAGGCTGGGACCCTTTACGTAGGTCACATTTCCATTGAGATCCGTAAACTTCATCAGCTGGTAATAGAGCTTTTCGGCCCATGTTTTTGGTATCGTTAAACGGCCAAACAGGATGTCTATATAGCGGATCATGAACGTGCGTTCATCGGTAGTAATGGTGGTAATGGTATTCAGATAGTTCATTACCGCCCTGTGTTTCTCTTCCGGGGTACCAACAGTGCCAGAGGGTGCAGCCAGAATACCTTTCGTAATAATGTTGTTATACGGCTCCAGGTACAGGCGCACCAGGTCTGTTTCCGCAGGCGCGCTGGCATCGGACAGCTGCAACAGGTCCAGCAGCATACTGATGTTGGTTAGCTGGTGTATGCAGGGATAACAAATGGGCGCTTCCGGGTATAACTTGCCAGGTTTTGTGGCCGGCCAGCCCAGCGTCCATTTATCGGTGTGCGGGGCCAAACAATCTACAAAGGTTTGTAAACCCACACCCGGGGTGGCTCCATTACGCATGGTATCCGTATAATTGCCATAACAGCTCTCAAACGCAGGGTCCAGCACGATGGGAGTATTATCGAAAGCCGTTACAGCTAACGCGGACGCCTGTACGGGCATTACATCTTTTTGACCGGAACTTCCGTCCTGCCCCTGTTTAGCACAGGAAAGAAAGAATGCTGTGATGCAGATCAGATATTTTATGTGTTTCATCGTTTTGGTTTCTAACTTTTTATTTGAGGTTTATTGGATCTGTATTATTTGTTAACGGAACCATGTGATCCAGGCCTTACCATCCTTTGCACTTACCATATCGTAGGCATTGGGCCCGGTTTGCACCAGGTAAAAACCGGCGGCATCCGTCATTTTGCGGAGGGTGCTCACCAGGGGTGTGGGATCTTCCGGGAGATTGCCATAGGCATCCAAGAATGTGAAGTTGATGCGGCCGTCAGCTGCAAAAGCGGGTTTGCTAAAAGCAAGGCCGTAGCTCAGCTGCGACTGACCTGCACCCGGTGGCAGGGTTACAATACCCTGGAAATCGGGGGTTCCGTTTATACCGGAAAAAGCCGGCCAGTAACCCATGAAATAAAAGTCGGGCAGCTGTGAGATCTGGTAGGCATCATCTACCCCATTGTCATGGAAACCATCAGGGCTAATCCAGTACTCCTGATCCAGGCCCTGCTGCCACCAACGGCGTGCAGCCGTGCTGTCCACTACCAGTGGTTTGGCAAAACCGGCAATGGTAAAGTCAGTGCCTTTCAGCGTTTGGGTATTCTCATTCCATACAATATTTTCCAGGCCGGTAATGGTATTAACGCCATCTGTAAATGCAGGGGAAAATGCAACGCCGGTGGCCGTGAAGTAAAAGCCCACTTCCATGCTTTGCAGCACGCCGTTAGCATCTTTCCAGCTGAAGGTGATGGTATGCGCGTAGATATTCACCTTGATCTCATACTGGCTGCTGCCAACACTGATACGTTTGAAATAGGTGAGGAATTTAGTGATGTTCTCAAAAGCACGGTTCCGCTTAAGGTTGTAATAGTCCTTCTGTTCCTGCTGGGTGGCTTTTATAAGATAGGCCTTGCTTTTATTAAAGCGGCCGGTGAGCAGTATCGTATCGCCGGACATGCCATTCAGCGCAAACTCAAAATCAGAGCCCAAGCCCTGGCCGTTTGCACCGCCATTTACACCGCCATCCGGATCACTGAGCACATGGATGTATGAGTAGGTATCAAATAATAAGCTGGGCTGCTGTAATGCTTTTAAACGGTAGCTGCTTTCCTTTAAGGTGATGGAAGAAGCTGCATCAAAGTCGGAGAACATAGCTACGCGGTTGGAATCATTAAACCGGCAGTAAAAGCTGAACACACTGTGCGGTATGCCAGCCGGGTAGATCAGCACTTTCCAGCCGTAAGGCGCGCCGGTTAAGGTTTGCTGGTATTTGTTGAGCGTATCGTTCAGCCTTTCATCCGGTGATTTTGGGAAGATGGGATCATCCTCCTTTTTACAGGCGGAGAAGGTAGCGACGATGACGAGGAGATATAATAGATATTGTTTCATGATGTTGAGTTTAGAAGACTAGTACAACAGCCGGTCAATGGCTTTCCGGGTTTTGGTTTGCAGGCTGTAGAAATCTATTTTCCATACGGTTTTAAAATAGTTTACTACCATTGCTTCCTTTTTACGCAGGCGGGCCTGGGCCTCTTCCTGCGGAATGCCGTTAACGCTAACACCGGGCGGTATGCTGTTCACGATCTTTGTAAAACCGGCGTTCCCTTCTACCAGCATGGTGGAGATCATTTCCACAAAATCCTCATCGTAGGCCGACATGGCATAAGCGGTTACAAATCCATCCCGGCGGGCATCGTAGTCGGAAATGTTGTTCCAGTTGCCGGTGTATAAACCGGCGGTGATACGCCTGAACTCCTGCGGATACATCGTGGTCTGGTGCAGGATGTGCCCGAACTCATGCTCTATTACATGGAACATTTGCTTTACCGTGGATGAATCGCGGGGTACATAGCCGGGCATGCTTTTGGTGCGGAAATCATTCAGCAGGTATAACACTACTTTACGGCCGCCTTCTGCAGTGCCTAGTGTGATGGTGCCGTTCTCATTCCAGCTGGCGCTGCCGGAGAGGATGAAGAACTTAGGGCTGTATTTTTTGAAGAAGATCTCCCCTGCTTCATCCATGTAAGTATCTATCCATACTTTTTTAATGGCCGACATTACGGGTATCACCTTTTCTTCCTTTGGCGGCACCAGGGTTTTATTCAGCTCAAACTCAAACTGGTCCCATTTATACTTTACGGCAATGTTGTATGGTTTGGTGATGGTATCATACAGCCATTGATCCAGCGGGCCTTTTACCCAGGTATCGCCACCCAGGCCGGGTATATCGTCTATAGTGCTCAGGTCATCTTTCTTGGAGCAGGCTGCCAGGAGAATGATGAATGCGAAGAGCGCGAGTATTTTTATTGATTTCATATGTTTGGTTTAGGTGTGCCACACCTTTGAGGTGGGGCACACGTGCACGTTTACCTTGGATTTAATGCAATACCGGAGCTGGTGGCAGATTGCGGGATCTGCAGCACCCGGCGTTTATCATCTGCAGTAAGCACCAGCGTTTGCCCGGTGATAGTGTAATGCGTTACCGGCATTTTGTAGCGCTGCAGATCAAACCAGCGCATGCCTTCCTGAATGAACTCTGCCCGTTTAAAATCAAGAATGGTCTGGATCAGCGCGGTCTTTACATCGCTGATGCCATAGTAGTTCCGGATCTTGTTAACGGTGAGTATGTGGGCGGAAGAATTGTACTGGCTGATCCTTTTGCTGGCAAACAGGTTCAGATCCTGCAGCACGGCATTGTTGTTACCCAGGTAAACGTTGGCTTCTGCCCGGTTGAACAGCACTTCCTCTGTGGTGAACAAAGGCGTCATTACATAGGGGTCGCCTATTTCGGCGTTCACAGATGCTTTTACAAAATATTCGCTGAGCTTGGGTACAAAGTAGTCCTGGTTGCCATAGTAGTATACAGGATATACATAACGGCCGCCGGTTACATTGTAGGTAAGGATATTGATCTCATGCGCATAGTCCAGCCCATAACGATAACGGGCGCCGTAACGGCCGTAAATGGATGCAGTTTCTGCCAGCAGCAGGTTAGCATTTTCCGTGGCCAGGGTATACTGGTTCCACAGCTGCTCCGGCGACATGCTGGCGTAGGTGGTGTTCCAGGGCCGCAGGTTAGGGCCAAAGTCGTTATTGGGAAATACCTGGTTAGCGTAGCTCAGCACCTTTTCATAATCTTTCTTAAACAGGTAAAAGCGGGTGGCAAAAGCGTAAGCGGCAGCCCGGTTGAAGTGATAACGTGGAACTGTATAGGCATCATCGCTGATAAGGGGCAAACCTTCCAGCAGGTCTTTTTCTATCATCTCATAGACGTAGGCTACCGTCTTACGCTCATATTGTTTAGTTACTACTGTTTCCGGCACCGTAACATAAGGGATGCCCGGGTCGGAAGCGGCTGTAGCGGCATCGTAAAATTTAGAGAAGAAGGTTACCAGCATAAAGTGGGCATAGGCGCGGGCTACCAGGGCTTCGCCACGCTGGCGGCGGTAGGCTTCCGTATTGCCGGCTTTATCGCAGGCTTCCAGCGCCAGGTTAGTAGCGGCAATAGCTTTATAACAGGCCATCCAGTATGCTTCCGGCGAATCTTCCTTATCGTTGCGTACATCCTGGAAAAGGAACGGATCTTCGTTCACCCGTTCTGTTTGCCCTACGCCCTTGTCAGCTACATTGTCTGACATGGCTTCGCAAAAAGTGATGTAGCTGGATTTCGGATAGGCGGTACCTAACAGGCGCGTTACCTTTTCAGGTGTGCTGAGGTCCGTCCATGTGCTGTCGGGCACCTGCTCCAGGTATTTCCTGCAGCTGGTGAACATTAGCAGGCCGGCTATCACAGATAAGATTATACGTTGTTTTATCATCTTGTCCTCTTTTTATATTCCGACTTTTAATGAAAGCGTAAATTGTTTTTGTATTGGCTGCGCCACCCCGCCGGAGTTAAAGAATTCCGGATCCTGCCCTTTCAGCTTCTTATCTGCATAAATGAGCCATGGATTGATGGCAGCGGCTGTGATGGCGGCATTGCTTAAGCCAATGCGCTTGATCAGCGGCTGCGGCATCTGGTAGGTGAGCGATACTGTTTTTAAGCGGATAAAATCGCCTTTGGCTATTCTTTCTGTTGAATAGTTGTAGTTATTGTAAGGGTGAGAGCCGCTGAACACTAATTGCTCAAAAGCATCTGCAATGGAGGGCACCTGTGTGGCCTTCTGATCGCCGGGCATTACCCAACGGTCATAGAACTCCCTGGGCATTGCATCCAGGTCGGAGTAGGTGGATTTAAAGGCCGGGTACAGGCGGATCTTGTTACCCCACTGGTATGTGAAAAAGATATTTAAGGAAAGCGCTTTGTAGTGGAAGGTGTTGGAGAAACCACCATTCACCGGCGGATCTACCGGGCCCGCATATACGAGGTGTTGCGTGTTCAGATCCTGCAGGTATACATCGGACTTATTTTCGCCGTGCTCATTTACGAAAGTGGGCACGCCGGTATTGCCATTGAGCCCCTTGTATTGCAGGGAGAATAAGCTGCGCACGGGATAGCCTTCCTTGTTGCCGCCTTCTGCTACTACCAGGTCAAAAATGGAGGGTATGTTCTTGGCATTGGTGATCTTGTTGGTGTTGTAACCAAAGGTTACGTTGGTACGCCAGCCCCAGTCCTTGCGGCGGATGATCTTCCCTCCTATCATCAGCTCCACGCCTTTGGAGCTCATATCAGCGTAGTTGGCAGCCTTCATCATTTCACCGCCTATGCCGGAGGTTTTGATAATGCTGATGAGGTCAAAGCTGCGGCGGGTGTAAAGATCCAGGTTCAGGGTTAAACGCCGGTCAAATAAACCTGCATCCAGCCCCAGGTTGGTGGTGTATAATTTTTCCCATGTAAGATCATCGTTCTGCAGATGCGATAAAGCGATCACAGATTCAACCTCGCTCAGGTGCGGACGGTTGGTGTTAATGGTTTGGTATACGATATTGGAGTTGGTGGCAGGCCCCATACTGGCCGTCAGGCCGTAACTGGCTCTCAGCGTCAGGTAGTCAACCACGTTTACCCTTTGCATAAAAGCTTCCCTGTCCACATTCCATGAGCCTGCCACGCTCCAAGTAGGTAACCAACGCGCCTTGCGGGACTGTCCAAGACGGTTAGACCCATCGTACCTTGCCGTGCCGGTGAGGTTATATTTACCATCATAGGCATAAGTGCCGGTTGCATAAAAAGCGGCAAAGCGGTCATAGTCTTTGCTCATGCCGTAATAAGGAAAATTTCCTTCTATGGTTTGCTTCAGGATACGGTAGTCAATGAAGGGTACACCTCCGTTGTTGTACTG
>NZ_DATCRF010000130.1:0-22245 GCF_036569125.1 Chitinophaga sp. | reverse complement strand
ACTTTCAGCTGGTGGTTCTGGATGGGGGCGGGATCAAAGATCTCATCCATCCAGTTAGTGCCCTGTTTATTGGCTTTGGTAATAAGCCATTTGGTTTTACGGAATTCCGGGCTTTCAATATTGGAGGTGTAGTTGGCGGGGTTCACCCGCGGATCGCCCTCCATAGCCCCTTCGGGGAAAATATAATCCGGTATTACGGGTTTGGGTCCGTTACCGAACTGCGCGTGTTTGGGGTTGCCGTTGGATACGTTGCCCGCATTAATGCGCGATTCCCATAACAGGTCGGCATACTCCTGGGTGTTCAGCAGGTCCAGGAACTTGCCGGGACGCTGGGTGCCGTAATAAAAGTCGTAGCTGAGCTTAGGCTTGCCGGGCTTGCCTTTGAGGGTGGTAATGATCACCACCCCGTTGCCGGCGCGCGAACCGTAAATGGAGGAGGCAGAGGCATCTTTCAGCACCTGGGTAGATTCTATATCGCCCAGGTTCAGCGTGTTCAGGTTGCCTTTGGTGGGCACCCCGTCAATTACATACAGGGGCGAGTTGTCGTTAATGGTACCAAACCCGCGGATACGTACCATTACATTACCACCGGGGCTGTTATCCGTACCTACGGTAACGCCGGCTACGCGGCCCTGCAGGGCCTGGCCTACGTTAGCGGCAGGGGTGGAAAGCAGCTTCTTCACATCTACCGTGGCTACGGCGCCGGTAATGTCTTTCTTTGACTGGCTGCCGTAACCGGTTACCACTACCTCATTGAGGTTACCGATGTTTTCTGCCAGGGCTACATTCAGATCGGTACTGCTGCCTACAGTTACTTCTTTTGTGTTATAACCAATAAAGGAAAATAACAGCACCTCTCCGGACTTAGCTTCAATAGCAAAGGTGCCCGAGGGGCTGGTGGCGGTACCCCGGTTGGTACCTTTTACTACTACCGTAACGCCGGGTAGTGCGGTTTTACTTTTTTCATCGGCCACTTTACCGGTGATCTTTTGCTGGGCAACAGCGGGGGCTGCGCCCAGTAACAGGAGCAGCCACAGAAAGCTGCTGCAACGGCGAAGACGTAGTTTAACGTTAACGGGAACATTCATACGATGCTGATTTTAGGTTGTGGAATGGAAATTATAGGCATCTATGTCAGGCTCCCGGCAGGCAATGCGGCGGCTTATGGCATAGTAAAGGCAATACCTTTTCCGGCCCCAAAGCGTACGTGGAAGACATCCATATTTGTTTTGTTACTGCTACAGTTAACTAGTGGAATTAACGGAACTATCTACATTGGCTGAGTACTACAGAATACCATCACAACAAGGCATCATAGTTAACTTGTTTTATAACGTGAAATATGCCCGGTTTTACCCGGATAAAAATTAAGTTACAACCTTTTCCAAACGATTGCAATAGCACTACTTAAAAAAGACAAAAGAAATTCCGCGCTCCCGGCAGGGAACTAATTTTTGCAGGTTAATAAATCAGCGGGGGAAACGTGCTCGAAGGTATAAGGCTACATAGTGCTCATGCTGCTGGCTGCTCAGTTAAAATAGGTCTGCAGCTCATTTACATAGGTAGTAGGCTCAAATTCAATGATCTCATACAGGGCCAGCTGAAACTTGTCAAAAGGATCTTCTGCAATGATCTGCTCCACTTCCTTGCGGCTGGAGGCTTTACAAAGGATCAACCCGCCGGACCTGGGCTTTCTGCGGCCGGAAAGAATGAACTTTCCGCTTTGGTAATATTGATCCAGAAATGCTTTGTGGGCGTCCAGATAGTGTTCTATGGCCGTTAGCGGCCGGATGTATTGTAATAAAATCAAGAACATGTTGGCGCTGGTTCTAATGAATAGGAATAGTTACAACAAAAGGTAGTGAAAACCGTGCCATAAAGGTATGAAACAATTGCAGGATTTACTTTATATAAAAAGTGCGGAAGGGTTGATTTTTGTGTAATTTCACAGGTATTATTATTTTTTAAATCTTTGAACACTTCTTATGCACTTATCGCTAAGCAACATGTACCGGGTTTTGTTAACCGCTCTCACCACAGCGGTCTTGCTGAGCGCTTGCTCCAAGATACCCGAAGAAAGCAAGCATATCCCCAAAAATGCAGGGGTTGTAATTGGGATCAACAGTAAACAAATTGTACAAAAACTGGTAACCAACGGCATTACGGTAGACAAGCTTTTTGCAGCCCTGCAGCATAAAGACACCTCCAGCGAAGCGGCCAAAGCCGTACGGGATGTAGAAAATTCCGGGGTAGACCTGAACAGCAACTTCTTTGCCTCTATGGTTTTTGCCAATGACAAGAACTCTTACCTGTCACTGACCGGCAGCTTAAAAGACGCCGGCAAGTTTGAGGAGTTCCTGAAAAAGAACGCTCCCAATTTTGCCTCCAAAACAAAAGGCGACTTTACCTATGCCTGGCTGCAGGATGATAATTCCCTGGTAGGCTGGAACAAAAGCGTGGTGATCTATGTGCGTCCCTTTGACCTGAACGATATTAAGAAACACGGCGGCGTACCGGGTATGCCCGGAGCCGACGAACCGGACAGCTCTGAGGAAGGCGAACCGGTTGTAGATTCCGCTGCTGCTATGCCCACCGTGCTTACCACGCCGGATGATGCGGAAAGCACCTGGCTGCCGGTGCTGGATAACCTGTTTCACCTGAAAGATGCAGAAACCGCCGGTTCCCTGGAGCCTTTCAAGAACCTGCTGAAGGAAAGCGGCGACATGAGCTTTTTTGTGCACCCGGAGGTGATCTCCACCAGCCAGATGACCATGCTGCCCGCCAACTTCAAAAAGCTGCTGGAAGGCTGTTATTATGCAGCTACCGTAAGCTTTGATGAAGGTAAGGTGGTAATGAACGGCCACTCTTATGTGGGCAAGGAAATGGCTGATATCTACAAGAAATACGGTAACAATACGCTTGACCTGGAGATGCTGGAAAAATACCCTTCCGATAACATTACCGGCTTTTTTGCCTATGGCTTTGACATGCGCATTATAGGCGACATTGTAAAAAGCACCGGTACGGATGGTATTGTGAATATGATGATGGGGCAGAGCGGGCTTACACTGGATGATGTGCTGAACGCATTTAAGGGGCAGCTGGTATTTGTTTCTTCCGACTTTTCCATGAAGAAAAAACCGCTGCCTTACTTCCCGGAAGACAGCACCGTGAGCGCTGACAGCAAATGGGTATTTGCCATGAAAGTGGGCGATAAGGCCGCTTTTGAAAAGCTGATGAACTCACCCATGATCAAGAACTTTTTCGTTAAACAGGGCGATCATTATGTAATGGCACAACAGCTGCCCAATATGCCGGCTGTTGATATTACCGATAAGCTGGTAACAGCCGCCTCTGACAGCGTATTGCTGGAGGCTTACCTGGCCGGTAAGGGAAAAGCAAAGCTGGATGATGATATTGTAAGCAAAATAAAAGGCAACCCGATGGGCGCCTATGTGAATTTTGAAAAGCTGGCGCAGAATATACCGGATAGTGAAATTCCGGCAGAAGGCCGTACGGTAGCTCTGCAGGCAAAAGACCTGTTAAAGGACCTGCGCGCAGTAAGCCAGCCATTTAACGGTAAGGTGCAGGAATCACAGGTGGTGGTAACCTTTAAGAACGAGAAAGAGAACAGCCTGGTACAGCTGGTGAACCTGGGTACCGCTGCTGCCAAGTATTATAAAGAGCAGCAGGCGAAGGAGAAAGCGGCACCGGAAGTAGAAGTAGATACTACTGCTGTTCCTGGTAATTGATTGTAATAGATTGTTATAAAGAAAAAGCCTACCCATTACAGGTAGGCTTTTTCATTTCACCAAACATTATTCATTTACCCACAGCATCCAGCTGCTATCAAACTTATACCATTTACCATCAGAGCCTTCCCACTTCCATTCCGGCACTTCGGCCCAGGTGCTGCCATCTGTGCTCCATACCAGCTTGTTATTGTTGATCTTTAGCCACTTGCCGTCTTTATCGGCCCAGGCGCCGTCTGCTACAACAGCCCATTTTTTACCATCAGTGCTCCACCACAGCTTAGCTTTTTTATCCAGCTTGTACCAGTAGGTTTTACCGTCTTTCATGCCGGGCCAGGTACCGGCTTTGGATTTCATCCAGTCGCGTACATAAGTAATGGTGGTGTTGCCGGCTGCTTTATCAGCGGCGTTTACTACCAGGCTGCCTGCAAAAAGTAAGGGCAGGCAAAGGCCTATCAGGCGCATTGTCCTTTTCATGTTTGTGGTTTTTTTATAGTTGAGAAAAATGACAGGGATATACTACTTAATAAACGGGCCTACAATGGCCAGCACCTGGTCTGCTGTCAGCGGCTCATCAAAGGCTTCTGTAGCGGCGTTTGCGCTTACAAATTTGGTGATGTCTACCGTGGCCTGGGTCGTTAGCTCTTCCCCATTATAGCTGGCCTGTACGGCAGCGCCAATGCCACTTTCTTTACCGGTGATCCAGGGTTTTACGTTAGCGCCGCGTGCTTTGCGCATCTGGCGCACATGTGAGGCGTGGCGCGCTTCTACCGCGTGGATCTGCAGGGCGGCGGTCAGCACATCATTATTGCTCATCAGGTCTCCTGCACGGCCTTTATAAGCGCGTACGCCGGTATCCTCAAATGTTTGGGATACGGCCAGGAAGGTATCATAATTGGTAAATACGTTTGCAAAAGCGCCGCCGGCGGTAAAGTCAAAGGTGGGTTTTGCCACCGGCGAGCCGCCCAGCGAGGTAATGGCGGTTTTTAAGAAAGCTACGTGCGCTACCTCATGATCGCGGATGGTGGTAATGGCGCCTACAGCAGGGGTACCGGCGGGTATTAAACCTGGGGCGCTTACACCCATGATATAGAATTCAGATTCCAGGTATTCTAACGTTAACGCATAATTGAGCACGCCAACAATGGTATTGGAGGTTTGCCCATATGCTTTTTTAAACATGCTGCCCAATGCAATGGGCACGGCTGCCAGGGCCAGCTTGCCGCCTATTTTGGCAAAGCTGCGCATGGCGCTGCGGCGGCTATCCAGGCGCCCGTATATTTCAGGATCTGTTTTTTCTATTTCAGCTAACACATTATGAAGGTTCATGGCTAAGAGTTTTTGAAATGAAAATAAATTGAGTGCATCCGTCATGCATCAGGAAGTAGGCAGGTTGCCGGCCCACAGTACGGATTTCAGGTATGTTTTTGCTACGCCCAATACATCATTCGGGCTCTTAGCCATGTCCAGGCCATTGGCATCTACTGCGCTGCTATCGGCAAAAGTGCCGTTGCTGATCAGGTCGCGGATCAAAGCTGCATGGCGGGCTTCTACAGATACAATTTTGCCGGCCAGCACCAGGTAATCCGGCTTAACGAGCAGCTTACCGGCGCCGTTGTAGGCCGATACGCCCAGGTCTTCAAACGCTTTGGCAGTGGCTAGCACGCTATCCCTGCTGCCGAAATTAATAGCGGCAAAATTTACTTCCAGGCTGGCGATGGCCTTTGCACCCAGCGCCGCTTTAAAGAACTCGCGGTGCGCAACTTCATGGTCACGTATATCTGTTAACAAAGCGGTTTCGTTGGCTGTAATGCCGCTGAAGGGGCTGGCAATTACCTGGGTGTAAAAAGCCGCTTCCAGCTGTTCTAACGCATACGCATAATTGAGAATGCCTATATCGTCCTTACCCAGGTCTATGCTGCCCGGAGGGGCGGTATTGCCATCATTATCATCCTCTTTACTACAGGCAGAAATAATGGCTGCCGTGGAGCCGGCCATACCCAGGTAGGTTAGAAATTTACGACGGTTTATAGCAGCAGCCTGCACCTCGCCCTCCTTGCCATAGGGCGGCAAATTCAATTTTTTGTTGCTCATAAAATGGTATTTGATAGTTAGTGAAAAACTATAGGTTGGTATACCGAACTATCCAGGATGATTGTATTGATGCGCGTTGTTATGTACGAGTTGCTTTTTCAAAAAGTTTGAAAAGGCTGATTTTTTTTCAATAATAAATTAACTGAGCTGTTGGGGTTGCCATCATTACAAAAAAAATGGCCGCCCCTTAAGGCGGCCTTGCATCTGAGTCAATAAGGCATCTGAAGCCTGCTATTGAGTATGTTCGTAGCTTATGATTTTACATTACCCATTACGTACAGCTGATCTAAGTGCGGGGTGGGGCTGCCGCCGGTGTTTTCCAGTGTAATGGCAAAGGCCTGTGCTTTCAATACCGGTTTTAGCTGGCAAAGATCAGTACAATCACCTAACATGCCCGCATCAACGGGTTTGCCATCCACCAGGGCCCATAGCTGGTATTGTTTACCGGCAGGGGCTTTTGGCAGCTTGTTAGCCAGCACATATACATCTTTGGTATTGGTATCCCAGAACAGGGTTACCAGGTTGCCTTCCTTACCCGGCGTGCCCGGCATGGATACTTTTAACATACCAGGGGCGGCCATCAGCTGCATACGGTCCTGCATTTGCCGCAGTTTTGTCTGGTACAGGCCATTATCTGCCACCACGGTATTGCGTTCATTCATGAGCGCTATATAATCTTTATTAGCCTGATGGTATTTCTGGTAAAGATATACGTTGATGGTTGCGCTGGCCACCAGCAATACGATGGAAGCTGCTGCAAAATACCGTACCCGGTTCATACGCTTTAACAGTGATGTTGGGCTGGTGGCAGTGGTATCGGCAGCAGGGGAAAATTCATTCTGTAAGGTATGCTGTAATTGTTCCTTCACTTTATCCGGTACAGGTACAGCGCTGTCGCGGGCGGTGGCCGCCAGCCATGCTTCGCATGCAGCTATAGCGGCTTCCACCTCAGGATACTCAGCGCGCAGCCTTTGCAGCTCTGCTACATCCTGTGCGTCCGCTACGCCTAATACGTAACTTTCGATCACACCGCTTTGTATGTATGCCTGTATATCCACTTTATAATTTAACCTGTTGCCTTAATAGTAATAAAGCTGCTCTAAGTCTTGTTTTTACGGTACCTAACGGAATGTTCAGCATTTGTGCTATTTCATCCTGCTTATACCCCTGGAAATAAGATAGTTCTACCAATACCTTATGCTCTTCTTTTAAGCTGTGCACCATTTTACGTAACCCTATATCATCAATGGGATTGGGCTGTGTGGCGCCCGCCAGCGGTATAAGATCATCGGTTAATGAATTATTCTTCTGACTGTTCCGCCAGTCTTTGCCGCGTACCGTGTCTATAGAAGTAGTACGGGCAATATTAAACATCCAGGTGAACAGCCGTCCCTTAACGGGATCATACTGTTCTATTTGCCGCCAGATCTTTACAAAAACCTCCTGCAACACATCCACAGATACATCCGGATCCGGCACAATTTGCTGGATCACGCCATGTAAGGCGGACGAGTAGTGATCGTACAGATAGCTGAATGCAGCTTGCTCCCGCAATTTCAGCGATCTAACCAATTCTTGCTCCGTGTATGTTGGTACGGCTTTCAAAAGCAGACAAATAATTCAGATGCGCCTTTATATACGGATTACTGTTAAATTAAGTTTGCTGCTATAAAAATAGTTTGTACATTTTGTATTTCATGGAATTTATATGCAGATCCAACTGAGCCACCTGGTACCATTGCCCCTGCGCGACAAGCTGTTGCAGCGGGCCTCTGATATCTGGAACAAGGAAGTGACCTTTAGCCCGGGCAGTTTTATAAAGATAAAAGCGCCTTCCGGCACCGGTAAAACCACCCTGGTGCACTACCTGTATCATATAAGATATGACTATTCCGGTAAGATAATGGTGAACGGGAAACCCTGGCAGGACTATAATAAACCGGCCCTGGCTGCCATGCGCCAGCAGCAGGTGAGCATTATTTTCCAGGATCTGCGCCTGTTTGATCAGCTAACGGCCTGGGAAAACATAGAGCTGAAAAGAGTGATGGGCCCTGCGCCGGCCTGCACAGGGGAACAGGTACAGGAAATGGCGGCCCGCCTGCAGGTAACGCATGTGCTGCAGCAAAGCGCCCGCACACTCTCTTACGGGGAGCGGCAGCGTATAGCCATTATACGTGCGCTGGTGCAACCTTTTCAATGGCTGTTAATGGATGAGCCCTTCAGCCACCTGGATGAGGAGAATACCCGCCGCGCAGCTGCGCTGATAGCGGAAACCTGTAAAGCACAGCAGGCCGGTTTTGTGCTTACTGACCTGGATGACGATGTGCATTTTAACTACGATGTGCAATACCAATTATAAACAGCGCTTAGCGTTGGCTTTTAGCTTTTGGCTAAAGGCTAATAGCTAACAGCCAAAAGCTACTTTTCAAACATGCACCCGTTCTTTCAACTTTTAAAAAAGATCATACAAACCGGTATTGGCAAAAGCCGCCTGCTAATGGCCACCGCGGGCCTGGGCATTGCCATGGTGCTGCTGCTGATAGCTATACAGGCGCATACCAATTTTAACCAGCTGTTATACGGGCGGCAGAACCAGAATGAAAGTGCGGATTTCCTGGTGGTGAATAAAAAGATCACCAATGCCATGATGGGGCAATCGGATAAAAGCATGTTCACCGCGGAAGAGCTGCAAGCCATCAAGCAGCAAAGCTTTGTAGAAGCAGCAGGGTACATCACCTCCAGCCAGTTTAAGGTAACCGCGGCTGCGCCCGGCGAGCTGCAGTTCTATACGGATATGTTCTTTGAATCGGTACCGGATTCATTTATAGATGTAAAGAATGAGGAATGGAAATGGCAGGAAGGAGATGGGGTTATACCCATTATATTACCCAATGATTTTTTAAACCTGTATAATTTTGGATTTGCCCTGAGCCAGGACCTGCCGCAGGTTTCACAGGAAACGGTAAAGAACCTGCCGGTAAAGATCACCGTATCCAGGGGGCTGCTCTCTTCCCAGTTCACCGGGCATATTGTAGGTTTTTCAGACCGCATCTCATCCTTTTTAGTGCCGGCCGCTTTTATGGATTGGGCCAATAACCGCTATGGTAATGGTAAGGCAGCAGCGCCATCCCGCATAGTTATTAAAACCAGCGACCCTGCCAACCCGGCCCTGGTAAAGTTTTTGGATGATCATGGCTATACCACCAACCAGGATAAGATCAAGTACAGCAAAACAAAGCTGATCGTACAAACCATTGTATCCGTGATCGGTTTCTTTGGCATCGTGCTGCTGCTGTTTGCCCTGCTGGTGTTTAGCATGTTCATACAGCTGATCATTGCATCCTGTAAAAAAGAGATCCAGCTGCTGGTAACGTTAGGCACTGCGCCGGCGCAGCTACGGCGTTATTTGCTGCGGCAGTTTGTGCCGCTGTATGTAGTAACCGGCATAGTGGCCGTATTGCTGGTAGCGGCGTTGCAATGGGTGGCTGCCCGTGCGCTGGCAGCGCATGAAATGGTGGTAAGCCCCCGGCCCGGTATAGGCATGTGGATAGCCGCTGTAGTGGTATTGCTGCTGGTGTATTTTGTTAACAACCGTACTATCAGGAAATACCTGGATTGATTTTAGATTTTAGATTTACGATTTTAGATTTTGGGGAGTAGCACAATGGTACCGGTATCTGCGCGGTATGGCAATGACCTGCTTTGACACCTTCGCTCCAATCAAATCGTAAATCTAAAATCTAAGATCGTAAATCATAGATCCCGGATCAGCCAAATCTAAAATCGTAAATCTAAAATCGTAAATCCCATGAGGTCCCATGTACTAACAGCTCTGCTATTATTATGCATGAGCGCAGCTTATGCGCAAAGCACCATTTTGCATTGCGGTACCCTTATTGACGGTATTGCCAATGCGCCCCGTAAAAATGTATCGGTAATTATTACCGGCAACCAGATCGCTGCCATAAAAGAAGGATTTGTAGAAGGCGCTGCGCAGGATAAGATCATAGACCTGCGCAAACAAACGGTTACCCCGGGCTGGATGGATATGCATGTGCACCTGGACGGGGAGCTTACAAAGGAAGCATTCATGGAAGAGTTCACCAAAAACCCTGCGGATTATGCCTTTCAGAGTGTTGCCTTCTCAGAACGTACGCTGATGGCTGGTTTTACCACCGTACGAGACCTGGGTGGCGGCTATGGCGTAAATATTTCCCTGCGTAATGCCATTAACAAAGGCCTGGTAAAAGGCCCGCGGGTATTTACGGCCGGCAAGGCCATTTCCACTACCGGCGGCCACGCAGACCCTACCAATGGCTACCGCCATGACCTGATGGGCGATCCTGGTCCGGAAGTGGGCGTAGTGAACGGGCCGGATGAATGCCGTAAAGCCATACGTCAGGCGTATAAGAACGGATCGGACCTGATAAAGATCATGGCCACCGGCGGTGTGCTGGACTTAGCCAAGGATGGCAGCGGCGCACAGTTTACAGAAGAAGAGCTGAAAGCCATTGTGGAAACTGCCAAAGACTATGGTATGCGGGTAGCTGCCCATGCACATGGCGCAGAAGGTATTAAACGCGCCATACGCGCCGGCGTTACTTCAATAGAGCACGGCACTTTTATGGACGATGAAGGTATGGAGCTGGCCAAAAAATACGGCACCTGGTATGTGCCTACTATTATAGCCGGGCGTTCTGTAGCAGATTCCGCTAAGATCCCTGGTTTTTATCCCGCTGTTATAACTCCTAAAGCCTTATCCATTGGGCCTAAATTACAGGCCACCTTTGCGAAGGCCTATAAAACCGGGGTTAAAATAGCCTTTGGTACAGATGCCGGCGTGTATGCGCACGGGAAGAACTGGCTGGAATTCACCTACATGGTAGAAAGCGGCATGCCTGCCATGGAAGCCATTAAAGCCGCTACCATACAGGCCGCCGACCTGCTGGGCATGAAGGATAAGCTGGGCAGCATTACTGTTGGCAAGCTGGCGGATATTGTTGCGGTGGACGGTGATCCCCTGCAGGACATACAAACCATGGGCAAAGTAAGCTTTGTAATGAAAGATGGGTTGGTTTTTAAAAACACAACGGCTAACTTGCCAACCGTTAAAAACGACTGATATGTTAAAAGCAACTGATAAGAAGTTTGTACACGTAGTGAACTTTTACCTGAAACCAGGCCTTTCTGCCGCAGATATTAAAAAGTTTGAAGACGGGGTAAGCGAGCTGGGAAAAATAGAAGCCGTAAAAGTATTTAACCTGGGCAAACCTGCCAGCACAGACCGTCCGGTAATAGACCGCAGCTATAGCTATTGCGAGCTAACGGTGTTTAACAGCCAGGCCGATCATGATATTTACCAGGAACATCCCATTCACCTGAAGTTTGTAGAAGAATGCAAGCACCTGTGGGAGAAGGTAGTGATCTTTGATTCTGAGACGATAGATTACTAAGAGAGAATGTAAAATGCAAAATTTTAAATGCTAAATGTAAAAGTGGAATGCAGCGATGCCTGGTGTTAAGCCATCTACGCTGCATTCCACTTTTACATTTATCGTTCATAAAGTCTTTTCATTGGTCTCTATGAACCTCCATCGTCGGTTTAAGATTTTACATTCCATCACCAATTCCGCTGTACTGCAGACGGGTGCGGCACTACAAAGGTTTTACGCACCCTTTCCGACCGTAGTAAATAAGGGATCCAGATAGCGGCTGCTATAATAGCCCGCGTTATATTGGTGATCTGTTCCTGGCTCCATGCATAGTTATTATTTAAAGCGCTTACCGCTACATAATCCAGCACCTGCACGCTTAATACGGCCGCATAAAAAACAATACAGGCTGCGGGAAAAGTATCCCGCTTTCTGAAAAACAGCAGCACTAACAATATAGCATATACGCAAAGGAATACATTGCAGGCCAGCTCCGCTATAAACACCAGCAGCCTTACCTGCGCATCCTGCGCATGCACTACCAGCTCCCAGGTGGCATTGCTGAAAAAGCCGCCCTCCAGCATATTGATCAATATAGTCAGCGGAGAAAATATAATGCCCAGACCCAGCAGCACCAGCCAGCCGCCAATAGTCCAGGTCTCCGGATTGTACTGCAGCGGGAATACGGAGCGGTGGTAAAAACGTACGGCCATATAGCTGAAAATGCCTGCAAACACCAGGCACAAAACCAGCATTACCCAGCTAATACCTTTATGCCCATTAGGAGAGGTGCTGCTGCCGGCAGTGGGATCCCAGTACAGGTAAAAGCCGCCTATTTCGGAAAGCTGGTTGCGGTCGTCCACATAATTGGTCAGGTAATCAACCGGCACATGATCCTGGTAGGAGTTGTACTGGTAATGCAGCGTAACGGTGCGGCCGTTCACGGCGGCCGTGAAATCAATACGATAATATTTATTCTTTACGTGCATGCTGGAATTATCCATGCTCCAGTCATTGGGCATTTGCAGCGTAATGGTATAGTCCAGCGAGTAAGGATATTTCAGCGCCAGCGGCTGTGTATGATTATCGTCCGGTACACGGGGCAGCATATCTGTTAATATGCGGGCCTGCACGTGGAACTGCTGGCGGTTAGCCGCGGTAGTATCTGCTTTCCAGGGATTGTGAATGGTATAATACTCGCCTACTTCAAAGCGGTCTTCTGGTTCTGTATCTTCGATCTGCAGGCCGCTGTCTGCCCGCACATCTCCATACAATCCTTTATAATAATCCAGGAAGGCGCGCTCCTGGTCTTTCATGCTGTTCTCTGCAAAATTCTCCCGCTGGTCGTCTGCAAACTGCAGGCTATAGTTGGAAAGCACCTGCAGGTGAGCGGGTTTTTTATTGCTTTCAGGCAGCACAAAGGTTTCGGAGATGCGTACCGTACCATTATAGCGCTGGTCTATGCTGTTTAATGCGTAGTTCCCTTTTTTTATGATCAGCGCCATTTGATAGTCCGGTACCGTCAGGTTATCAATGGTGCCGCGCTGGTAATTAATGGTAGGGTCTATCCAGTAATGATTGCCGCTTAGGTTGGCTGATACAATTACGTGATTGAACAGTACCGGCGAGGGCAGCGACGCTGCTATCGAGGCTTTTGCATACGTATTTACATAAGCCATGCTGGCATCAATACCATTGGCCTGTAAAATGGTGCAAAGCAGCAGGGATTTATCTTTACAATCGCCAAAGCGCTGGTTCAGTATTTTCCCGGGCTGGCTGGGGCGGTGTGAGTATTCGCCCATTTCAATGCCCATGTAACGGATATCATCCTGCACAAAACGGATAGCCTTTTGCATATACAACGCCTTGTTATTGCCGGTTTCTTTTTGCCAGGCTGCTATTTTCTGCTGCAGGGCGGGGCTTAGGTCGTGCGTGGCATTTACCTGCAGGGCCCAGTTCACAATGGGTTCCCAGCCGCTGTATTCGCTGGCCTCCACATAGGCATAGTTATCGTACCAGGAGGGGGTTCTGTAAGCCACCCTTTCCGGTTCTGCGATATGTTTGGGCTGCCACTCATACAGGTTCATGCCCTGCCAGCCCTTCTTAGATGGCATAGGCGCATCGTTAAATGACCTGAACTGTATGTTACGGGCGGTGGAGGCAATCAGGCATTTGTAATAATTTAAAATAGGCTCGGAAGCTGCAAAGTAAAAGGTGCGGAAATACTTATCCTCAAAAATAGGATTACGGCCGGTAATGGTATAGGCATATTCTATCTGGTCGCCTTTGCGCACATCTTCAATAATGCAATAGGCGGTGTACACACCGCTGTATATAAAACGCGAAAGCTCTTTTTCCTGCTGCAGAATGCGGAACTGGCCTGCACTCAGCTTGTTCAGCACTTTACCGTCGCGGCGTATGATAAGCTGGTGGAACTGCAGCTGCTCATAAGCGGGATCATAATCCACAGATACCTCTGCGCCATTTTGTACCCCTGCTTCTGAAACTATCTGGCGGATGATGTGCTGGTAAACGCTTTTCTTTTCCGCATGGTGCTGCTCTTCCAGCAGCAGCAGGCAGTACCCGCTGCTTATATCGTGCAGGTTGGGTTTTTTATTAAGGTCCGGCGTATAGGGGGCCAGCCATTTAGGGGCGGGTGTAATGGTAAAATTGTTACGTTGTGCATGCAGCAGTAGGGGCAGGCACAGTAACACCAGGAGCCACTTGAGTATATAAGGATAGTAGGAACGGTACATGAATGAATTTTAAATAAACAAGCAAATCTCAGCGGTCATTATTCTCTATCGTTAAGCTATATACAGCAAAAGATCCCAGCCAGTGCTCGCCTGCATAGTCGCCGCTGGCCACATGGGGCAGCGCGGCTTCCAGGTGATGGTGCGCCAGCTGTTTAATAGCTTCCTGGTTCTGATCAACATGGCGGGCAATGCCATACAGGCACCAGGCGCGGCTCAGGTTCAGGCCATCGAGGTGCACCAGCTTACCATCCGTACGGTCTTTTACCTGTGCGGTGCTTAAGATAGTAATGGGCTTGGTGAACAGGCCCGGTAAAAATTCCTTTACCCAGGTTTTATATTGGTCTGCCGGCATAATGCGCCACATCAGGTCAGCCTCTTCCAGGCAGGGCGAAAGGAAATCGTACCCGCCGGGTTCCCAGCTAATGGGGCAGCCTTTGTCCTGCGCATAAAAACGCATAGCTGCCTTGCGGATAGCGGTTTGCAGGGGCGTATCCTGTGCGGTTACCGCGTAGTCCCAGGCCAGGCGCAGGCCAAAGGCCAGGTTGGTATGCTCGCCTACCCGTATAGGGTATACCAGCTTATCCAGGAAAGCAATGTAGGCGCTGGAAAACTGTTGCGCCAGCGGCTGCACGTTGCTGCTCAGGGTTTGGCCCAAAGGATCTTTCCAGGTAAGCAGCTCCCGTTGTAATTGCAGCAGCCAGCTCCAGCCATAGATACGTTCAAAGCCTTTATTTTCTTTATTGAAATAAATACGTTGTTCAACATGAATATTGCTGGCCGTAAGGTTCTGTGCCAGCTTGGTGCGGATAGTGGCGGCTTCCGGCAGGTCTGGGAATGACTTTAACAAGCGTACCAGCATCCAGTGCCCATGCACGCTGCTATGCCAGTCGTAACAACCATAAAAGGCAGGGTGGTATACTTTAGGATCTGTAACCAGCGAGCTATCGGAAAAGGTAACGCCTGTTTTATAGGGAAACTCTTTTTGCATGCAGCGCAGCGGTAAGCCGGCCAGGTGAGAGGCGCCGGCAAGCGTAAGCTGTAAATGGCCGGCAGCGTTTTGGTTGTACAATGTTTCTTGTGCGTAACCGGTTAACATGCTGATGTTACACAGCGTTGCCAATAAGATTTTTTTCACAGGTCAGATTGATTATTTGTTTAACAACAATCGTACGTAAAAAGAGGGTTTAGCCAGCTTTTTACGAAGGTCCACTTCATAGAACATACAGGATATTAACTCCTTCAGCTGCTTGTTGCGCGTCCCCATTTTCATTAATAAGTTAAAGAGCCTTGGATATTTTACCAGCTTTTGCAGGCGGTGGCTTAGCTGCAGCTCCGGTCCCAGCACCTGGTACACCCGCTCGTCATAAGCGGCCAGCCGGTTTTCCGAAAAGTCACCTGCTGCCAGCGCGGCGGCGGCCTGCTGCGCGGCTATGCGGCCGGCATACAGGGCGTTGCCAATACCTTCCCCGGTGAACGGATCTACCAGGTAAGCAGCATCGCCTACCAACATATAACGGTTCCCGGACAATTTTCTTTTCTTACTGCCCAATGGAAGTCCATAACCTTCGATGGGGCTGTCTATTTCAGCCTCCCGGAAACGCTCTTTGAACACAGGGTCCTGCTCCAGGGTATCTGTCAATAATTTCTTGAGGTTTATTTTTTTACTGCGCACCGCTTCGCTGATCATATCCATGCCTACATTGGCATCCCCGTTAGGCAGGGGAAAGATCCATAAATAACCCGGCAGCAGGGGTTTTAAAAAGTGCAGCTCAATAAAGCTATCGGCATGCATGCCTTTTACATTCTTGTAATAGGCCCGTACGCCGGCGGCATAATAGGCCGGCTCCATACGGATGTTGGCTACATCTTTTGTGAACGAGGAATGGGCGCCGTTGGCAATAATGAGCAGGGGGGCCTTTACGGAAAAGTTGCCGGTAGTATCGGTTACCAGGTAACCATCCTCCTGCAGCACATATTTATCAATGGTTATGCCTTCAAAAAGTTGGATCTCCGGACGGCGCTTTACCTCATCCACCATAAAATTATCAAAGTGAATGCGTTTGCACACAAAACCCGCCGGCTCATCTGTTTGCAGGTTGTAATTGGGCTTATAGGCCACCTCCATGCTGGTGCGTCCGGGGGCTACAAAGGTAACGCCCCAGCTATCCTGCTTGGGGGTAAATTCCCGCAGGCGCTGTGCAATGGCAGGGTCAATCTGTTCCAGCGCCGTTAATACCTTACCGCTTAAACCATCGCCGCATACCTTGTCGCGGGGAAATACAGCCTTATCCACCACCACACATTCAATACCCAATTGCGCCAGCTGCAGGGCGGCTGTAGCGCCACCCGGCCCCGCACCGATGATACAAACTTTGGTTTCGATCATTTCTTCGCTTATAAATTTGGCCTGAAAGATAAGGAATTGGGGCATAAACCTTGTAACACGCCATATGCTATATTTGTAACCTTAAATAGTAGTTTATGTTTGGAGATCTCTTTGGCAAGCTGCAGGAAGCCCAGCAAAAAATGGAAGAAGGTAAGGAAAGACTGGCCCATGTAACGGTGGATGGTGAAGCGGGCGACGGCGCTGTAAAGGTAGCAGTAACCGGTAACCGCGAGGTAAAGAACATTACCATTGCCGATCATTTACTGGCCCCCGGTAATAAAGAGGAGCTGGAAGACCTGCTGATAACCGCCCTGAACCGGGCCCTGAAAAATGCGGAAAACCTCTGGGAAAGCGAAATGAAAGGTTTGGCCGGCGGTATGCTGGGCGGGCTGGGGATGTAAAGGTTGGATGTAAGAAGGCAGCCTATTAAAGGGGAGGCTAATTTATTAACAGCCAGCCCTTTATTGCCTGTTTTCGAGTACCATTCTTTCAGCGATATCTCCGATCATCCAGGGAGCGGTGTTTTCCTGTCCATCTGACCGGTTGCCATCATGAGTAAATTCACTACCGGTGTTTAAAAAATCAACTGCATGGACTGTTTCATGTATCAAAGTATTCACGGCGATACTCAGAACAAATTTTCCTGTTGAATCCAGGCCAAACAGGGAGCGGCTGATCTTTATTTTGTCTGATGTTTTTGTACTGGCATTGGCAATGGGTTTTATTTTCCGCACAACCCGGATCTGCTGGCTTGCAGATTGCATCCTGTCTGCTACCTGTTGCCCGGTTAAGGATGAATGATCAAATTTTGCAATTTTGCGGATCTGTTCATAGAAAAACGTGCTGTTTAAAATTTCATTTGCTTTTTGTACCGCTCCGGCTACGTTATTGTTGCTGCCGGTATATATAAGGGTTAAGTGTGATTGGGATCTCCCTTGTGATAGGGTAAAAACGGATAAAAGGAGGATAAATAAGGCTCTCATTTTTTTTCTTAAAGTTAAAGCCAGTATTTGAATTATTAACTGTCGTGTTGTTTAGTACAGATCACACCAACAGCCTGCTTCCACCATCATTTCCCGATCCCGTAAATCAAATTCCCGTTTTCGAAAGCTGTTTACCCATAAAAAGCATTGTTTTGCAGCAGCGGTTACCAATTGGCAACTGAAGGGTACGGCCTTTCATCCATATTTTTACTTGTAGCTACCAACTTTTATAAGCAATTCCCTCACAATTTATCCTGCTCCTCAGCCAGCATGGTTTTAAGTGTACGTGCATTCTCTATGGCATGCATATGCACATCGTTATTAAAAAAGATCCATACCTGGTGTTTTTCCTGCAGCCATTTGGCGCATTTACGTGCGTAGGCCCGCAGCGTAAGGGCTGCATAGCTGGAGGAATATAGTTCCGCCGGGCCATGAAAGCGCAGGTAAATATGCCGGGCAGTAACCGCCTCCTTATAAGGGAAGCGTTTACCGGAATTAGCTATTACCAGCCCCACTCCATACCGCTCCATCAGATCCAGGCTTTGCTTGCTGAACCAGCTTTTATCCCGCACTTCAATGGAAAAGTCATATTGCTTATAGGTGGTAGACAGCAGCTGGTAAAACTCCTCTGCCACACCTGCATTAAAGCCGGCCTGGGCCGGCAGCTGAATTAAAACAGGTCCCAGCCGTTCGGCAACAGGGTCAAAAACCTTAAAAAATACTTCCATCCCTTCTGCCGGGTCATGCAGCTTTTTAAAGTGGGTGATGTAGCGGCTTAGCTTGGGACAGAATAAAAAGCCGGGCGGCACTTTTGCTGTCCAGTTCAGCACGGTTTGTTCTTTGGGCAGATGGTAAAAGCTGGTATTGATTTCCGTACAATCAAACTCCTGGCTATAAAACTGCAGGTAATCCACCGGCTTCAGCTTCTCCGGGTAATACACCCCCTTCCAGTGTTTATAGCTCCACCCGGAGGTTCCTATGTGGCAGGCCGGGGTGCGCGATTTTCTCATAACAATCTTTCTGAAACCCATACAACATGGATGCCTGTTTTCAGAAATGGAAAACCGTTTACAGAAACGGAAGGGTCAGGAGCGGGCAGGACTTATACGCCGTTTACGGCAGAGCAGCTGTAATGATGTGCTGTAGAAGGTTTGGGGCGATACTAATGCAGCCGTGTTACAAATTGGAACAAGGTTGGCATACCAGGGGAAAACAATCTATATGCAACCGCAAAAGAAAATTCCGGCGCCAGCCTCCAAAACCATGTATTACCTATTGGTGGGTGCGGTAGCCCTGGGCTTACTGGCACAGTTACTGGTGCAATTCCTGAAGCATTAAAAAGTATGTTATGATCAATCAATATGAAGTACCTGCACTGATAGAAGATACCGTACCGGTATTACGCAAAGCGCTGCACCAGTTCCCGGCTGTTTTTCATATATACGAAACAGTTAGCTGCCTTAGCAATTATACCCTGCAGCAGTTACGGGAGCGGCATTACAGCCAGGCCATGCCTTGTTTGCAGCTGGCCGGCCGCCTGTATGAGCGGGGCAATGCAGTGGTGAAAAGCGCTATTGAAGCGCATTTTTTGCCGGCATTATCTGCTATACCTGTTACAGATGCGGTGAACCGCATAAAGTTATATTCACTGATACCCGCTTCCCTGTATAACCAGTTTATACAGCAGCAGCTAAGCGGGCATACACAGATCAATCCTCAATAAATGGAAAGTTCGGATATATTAGTCCGCCTGGCCGGTGCGGCCGATGTGGATTTTGCGCTGCCCATAGCAGCAGAAATGGAAGCCAGCGCCCAAGCGCGCGGTACGGGCATTGCCAAACGCAGCCCGGAAATGATCAAAGAAAAAATACTGGCGGGCAAGGCGGTTATTGCCTTTACAAAAGAAGGGGTATGGGCCGGCTTCTCTTACCTGCAGGAGTGGGAGCAGGGAAAATTTGTTTCCAACAGCGGGCTGATAGTAGCGCCGGCCTTCCGCGGCCTCGGCGTGGCAGCGGCTATAAAGCAGCAGCTGTTTACGTTGTGCCGCTTACGTTACCCGCAGGCCCGCATATTTGGCATCACTACCGGCGGGCCGGTGATGAAGCTGAATGCCCGCCTGGGTTTTATACCGGTAACCTATGCTGATATTACGCAGGACCCTGCTTTCTGGGAAGGTTGTAAAAGCTGTGTGAACTATCCTATACTTACTGCCAAAGATCATAAGCACTGCCTGTGTACCGCTATGTTATTTGATCCCTGCGTGCAGTAATTATAAATTTCCGGACTGCTGTTATTAATCCGCAAGGGTTCACTAAATTTGTAGCCAGCTGCCAACCTAGCTCAGCTGGTAGAGCAACAGTTTCGTAAATTGTAGGTCGTGGGTTCGAATCCCATGGTTGGCTCAGTAAAAAGCGGATGGTATTCAAGCTGCCATCCGCTTTTTTTACACCCCACATATTAAACAAATTCTATTTATATTTATACCCTAATCATTTCCGGTTATGCGTTATTTATCCCTATTGTTGCTGAGCGCAGGTTTAGCTGCATGCCACCAAACCGCTACCCATACTGCCGCAAACAACGGCGCTATTCATTTGCAGCTCTCATCCCTTTATAACCCGGATACGGTGAAGCTGGTATTAAAAGAAAGCGCTGTTAAACATAAAGAGGCCGACAAGATCTTTCTGCAAGCCATTGATACCTACCGCAATAAAAAGAACCCAGCCGGCAGCATTACGCTGTTTAAAAGCTCCATTCTGCTGCAGCCGCAGGCCAAAGCCTATTATGAACTAGGTAATGCCCTGCTGGATAACAATGAGCCGCTGGAAGCCACCAGCGCCTATACTATTGCGGAGCAGCTGGATTATACGCCTTTGCATAAGGTGTTATACAACCAGGCCTGCGCCTACTCCCGCTTAGAGCAGAATGAAAAAGCTAAATACTACCTGGTATCTGCCATTGAATTTGGGTACAGCAACCTGAAAAATATACTTAACGACCCGGACCTGAAAAATTTACGGGAGGACTATAAATGGGATTTCCGGCATACCGTTATCAGCGCATTTGGCGGCGCCACGGATCCGGAAAAGCTGCAGTGGAACCTCTTTTGCAGGGAGTTTGAGGTGCTGGACCTGCCCATTGTGCTGGACAAGGAATATGCGCTCACGCTGAGAGACCATTACATTTCGTATGACTTTGAGCGTTATATACCTGAAATGCGCGATGAAAAATTTTCACGGGAGGTAGGGAATGAATTCTATCATGTTGGACTGGTGAAAAGTACGGATAGTGTGCGTACCATCATTTATGCATCGCGGGAAGAGCTGGGCGATTCCGAAGCTGATCCCCTGTATTATATATGCAGCTATACCAACAATGGTAAGCTGATACAAAAAATGTTAATAGGCGGGCGCGAAAAACTGGAGGAACCTTACCGGGTACCCACCATAAAAGCCAATGGCGATGTGCAGGTAACCTCGTTTAAGATGGTATATGAAAAAGATCCGTACCGGGCAGGATTTGAGGATAACAAGATCATAGAAATGAAAGAGCTGGATAAGGAATACTTTGTGCTCGAAGCCGACGGCCATTTTGCCAAACAGCCGGCCTTACTGGGAATGCGTTAAAAACAGAGCCATTCTCTTTTTAAGAAAAAAGCGGATCCAGGCTTCCATGAACAGCAGGTTCAGCGTCCAGCTTAACCAGGAAATAAGGATATAGGCATCTTTAGGATGCAGGGGAATATTGAACACATCTATCAGGTAAGCATACAGCCTTAACGTAAGTGCAGAAAGTGTTAAGGCATAACTACGCAGCAGCATTTGGCCATGCAGCTGCCAGCGCTTTTGCAGGGCATAACGCCAACCCATATACGTACTGCCCAGCCATAAGCAGGAGAGCAGCACAAAACTAATACGGGCGGCTATTCCACCATTCGCATAAAACGACATGACCAGCCCACTGGGGCCGCTCAGGCAAAGCACCGTCAACACATATATTTTACCGGAAGTACGGTGCAGGCGCGGATATTTTTTAAGCAAATACCAGCTGCACTGCAGCAGCCCGGTAATTAAAACCACACTGCTAATGAACACATGTGTATAAAAGCTTAGCCGCCAGTGGCGAATGTGGTACACCCATTGTTTGGTCATCAGAAAATCCGTGTACCGGTTAAGGGATGTATAGGGCCAGCTAAGGCGCAGCATTAACCAGGTACCGTAGAGTATAAGCGCAGTAAATACAAGAAGAAAACCGCGTTTTATGTATTGCAGCATCATCCGGCCACCATCTTATTGAAGGTAATATCTTCTCCTTCCAGGCCGGTGCTATATCTTTTATCCTCGTCGAACTGTAAAATGAAAATGCTGTTACGTTTAGGGAATTGTTCATTGGGCTGCCAGTTCACCCGTATGGTATCGCCCCGCTGTTCCCAGGTGCCTTTCAGTGTAATGGATTGTTCAGCATTGGTGGTGTCAGTTAGCTTGGGATAATAATCGAACAGGCAGCTGCCATCTTCATCAAAGTACATCTCACCCTGCTCACTGGTAAAGGGGTAGTTCAGCACACCGGTATCTTCAGTGCCGTCAGTACGTTCTACCTGGCTTAATGTAAAGCTTTTTTCCTGCAGCGTTTTCTTGTCCAATGGCGTCCAGTGCCCTTTGGCAGTAGTAAACCCTTTATCAAACACCAGCTCAAAATGCCCGTCGTACGGGTGATCACCGGGTTCATTCAGGCGAACCACCCAGCTATCCCCCTCTTGTTTCAGCGTTCCGCTAAGGTTACGCCGCAAACCTTTATGCACATTATAACCTGCCAGGTGATTGGGGCTGGTATAATTGATGG
>NZ_DATCRF010000129.1:0-4499 GCF_036569125.1 Chitinophaga sp. | reverse complement strand
CCCCCGGCCCGCCATGGAAAGAGGCTTCCCCAATGGTGGAGAAGATGCCTGCGCCAATTACGGCGGCAATACCCATAGCGGTGAGGTCTTTTACTTTTAGTACCCTGTGCAGAGATCCTGTTCCATGCGCGTCTGTTAACCCTTCCCTTGCATCCTTAAGTATAGTGGATAATGACTTCCTGCGGAATAACGACTTAGACAAAGCAAGTTCAATTTTGGTGATCTGCGAATATAATCAGATTTACGATCTTAGATTTACGATTTTAGATCTGACCGGAGCAATTGGGGTTCCCCAATCTAAAATCTAAAATCGTAAATCTAAGATCTTAATGTTGGCGGCTTAAAAGGAAATCGGCCAGCTCCATCAGGGGCTTTTTACGGGAAGATAATACGGCGATGCTTTCCAGGTTGTCGAACGCCTTTTGCTGAAAACGTTCCTTTTCCTTTTCGGCCCAGCTATCAATGCTGCAGTCGTGGAACAGCTCCAGCACCTGCGCTACCTTATCGTCCGGGGCGGTATCCAGCAGCTGCTGCAGGCGGGTACGCTGTGCAGGGTTGCACAGCTCCAGTGCTTTCAGCAGCAGGAAGGTCTTTTTATTAGCCAGGATATCGCCGCCCTGTTGTTTGCCAAACTTTTCCGGATCGCCAAAAGCATCCAGGTAATCGTCCTGGATCTGGAAGGCAATACCTATGTTCTTCCCAAACTCATATAAGTAGCCCTGGTTGCCTTCGCTGCCACCGCCAATAATAGCGCCCATTTGCAGGGAGGCGGCCAGCAGCACGGATGTTTTCAGGGCTATCATGCTCACATAATCATCATACTTCACCTGTGCAGGGTCCATGGCTTCCATATCCATATCCAGCTGCTGCCCTTCGCATACCTGTATGGCCGCGCGGTTAAATACGGATACGATCTTTTGTTTGTAGCGCGACTGCACCCGGTTCAGGCATTCATACACATATATGAGCATGGCATCGCCCGCCAGGATAGCGGCCGGTTCGCCATAAAGGGTGTGCACGGTGGGGTTGTTCCTGCGCAGCGGGGCCTTGTCCATAATATCATCGTGAATGAGGGTGAAATTATGGAACAGCTCTACGGCATTGCCTACCTGCCAGGCATCTGCATGAATGGTATCAAACAGCTCATTTCCCATAAGGGCCAGTACCGGGCGTATGCGCTTACCTCCTATTTTCAGTATGTGGGAGGCTGCGTTGTACAGCGTAGAAGGCTGGTCCGGGAAATGTTGCTGATCAAATTGCTGGATAAATTGTGCTATAAGTTCCTGAAAAGAGTGCATGTTATAAAATGAAGTCTGAAGTCGGATATTTTGATCAAGCAAAATTATGATTCCTTTTTACGGGAACGTGGTTTGGCTTTAGCAGGTTTGTTTACATTATTATCTGCGGCTTTAGGTTTAGGTTTGGCGCCGGGCTTATTGGCCTTAGGTTTTTTACCTGGTCCCTGCTGCACCCGTTCCCCTCTCTCCTTTTCCTTCTCTTTGCGTTTGGGCTTGCCAATGTTGCCGGGCCTGGAGGTTGGCTGTTCTTCCAGATCCTCTACCAGGTCATAATCCAGCTGGCGTTTGGTGAGGTTGGCCGACATTACGCGGATCTTCACCTTATCGCCTATACGGAACCGGCGGCCGGTGTGCAGGCCTACCAGGGCATATTCACTTTCATCATGCTTAAACTCATCACGGGCCAGCATGTTGTGAATGCTTACCAGGCCTTCGCACTTGGTATCAATGGTCTCTACCCAGAAACCAAAATGCGCAACACCACTTATAACGCCGTCAAAAGTATCGCCAATAAACTGCTGCATGTACTCCACCTGCTTGTATTTGTTGGCAGCGCGCTCTGCTTCCATGGCCTTACGTTCCATTTCAGAGCAGTGGCGGCACTTCTTTTCCATATACTTATCGGGGTGTATATCTTCAGCCAGGCATTGCGCCAGCACGCGGTGCACCAGCACATCCGGGTAGCGGCGTATGGGGGAGGTAAAGTGGCAGTAGTGCGCAAATCCTAACCCATAGTGGCCAATGTTATCCGGTGTGTAAATGGCTTTGGCCATGGTACGGATGCCGATGGTTTCCAGCACATGCTGCTCCGGCTTACCCTTGGCCAGCGCCAGCATCTTGTTAAAGGAACGGGCAATATGGTCCGGGTTATCCAGGTCAAACTTGTGGCCGAACTTGCGGGCAAAAATGGAGAACACCTGCAGCTTTTCCTCGTCGGGCGTGTCGTGCACGCGGTAAGGGAAAGGCACGGATTGTTTGTTGACCTTTATTTTAGATACATACTCTGCCACCGTACGGTTGGCAAGCAACATAAATTCTTCTATCAGCTGGTGCGCTTCCTTGCTTTCTTTAATCACAATGCCAATGGGCTTGCCATCAGGATCCAGCTGAAAACGTACTTCCTGTGAGGAGAAATTAATAGCGCCCTCGTCAAAACGGCCTTTACGCAGGATGCGGGCTATTTTATTCAACAGCAGCACTTCTTCCTTATGCGGCCCTTCGCTGTTGCCTTCAATGATCTCCTGCACTTCTTCGTAGGTAAAGCGGTGATCGGAATGGATCACGGTGCGGCCCAGCCAGTGCTGCTTGATCTCGCCTTTTTCATTCATCTGGAAAACCGCGGAGAAAGTGAGCTTATCTTCATTCGGGCGCAGGGAGCACAGCTCGTTGGAGATCTTTTCCGGCAGCATGGGCAGTACACGGTCCGGCAGGTATACGGAGGTAGCGCGTTTATCAGCTTCCTTATCCAGCGCGGTATCCGGCAGCACATAATGGCTTACATCGGCAATGTGCACACCGATCTCATAATAACCGCCTTTTATTTTGCGGATGGAAATGGCATCGTCAAAGTCCTTGGCATCTACGGGGTCAATAGTAAAGGTGAGCTGTTTGCGGAAATCTTTTCTTTTTCGTACTTCCGCGGCCGTTATCTTCTCTTTGATCTCTGCCAGCTCGGCTATCACCTCATCCGGAAAAGATAATGGAAAACCGCTTTCCACCAGTATTTCCTTCATGGCCAGGTCGTTGGTATCGCTGGCGTCCAGTATTTCTATGATCTCGCCTACCGGCTTGCGGGTCTTTTCGCCCCAGGCTACTACGCGTACCACGGCTTTATCGCCGGTTTTGGCTTCGCCCAGTGAGTTGGCAGGGATATAAATATCCGGTAAAAAAGCGCCCTTTTCGGGTACCAGGAAGGCAAAACCTTTATTTACCTGCAGGGTGCCTGTAAATTCTGTTTTCTTTCGTTTAAGGATGTCCGTTACCACGCCTTCCATACGGCCATTGCCTTTGTTGGAATGTTCCCTGAACACATCTAACAACACTTCATCGCCATCCAGCGCGGTATTCAGGTTCTTCTGTTTTACCAGTATATCTTTTGTTAATCCTTCTACTATTACAAAGGCCATTCCCGAACGCGTCACTTCAATCAATCCCCGAAAAGTCTTTTTCGGGCCACTATGACTGCCTTTTTTTTGTTTTTTCTTTTTATTCATCTCATGTCCCATTAAGTTCTAATATATGATGTTCCAGCCCCCTCTATATAGTCAAAAATATAATTATTAAATGAATTCCCTTCCCCGAAGAGCAAAGATATTTCCACGGGTATCACTGCTATGCGCAGGTTCAGCTCCTGCAAACGCTCCTGTAACAGGTGCAGGCGCACGGCATCCTTTTCGGTGGTGATCACTACCTTTTCCGCACCGGGTAAGTCTTTCAGCTCTTTGCTGATCTTCTCCAGGTCGTTATTGCTGTAGTAATAATGATCCGGAAAAGGCAGCAGGAACACCTCTTTAAAACCCTCTTTTAAATGTTGCACCAGGGGGCCGGGGCGGGCAATACCGCATACCAGCAGCAAAGTAGCATCCGGGCTTATGCGCATGGGCGCCTGGGTGAACAGGTCATAGGGCTGCCCGTATTGCAGGCTGGTAAAGAACAGACGCTGGTATGGCAGGGGATTTATTTCCCGCTGCAGGGCCTGTTTTTCCGCTTCCGTCATGTTAGGCGGGCATTTGGATACAATAATGCAGCTGGCCCGCTCATAACCTTTACGCCCCTCACGCAGGCGGCCAAAAGGCACCACATGATCGCGGGTAAAGGGGCGGTTGTATTCTGTGACCAGGATGTTAAAGCCGGGTTTAATGGAGCGGTGCTGAAAGGCATCGTCCAGCAAAATGATCTGGGTTTCCGGTTTTTCGCCTAACAGCTGGGGAATGGCCAGCATACGCTCTTCGCCCACGCACACGCTGATATCCGGGAACTTCTGGTGGAACTGCATGGGCTCATCTCCCAACTGCGCGGCCGTGCTGTTCTCACCGGCCAGCTGGTAGCCCCTGGAACGGCGGTTATATCCTCGGCTAAGGGTCGCTATGGTAAAATGTTCTTTCAGCAGGCGTATGAGGTATTCCACATGCGGGGTTTTACCGGTACCGCCTACCGACAGGTTGCCTACGGCAATAATGGGCAGGTCAAAGCTTACGGCGG
>NZ_DATCRF010000128.1:0-26246 GCF_036569125.1 Chitinophaga sp. | reverse complement strand
GAATCGGGGCTTGCTTCGTGATTATATTTATATCAATTCTTTAATGTTCAATATATTGTGCTCTTAGTCAGGCGCCGGCATTGAGCGTTCGGCGTTTAGCGTTCGGCATTAAGCGTTTAGCACACAGCCTTTGGCGTTCGGCATTAACTCCTACCTTTGCATATCGAATTAAAATTGGGAACAACAAATTGCGGTACCCAATTCGTAATTCGTAATTAAATAATTCGTAATTAATGATCGCCCGTTGGCTTACAGAAATTAAGAGTTTTATATTAAGCTACCATTTCAGCAATGGGCTTCGCACAACCATCAGCGTGGTAGTGCCTTCGCTGGTATGCCTGAGTATGGGCCAGCTGATAATGGGTATTGCCATTTCTACGGGTGCGTTATGCGCCGCCCTGTCGGACCAGCCGGGCACCTTTATCCATAAACGCAACGGTGCGTTCATCAGCATTGCCTTAATTTTCCTGACCGCCCTGGGCACGGGGCTGGCATCGCCCTACCCTTACCTGATGGCCCCCTGGATCATCGTCTGCTGTTTTTTCTTCAGCATGCTGCTGGTATATGGCAACCGGGGCGGCAATATAGGCATAGCCTGTTTGCTGGTAATGATCATTATGCTGGGCGATCCGCAGGACAACCTTATGGACACCCTGCGCTACAGCGGGCTGGTATTGCTGGGCGGCCTGTGGCACGGGCTGCTGGCGCTGGTGCTTTGGCAAATACGCCCCTACCTGAATGTACAGCAAACCCTGGGGGAATGTATACTGGAAACAGCCCGCTACCTGGAGCTGCGCGCCGGGTTTTATGTAAAGGATACTGATCTGGATGAAACGTATAAATCCGTACTGGAACAGCAGGTGCTGGTGAGTGAAAAACAGGAAGCCGTACGGGAGCTGCTGCTCAAAAGGCGCTCTGCCCAGCAGGGCACCAGCAGCATCAGCAAAAGCATGGTGCTCATTTTCCTGGACCTGGTAGACCTGCAGGAGCAGATCATGGCTTCGCAGATAGATTATAAAGCGCTGCAGCAGAACTTCGGGGAACAAAATATACTGGAAAAATTCCACCACCTGATCCTGGAATATGCACAGGAGCTGAAAGATATAGGCCTGGCCGTTATGGCCGGGCAGCGTTCCATGCCCCGCGCCAACCTGCGGCACGATATTGAAAAGGTACAGCAGGCCGTTGATGAGATCCGTAAAACCCTGCCCACCCTGCGGGAGCGCACCCGCCTTATTACCCTCACCAACATCCTGGGTAACCTGCAGGATATGGCGGAGCGCATGTACAACCTGCACCGCCTTACCCGCCTGGAACGCCTGAAAGATACTACCATTGACCCGCGGTTAGAGCTCTCCCGCTTTACCACCAGTAACCGCTACGATTTTGAGACCTTCCGCGATAACCTTACCTTTCAATCGCACATTTTCCGGCATGCCGTACGCGTAAGCCTGGCTACCGTAACAGGCTACATACTGGGGCTACTGCTGCACCTGGACCGCGTATACTGGATCCTGCTTACCATAGTGGTGATCCTGAAACCAGGTTTTGGATTAACGAAGTCGCGCAGCTATCAGCGTATAATCGGCACCGTTATAGGGGCTTTGTTTGCTATAGGTGTATTATTGCTTACCAACAATCCCACCACCATTTTTATTATTATGCTGGTGTGCATACTGGGAGCTTATACGTTTATGACGTACCAGTACACCGTTAGCGTGATCTTTACCACCCCATTTGTTATTTTCCTGCTGCATTTCCTGCATCCTGCAGACCTGCGGTATGCCACCCAGCGGGTACTGGATACCTTTATTGGCGGCAGCCTGGCCTTTGTGGCCAACCTTACCCTGTGGCCCAGCTGGGAGCATAAGTACCTGCCCAGCTATATGGAGAAAATGATAACGGCCAACAAGCAATATTTTGAGCAGGTTATAAAACTTTACACCAGCCTGCAAATGTCCGTTACCGAATACAAGCTGGCCCGTAAGGATACCTATGTACATACCGCCAACCTCATGGCCGCCTTTCAGCGTATGTTAAGCGAGCCTAAGAGCCAGCAGAAAAATAATTCCAAACTGTACCACTTTGTGGTATTGAACCACACCCTTACTTCCCGTATTGCTGCACTGGCAGCTTATGGCCTGGGCCAGGGCGTGCGTTTTCCGCGCCCGGAGTACCAGCTGATATCCCATTACCTGCTGCAGTACATGGACCAGATCATACAGCTTACCCAGCAGCCCGGCGCTGCCCTGCCGGAACTACCCGGCAATATTGAAGCTTTTGAAACACTGGATATTCATGTGGAAAGCCTTATCCAGCAACGGCAAACAGAGATCAACCATGGAAAGGGGGAAACGCCGGTACGGGATGAGATGCTGGAAACCAAACAGGTGCGCGACCAGCTGCACGGCATCCTGGTGGTGCTGAAGGATATGAAGAAAGCTATGAGCTAAGCGTTGTCATCCGCAACCCGCAGGCATTGTATTTGTACGCATACAGGTATTCAACAACCTAAAAAGAACTGATCATGCCTGACAATAAAACCACCACAAGCTTCCAGGACCTTAAAACTATTGATCCGTTAAGGGATGACCATGTTGAGTACCTTTCAGAAGAGCTGAAGGTTACCAAGGAAGAGATCCTGAAAACAATAAACGAGGTAGGGGAAAAAAGGGAAGATATTGAGAACGCCATCCGGTCAAGGCAATAGCTCCTTATTATCCTGTTCATAAATGATCTGCAGCTGGTCCGATAAAGGCTGCATATTAGCCAGTATCCTGTCAAACAGTGCAGGGCCTTCATGAATATACCAGGGCATAAAGTTCTCTTTGCGTTCCTGCAGGGAGTTAGCAGGGAATAATTTATCGCGCAGCTGCCTGATCTGGTCTGTTTGCCAGGCAAACTTTTTCTTTTCTGCCCGCAGGAATTTATGTTCCAGCCGTCCAATGCTTTTGATAGCTTTTTGCCTTTCAGCGCCCACGCTGGATACCAGCGTTACGTCTATACTGCGCGCCTTGGCTTCCAGCTCATCAAACAGCTGTTCCAGCGCATCGTATTCCTTTTTCAATACCAGCGTGGCATTGGTGCGTTGCAGCACGAAGTTATTTACCAGCTCATTTACATTGCCAAACAGGTCTTTGATACATAAGCCCAGGTTCTGCAACCATTTGCGGGATACCCCATCTACCAGTAAAAAGGAATTACGCATCACCAGCATAGGATACGGCACACGATAGTGGGCAAACAATGCCTGCAGCTCAAGCCAGTAAGCAATTTCACCACCACCGCCAATAAAGGCAATGTTGGGTAAAATAGTTTCCTGCAACATCCCGCGCAGGATCACATTGGGGCTAAAACGCTCGGGGTGGTTATGCAGCTCCTCATCCAGCTCCGTAGCGGTGAATGTGATATTGGAGTGTAAAACCTTCCACTGCTCCCCTTCTTTCACGATCCGTTCCCGGCTGCTATCCGTAAGGTAGAACAGGTTTATTTCCCGGGGATTGGCCTGTACTTTATAATGTTGTGATATTTTCTCAATAGTATCGCTTACCAGCTTATAGGAGGTTTGGTGTAACAGCTCCTCTTTCATAACCGGTATGTACTGCTTTTTAAACAGCGGGGTATCGGGGATCAGCACTACCAGTCCAAAGCGGCCAAATAGGGCATTTACCAGGTACAGGGTAGCTTCCTGAATGTTAGTATGCTGCCCGTAGGCCTGGCGTAACAGCTGCACCAGCTCTTCTGCGTGCTTGCCATAACCCAGCAGGGATTCTATCTGTACAATCAGCTCCTCCAGCCCATCCGGACGCATGCGCCCTACGGCGCCGGCCTGCGTTGTAGGCCAGGTAAGCGTTTTACCGTTCAGGTAAATACTGCCCAGCTCATCCAGGTCATTATCCTCACTGCCCATGTAATACACCGGCACAAAATCGTACTGGGGGCGTTGTTGTTTAAAATCAGCCGCCAGCTTTACGGTTTGCAGGATCTTATAAACAAAATAAAGGTAACCGGTAAAAATATTGGGTTGGTGGGCGGTACAAATGCTAAAGGTGCCCGGCTGCTCCAGCAGACGAATGTTTTCCTTTACTGCCTCATGCACCTCTAAACCGGCATATTGCGCTTCCAGGGCTTTTACCAGCACATCCCTTTGCAGGGGCTGCGCTTTTTTAGCGTGTATCAGCGCATCCAGGTCGGGATGCAGCGGCGGGTGCGTGTAAAAAGATCGGATATGCGGATGTTCTGCCAAAAAATCGAGTACCAGTTGGCTGAAATAGCCGGTTTCACTGTAGGGTACACTGTTGCATACTGATTGATCCATGCTCCTTACTTCCTTTGAAGGCACGAAGGTATAATAAATTACGAATTACAAATTACGAATTACGATGAACGGCGGCTGTCAATTACGAATTGGTCAATTACGAATTACGAATTGGGTACCCCGGTTAGGAGTATAAGGGGAAATGGTAGTTTGAACCAGGGATGCTTCACATTCCTCCGTTTTGGCAAGAATGCCATTGAAAATAGCTATGACATAAGTAATTATGAATTAAATGCACACGGGACCTGGAAATGGATTAAAAATGTGGGACATTGGATAATCTCATTGAAAATCAAAATGATGGATAATTGCATTTATATTAAGAGTTGGTACAAAACGTGCTGAACCTAATTCGTATTTCTTAATCGTACTTCACATTCGTAATTGAAATCGTAGTTCATGAAAATAGCAGTACTCTCTCCCGTGGCCTGGCGCACGCCTCCCCAACATTACGGGCCCTGGGAACAAATGGCTTCTAACCTGGCAGAAGGGTTGGTAGCCAAAGGTCACGAAGTTACCTTGTTTGCCACCGCTAATTCCGTTACCGGCGGCACCCTTGCTGCTATTTGCCCTCGGGGATATGAAGAGGATAAAACGCTGGATGCCAAAGTACAGGAGTGTATGCATATCAGTTACTTAATGGAGCGGGCCGGGGAATTTGACATTATCCATAACCACTTTGATTTTTTGCCCCTTACCTGGTCGCGGTTAATACCTACGCCCATGGTTACTACCATTCATGGCTTTTCCTCTCCCAGGATCATTCCCGTATATGCCCGCTTTAATGATGTGAACCACTATGTATCCATCAGCTACGCCAACCGCAGCCCGGAGCTGCAATACGCCGCCAATATATATAATGGTATACGCACCGAAGAGTTTTCACTGGAAACCCAGCCGGAGGATTACCTGCTGTACTTTGGGCGCATTCATCCTGATAAAGGCACCTTTGACGCTATACAGATTGCCCTGGCTACCAACCACCGCCTGGTAATTGCCGGCATTATACAGGATGAAGGTTATTACCGCGAAAAAGTGCAGCCGTTCATTGATGGGAAAGACATAGTATTTGTAGGCGCTGTGGGCGGGGAGGAACGCAACCGGGTATTAGGCCGCGCCAAAGCCCTGCTGCACCCTATTTATTTCGAGGAGCCTTTTGGCCTCAGCGTGGCGGAAGCCATGTTGTGCGGTACGCCTGTAATTGCCTACCAGCGCGGCTCTATGCCGGAGCTTATCCAGGAAGGCAAAACCGGCTTCCTGGTAAATAATATGCAGCAGGCTATTAACAGCATAAAAGCGCTGCATACTATTGACCGCAGCTATTGCCATACCTACGCCAAAGCGCAGTTCAGCCAGGAGAAAATGGTGGAAGCTTATCTTGACCTGTATGAACAGGTTAAAGCAAAAAGTAAAAAGCAAAAATAAAAAGCAGCCGCAGGTCGCAGCCCACCTACCATTAGAGCCCATCAGCACATTTCATTTCATCTGCAAATTTGCACATCTGCACATTTACCCGTCCTGCTTGATCCTGTCCAGCAGATGTTCAAGGTTTACCGTGGCAAAGCCGGTGGCATAATCAGAAAGACCGTAAGGAATGATCAGCTCCTGGTTATGGATCATAGATCCGCAGGAGTATAATACATTGGGCACATATCCTTCTCTTTCTTCTTTGGTTGGCACCAGCAATGGCTCTTTCAGGCGGCCTATTTCTTCTTTAGGATCATTAAGGTCCAGCAGGCTGGCGCCTATACAATAGGTACGCATTGGTCCCACGCCATGTGTTATAAGCAGCCACCCTTCCGATGTTTCAATGGGCGATCCGCAGTTGCCGATCTGTACAAACTCCCAGGGATACTTGGGTGTTTGCAGGATCTCCGGGTTTTCCCAGATATTGATCTTATCGGAGTACATGATGTAATTATTAATACCGTCAATACGGGATAACATCACATATTTACCATTGATCCTGCGGGGAAACAGCGCCAGGTTCTTGTTCTGCGCGCCCTCGCCATACAGCGGCAATATTTTAAAGTTGTAAAAATCTTTTGTTTGCAGCAGCTTGGGCTGAATGGTAATACCATCATACGCCGTGTAGGTGGCGTAATAGATAATATCGCCATTGTTATCGGCAAACTTTACAAATCGGGCATCTTCAATGCCACGCGTTTCAGATTCCGAATAAGGAAATATAATACGGTCAGAGATATCTGTATCCAGTGAAAAGTTCACTTCGTAGTAAGAATCTGCCAGCCATAACAACCTTTCCAATGCCTTTTTAATCAGGTGATCTACCTGGTAACGCTGCTGCATATCACGGATCACGCGTTTCAGCGACAGGTATTCAAAGGTATCTGACAGGCTGCTCTGCACTTCCCGCATCACGGAATCCGGCAGGCGGATGGATACTGCATTCTGGAAAAAGCCCTGTTTCTGGTAAAGGGAGTTACGGATAATATCTGCTTCCTCCACATAGTTACCCGGCGGCGTCAGAAAGATCTCGTTTTCCCGGTTAATAACCCCATGGCGGAACGCAATGGAGGAAATATGCCCCTCGCCTACTGCGCGGAAGCTGATGATCACGCGTTTTTCTCCTTCTTCCAGCCCGCTCTGGTCCAGGTCTTCGATCAGGGAAGGATTAAAGAACGCAGCCGATTCAATGGAATATTCATTGGTAAAATAAGAGCCGATCAGCAGCCTTTTTTTGTAATCCACCTCATCATAGTTAATGCCCTGGGAGGTGAACAGGTGTTTTACCCGGTCGCAATGCTTTTCAAAAATGCGGGTTACGTTACGGTGGCGGCGTGAGAACTCACGGAGCAAAGGCGTGAGCGTGGCGGAAACCTCCGCATCCGTCATGCCGCCTACCTGGCTGATGATGGCTTTGGCGCGGGCATCGCCGTTAAAGAAAAAGCGTGCTACTACTCTCTTTAAATCAGGATAGATCTTCGTGTTTTGTCGTTCTATGGTCAGTCGCATACTTCGCCTTTTATTCTGCAATTTTATAATGTAGGTGTAAAGGTACTCATACAAAAATGTGCAAATAAATATGCGCGTGATTATATTATCAATACCGCGCAAATTCATTTGCACAACACATTAGCAAGTGGCCCTATCGGCCGCTTAGATCACAAATCCATCCTCCAATACCATACCCTTTTTTATTACCACGATCCCATCCTTCACGGTATATTTTTCAAACTCGCCATCCGGCAGGCGGTCTCCCACATTGATCTTCACCCCGTTGCCAATGCTGCAGTTCTTATCTATTATAGCGTTATTGATATGACAATCATCTCCAATACCCATGGGCGGGTGGCCTTTTGCTTTGGCCCTTTCCAGCTCTTCCAGCGTTTGGTAGTAATCGCTCCCCATTATGTAACAGTTTGTGATCACAGATCCACGGCCTATGCGGTTACGGATACCTACCACACAACGTTCCAGCGTACTGTCCAATATGATACAGCCATCTGAAATAACGGTTTTATTCAGCTTTGCCGAGATCTTGGCCGGTGGCAGCATGCGTGCCCTGGAATAAATAGTATGTGATTCGTCAAACAGGTTAAACTTGGGGATGTCATCCGTTAACCCGATGTTGGCTTCCCAGAAAGAGCAGATGTTACCAATATCTGTCCAGTACCCGGTGTATTGATAGCTGATCACTTTATAGTCCGCATTGATAGCATACGGGATCAGCTCCTTACCAAAGTCGGTGGAGGTTTCCTGCCCGTTCAGCAGGTCGTACAGCACCTGCCGGCTGAACAGGTAAATACCCATGCTGGCCAGGTAAATGCGGCCTTCTGATTCCATTTCCTCGCTCACGGGTGATGACCAGGGGCCTAATACATCCTGCTTGGGCTTTTCCGTAAAGGAAGTGATCAATCCCTTGGGATCTGTTTTTAAGATCCCAAAGTCAGAGGCATCCTTAGCGCTTACCGGTATAGTGGCAATGGTGATCTCTGAACCGGATTCTACGTGAAACTGCAGCATGTCCCGGAAATCCATCTGGTACAGCTGGTCACCGGAGAGGATGAGCACATATTCAAATTCAAAATTATCAATATGGTGCAGGCACTGCCTCACCGCATCTGCGGTACCCTGGTACCAGGTAGGGTTATCAGGGGTTTGCTCTGCGGCCAGTATATCCACAAAAGCCTTGCTGAAGTGGCTGAAGTGATAGGTATTTTTGATATGCTTGTTTAAGGAAGCAGAGTTATACTGCGTAAGCACAAAAATACGGTTCATATCCGCGTTCAGGCAGTTGGAAATAGGTATATCCACCAGCCGGTACTTACCAGCCAGGGGTACTGCCGGCTTTGAACGGCGGCGTGTAAGGGGATACAGCCTTGTTCCGGCTCCTCCGCCCAATATCAGGGAAATGATTGCGTTAGACATATATTATGTTCAATTTTTCATTGTAAGCAAGTGGCTGGCGGTCAACGGTTCAAAGTTAATGCTTAACGCTGAAAGCTAAATGCTAAACGCCTAATACTTCGATAACTAATCTGATCAATAAAAGGTTTATGCATTGGGCATATAATCGCTTCAATCAGCGTTAAGCTTTAAGCATCCCGCATTAAGCGTTCTGCAAGCTTAAATAAACATCCAGGTATCCCTGTGCTGCGCTGTCCCATGAATGATCCAGCTGCATGCTGTATTGTCGTATATGCTGCAGGGTTATAACCTCCTGATCTTCGTACAGGGATACTGCCCGGCCTATCGCCCTGCATACATCCCATACTGCTGCATGTATAAAACGTATGCCAAAACCGTTTTTATCGCCAATATCCGTAACCGTATCCTTTAATCCGCCTACACTTCTTACAATGGGCACTGTACCATAACGCAGGGCGTAGAGCTGGTTAAGACCGCAGGGCTCTACGCGGGAGGGCATCAGCAGGAAATCGCTGCCGGCATAAATACGGTGTGATAAAGCTTCGCTATAACCGATATATACATTAAAGTGATCTTCTACATATTGCCGGGTTTGGTGTAGAGACCATTCCACATGGGGGTCCCCGCTTCCCAGCACCAGGAAATTCACCCGGCCCGTCAGCTCGTACAGCGAGCGGCCGATAATATCCGGTAACAGATCGGCGCCCTTTTCCCCCACCAGCCTTCCAATAAAGGATATTAACGGCAAAGCAGGGTCTAATCCAAACTCACGGCACAGGGCCTGCTTATTTTCCTCCTTACCGGTTACCAGCGTAGAGGCGTCATAGTTAGCCGTTAACATAGGGTCTGTTGCAGGGTCCCATACCTTGGTATCAATACCGTTCAAAATACCTATACACTTGCCGCGCTCATAATTAAAAAGGCTTTCAAGCCCGGCGGCGGAATTAAACATCTCTTCCAGGTAGTTCGGCGATACGGTGGTTACCTTCCAGGCGCATTTAATAGCTGCAGCCAGGGGGTTAATGGCGCCGGCCCAATCCAGCAGGCCGCCTCTCCAGGAATCAAAGGAAGGCAGCAGGTATTGCCGGTCCCAGCCAAACTGGCCCTGGTATTGTGCATTATGAATCGTAATAACAGAAGGTACATTTTTTAGCCGGGCATATTTATACCCATTGCTCATCAGAAAGGGAATTAACCCGGTATGATGGTCGTGGCAATGGATAACATCCGGGCTATGCCGCCATTCATTGATCCAGTCCAGCGTGGCTATCTGAAAAGCTAAAAAACGCTCCGTATCGTTGTAATATCCGTATACGCCGGCTGTATCCAGCAGGCCGGGAATATCTACCAGGTAAAGGTCAAATCCTAAAGTGTTGTGCTTTTCTTTCCAGACATTAAAGTGGTACCAGTAAGGGCCCAGGTACATGCCGGCCTGGTGTACGATCTCAAATTCGTGGGTTTCAAAAAAACGGGTCCTGTATGCGGGGATCACGACTTTGGCATAACAGCCTGCCTCAAACTGATATTTGGGCAGGGCGCCTACCACATCCCCCAATCCTCCAACCTTGGCTACCGGGTAACATTCCGCGCTGACGTGTATAACTTCCATGCTATTTATTTATTGATACATACTTTTAAGTTACCTTAGAAAAACTATATAAACAAAGAACTCTCAAAATTAATTTATGGACTTTGGACGTGTAGACGAGGCCCTGCTGAACGACCTGGATTTCAAGTTGGCCGCAGAGCCTGTTTTTAATAAAAAAGTACTGAAAGGTCAGCCCGCAAAGAAGCCGCAGATCTATGTGGGCTGCGCCAAATGGGGCCGTAAGGAATGGATCGGGAAGATCTATCCCAAAGGCACCAAGGAAGCCGGTTTCCTGGATGAATATGTGCATCACTACAACAGCATTGAGCTGAACGCCACCCATTACAAGATCTATGAGCCGGATGCCATCCGCAAATGGGATGCAAAGGCCGCAGGACATCACTTTAAATTCTGCCCAAAGGTGCCGCAGTCCATCAGCCATTACAGCCAGCTAACCAATGCCGGTCCGCAAACCACCGCTTTCCTGGAAGGCGTGCTGGCATTTGGAGAGCACCTGGGACCTATATTTTTGCAGGTAAGCGATAAGTTCTCCCCCAACCGGAAAGACCAGCTTTTTCAATACCTGGCCTCCCTGCCAAAGGACCTGCAATGGTTCGTGGAGGTGCGGCACCCGCAATGGTTCAGTGATGAAGGCATTTGGCTGGAGCTGCTGCAAACACTGCAAAAGTTAAAGGTAGGCCTGCTGATCACCGATACCTCAGGCCGGCGCGATTGTGCGCATATGCACCTGACCATACCCAGCGCATTTATCCGTTTTGTGGGCAACAGCCTGCACCCTACGGATTATACCCGTATTGATGACTGGGTGAACCGCATCCGCTACTGGCTGGATCATGGGCTGAAAGAGCTGTACTTTTTTATGCATATGCACGATGAGGCCTACTCCCCGGAGCTAAGCGTATACCTGGCAGATAAGATGAAGGAGGTTTGCGGGATCGAGATCATAAGGCCGAAGTTTGTGAATAATAATACACTGTTTTAATGTGTGCCACACCTTAAAGGTGTGGCATGCTTAAGATGCCATTTAGATATTTTCCATCCAAACCCAACTTCTTTTAAAAAAAATCTATTACGCTCGTTAACTCCTTCGTATTTCGTAATTGATAATTCGTAATTTCGCGGCGGAATAATGGTCTGATATGCGAGATAAGCTCCGGCAACTGGCCCTGGAACTGGAGGGCGCCCTTTACGATGATAATACCATGCGTACCTTATATGCCACGGATGCTTCGGCATACCGTGAGCTGCCCCTGGCAGTAGCCATCCCGGCGCATGAAAAAGATATCAAACGCCTGATCACTTTTGCCCGTGAAAACAAAACCTCCCTGATACCCCGCACAGCCGGTACTTCGCTGGCAGGCCAGGTGGTGGGCAACGGTATTATAGTAGATGTATCCAAACACTTTACCCGCATACTGGAAATAAACCCGGAGGAAAAATGGGTGCGTGTGCAGCCCGGCGTGGTACGCGATGAGCTGAACATGTTCCTGAAACCTTACGGCTTTTATTTCGGGCCCGAAACCTCTACCGCCAACCGCGCCATGATAGGCGGTATGGTGGGCAATAACTCCTGCGGCTCCAACTCCGTAGTATATGGCAGCACCCGCGAACATTTGCTGGAAGTAAAAGCTTTGCTGAGCGATGGTTCTGAAGCGGTGTTCAACACCATTTCCCCGGATGAATTTCATGCCCGCTGTGAACGCGGTGATGGCTCGCTGGAAACCCAAGTTTACCAGCAGATCCGCTCTATTTTAGGTAACCACGCCAACCAGGAGGAGATCCGCCGGCAGTTCCCCAAGAAAAGCATTACCCGCCGTAACACCGGTTATGCGGTAGACCTGCTGCTGGAAACAGCGCCTTTTACCGCCGGCACAGAAGATTTTAACTTTTGCAAACTCATTGCCGGTTCAGAAGGCACACTGGCCTTTTTAACGGAAATAAAGCTCAACATCTCTCCCCTGCCGCCTAAAGAAACCGGGCTGCTGTGCGTGCATTTTAATACCATCGACGAATCGCTGCGGGCTAATATTATTGCCATGCAATACAAGCCCAGCGCAAGTGAGCTGATCGATCATTATATACTGGAATGTACCAAGGATAATATTGAACAAAGCAAGAACCGCTTTTTTGTGCAGGGCGATCCCGGCGCCATCCTGGTAGTAGAGTTCCTGCGCAACACCCGCGGGGAAATAACGGAAATAGCTACACGCTTACAGCAGGAGCTGCAGGCTGCCGGTTTAGGCTACCACTTTCCGCTGCTGTTCGGGGACGATACCAAAAAGATCTGGACCCTGCGCAAAGCCGGCCTGGGCCTGCTCAGCAACCTGCCCGGCGATGAAAAGGCCGTGCCCGTGATAGAGGATACCGCCATTGCCATTGAGGACCTGCCGGAATATATCCGCCAGTTTAACGACATCTTAAAAAAGTACAACCTGTACGCTGTGCATTATGCACATGCCGGCAGCGGGGAAATACATTTACGCCCTATCATTAACCTGAAAACGGAAGAAGGCAACTTACTGTTCCGCAAAATAGCAGAGGAAATTGCCACACTGGTAAAGCAGTTCCAGGGCTCCCTGAGCGGGGAGCACGGGGATGGCCGTCTGCGCGGGGAATTTATCCGCCAGATGATAGGCGACAAAAACTATGAGCTGTTACGCCAGCTGAAATACACCTGGGATCCCGAGAACATTTTTAACCCGCACAAGATCGTAGACACACCTTCTATGAACAGCATGCTGCGGTATGAGCCGGGCCAGCAGGTACCACCGCTGCAAACAATTTTCCACTTCCCGGATCAAACCATGCTGCAGCATGCGGAACAATGTAACGGTTCCGGCGACTGCCGTAAAACGCAGCTGAGCGGCGGCACCATGTGCCCCAGCTACATGGCTACCCGTAATGAAAAAGATACCACCCGTGCAAGGGCCAACATCCTGCGCGAGTTCCTGACGCATTCCAATAAGCAGAACCGTTTTGACCATAAAGAGATCTATGATGTGCTGGACCTGTGCCTGGCCTGCAAGGGCTGTAAATCGGAATGCCCCAGCAACGTGGATATGGCCAAGCTGAAAATGGAGTTCCTGCAGCATTATCATGATGCCAACGGCGTGCCTTTCCGCGCTAAAATGATCGGCAACTATACCAGCCTCAATGGCCTGGCAGCCATTACACCAGGTATTTATAACTGGCTGGTAAAAAATAAAGCTACCAGCAGCGTTATTAAAAAGGTATCCGGTTTTGCGTTAGACCGTTCCTTACCGGGCCTGCATAGCACTACTTTAAAAAGCTGGTTCAGGCGGCAATGGCCTAAGGAAAGAACAGCGCTGCCGGCGAATGCACCGGCGGTATACCTGTTCTGCGACGAATTCACCAACTACAACGATACCAGCATTGGCATTAAAACCGTGCAGCTGCTGCATAAATTAGGGTATGAGGTACGCATGATTGATCATCCGCAAAGCGCGCGTGCTTTAATGTCAAAAGGATTGCTGCGTAAAGCGCGTGTGATCGCTGAACAGCAAATACGTATATTCAAAGACGTTATTACGAAAGATACACCCCTGTTGGGCATAGAACCCTCTGCCATCCTGAGCTTCCGGGATGAGTATCCCGACCTGGTGCAGGAGCAATACCGCGAAGCGGCCAAACAGCTGGCCAAAAATGTGTTCCTGGTAGATGAGTTCCTGTCACAGGCAGCGGAGCGCGGCGCACTACGCCCTGAGCAGTTCACGCAGGAAAAAAGACATATTAAGCTGCATGGGCATTGCCAGCAGAAAGCCTTATCTACTCCCCTGCACAGTAAAAAAATATTATCCCTGCCCGCTAATTACAGCGTGGAAATTATTCCTTCCGGCTGCTGCGGCATGGCGGGTTCTTTCGGGTATGAGAAAGAGCACTATGACCTGTCTATGCAAATAGGTGAGCTGGTATTATTCCCGGCAGTACGCAATGCCACGGATGATACGCTCATAGCCGCTCCCGGCACCAGCTGCCGGCACCAGGTAAAGGACGGTACAGGCAAAATAGCGCTGCACCCGGTAGAGATCCTGCATGCAGCCCTGGTATAATACTACTGCAATAGTTTTTGCAGCCTGGTATGAAAGCCGTTGAACAGCTCTGTCACATATTCTGCAGCATGTGGCTGAAAGCGTGGCTGCTGCATAAATTCACGGTATAACTTAGGATCAGTATGTAATTCTGCTATCTGCTTTTGTAATGCGGGCAAGCTCTCCGGCCCCTCATAAAATAAAATGGCGTTCTTATTCAGCACTTCCGGCTCGGGGTTGTTGTTACTGCCCCAGTAAATTGGAATGGTGTTACTCCTGATGGCTTCAAATACCTTTTCCGTTACATAACCCTCCCGGTTTGTATTCTCGGGGCAAATGCTGAATTTATAATGGCCGTTGAACCGGATCTTGTTATCCTGGAATTTTTCCTGCAGATCGTTGGTGTTACGGAGATAAGCTCCTGCGCTGTCTACCCGGTCTACCTGGTTAAGGGCATCAAATAAGATGGTACGCAGTCCATTCTTATCATGCCGGCAGATCAGTGAGGCAAACTTTTTCTGATCATCCGGACAAATATTTTCCTCTGTATAATGCTCCAGCCGCCGCCGTATTTCCTGTTCATCTGCAGTGGCATCAAAAGAATAAAGGATCCATAATGGAAAGCGCTGATAGTTCTCACTTACCAGGTGATCAAAGCCCAATGCCAGGTTCACCAGGCGTTTGCAATGATCCGCATACTCCGGAAAGTTCACCACATTCTCACCGGTGTAAAACAGCTTTATACGGCTTTTGCTGGCCGCTATCCTGTTCCTGGGGCCAAATACAGAACTGAGTAACAGAGAATTATGCGGGCCCAGTTGTTTGGAAAAATGATGCAGCAGGTATTGGTAAAACCACAGCTCTTTATTTTGCTGCAGGGTCCAGAAGTTCAGGATCTCAATATGGTTTTCATCAGGTGTGTAGGTATAATCAACCGGCGGTTTGGATAAGCCTATCTTTTGCAGCAACGATTTCAGCATCCTTTCAATTTGGCGAAATATATAAAATATTTAAACACCTTCAAATTGCCCGCAGGGGTGTAATCCTTCATAATTTTCATTAAATTGTTATATGATCAGGCTCTATGTCCTCCCTATTGCATTCCTGTTTTTGCTTAGCGGCTGCTTTTTTAAATCAGATAAAACCGGCTCCGCAGATGGTATTATCTGCGAGTACCTGTATACAGATAGTGCCGGCCAGGTGCTGATAACACATGAAAAAGTATTTCATGCCACTTCCAAAAGCTCCGGCCGCGGTTACACGCGCATAAGCGGTTTTACCAATACCCGTCTTTCCGCCTATGATGTAAAGGATGGGCATCTCCTTGCCCGCACTATTTTTGGCGGAGAATCGGAGGATGCCTGCCTGCTGCTGGCCCTTACCGGCAACCAGCTTTGGTGTGTGAGAAAAAATGAGAATGAGCAGGTAACCCTGCAAACCTATGATCCGCGTACCCTGAAAGTAAAAGCCAGCGCCGACCAGCTGCTGCTGCAGGCCTCTTTCCTGAAAGAGCACCTGGCTAACCCGGAATGGTACCAGCTGCCGCAGTTCTATGGTTATGATGCCGGCCGCGGTATTATACTCAGTGATGATCAGGGCTTTCATTATGCGCTGAACCCCGCTACCCTGAAAGTGGAAAAAATTACGGATGTAAGCTACCAGCTGCCACCGCTGAACGACCCGGATATTACAGGATCGCACACTGCCTATAATGATTCTGTTGTACTGCGCCTGGATGGCAGCCCGCGGAATTACCTGGTAATAGAAAATGGCAGCCGGCGCCTGGAAAATGATCCCGGCTTTCTGAAAGGCAGCTTCCTGGTAGATAAGAACCTGAGCCGTTTGCAGCAAATGCAGTCGGGACAAATGCAGGAGGTAAGATCGCTCATCAGCCAGCAAAAAAGCATGGTAGATTCCCTGCAAATGCTGGCCGACAGCCTGCGGCGTAATAAAACGGGCGTGAATATACGCAGTATGGAAGCCGCTATACACGATATGCAAAATCGTATAGACAACCTGGTTAGAAGAGCTGCTAGCTCCAACAGACTGACGGGCAATAACGACCGGCTGCTGCTTGCCGGATCTGATAACTTTTTTGTGCTGCAGGCATCCTCTACCAATAAAGACGCCGGCCTGCTGCTTTCCTCCCTCCAATGGACGCCGGGACAACCCTTACGCCTACACTGGCAAAGCAAGCTTACCGGATTATTTTTTGATGCATCCAATGCCAAAGAAACCAATGCTTTTAAAGAAGTTTTTTCCAGCGGCAACCCGGAGTTCACCTTCCGCTGGGCCGATGTTACCCGGCAACAGCTGCTGCTTACCTGGATGCTGCACACTACCTGTATTGATATAAGAACAGGGAAAGTGGTTTGGCAGATAAAACATTAAACAATGTACAGATATGCAAATATGCAGATGTGCAAATGCTGGATGCAGTGATTCAATTCATCTGCACATTTGCATATTTGCACATCTGCACATTAATCCATACCTTCCAAAAAAAACAGCATTTTCCCTCAAACCCTTTGGCATATGAGATCTAACCATATAATCCTGGTCAACGAACAAGACGAGGCCCTGGCTACCATGGAGAAGCTGGAGGCACATCAGAAAGGGCTATTACACAGGGCTTTTTCTGTATTTATTGTGAATAGCAAAAATGAAATGCTGCTGCAGCAACGCGCCAGCGGCAAATACCACTCCGGTGGCTTATGGACCAATGCCTGCTGCAGCCATCCCATGCCGGGCGAGGAAGTAGAGGAAGCCGCACACCGCCGCCTGCAGGAAGAAATGGGATTTGATTGCCCGGTTAAAAAACTGTTCACCTTTACTTACCAGGCCTCCTTTGATAATGGCTTAACAGAGCATGAATATGATCATGTGTTCCTGGGCACTTTTGATGGCGCCGTGATCCCGGATGCAGAAGAGGTAGCAGCATACGCATTCTATCCGCTGGCTGAAATAGCCCGCCAGATAAGGGATACGCCCGATCGTTTTACTTATTGGTTTAAGGTAGCCTTTCCCATGGTAACGGAGCTATTATAACACTGGCTAATTAAGATCATAAAAAAGCAGCGGTCAACTGGCCGCTGCTTTTTTTTAGTATCGTTCTATAACCAACCTACAAACGGATAGTAGCCGGCAGGTATTTGGCGATCAGATCTTCGTAGTAAGACTTTAACTCTGATACTACAGGCGGTTTCGGGCTTTTGGAATACAGATCGTATGGGTTAAATTTCTTTACCCATTCAAACATTTCCCTGTCATGATCATCCATCAGGTGCTCATAAGCGCCTTCCCTGTGTTGAGAATAAAAGGAGTGATAGCGGATCATATACAAAGCCGGCTCCGGCAAATAGTCTTTGGTGATGTGATACAGGTATTCATCATGCCCCCATGACATATGCACGTTCTTTAAACCGCAATTGGGGGAATATACACCGTATTTGGTATTGTAACGCTCATCGTTAATGTCAGGGTTGTTGGCGAAAAATTCCGGGTACACGATCTTATCAGAGAACTGGCAGCCTACGGGGAAAGTATCACCCACCACAGCCCATTGCGCTTCGCCGAACAGGCATAATACTTTGCCCATGTCGTGAATAAAACCGGTGAGCACAAACCAATCGGGATGGCCGTCTGCGCGGATAGCTTCTGCTGTTTGCAGCAGGTGCTGCAGCTGGTCCAGGTCTATATCCGGGTCAGAATCATCTACCAGGGTATTCAGAAATTCCATTGCATTCCAAACCGGCATTTCCTTGCGGTTGAACTGCAGGAACTCTTTTTTCTTTTCCTGTACAAAATCGTATGTCTGGTATTTGTGGTTCAGGCGGTAAAACTCCCGCACAGTGTCCCGTTGGGGATTATCGTAATTGCGGTATTCTTCTTTGGCTTTGGAAGGCTCTACTCCTTCCGGATAACGTTGCAGCACATCGTCTTCCCATTGTTCAATGCTGTTGAGTGGCTGTAGCTCTTTTTCGGAGAATTGATCTTGCACTTTCATACGTGAGCGTTTAATTTTTTCATTGGCCGTATGGAATCTCACGATTTCATACGTGATGATTTAATCTTTTTCATTGTTCGTATGGAACCTTACGATTTCATACCTGAGTAATTTAATTTCATTGGCCGTATGGAACCTTATGGTCGCATACCTGAGTAATTACGTGAATTAAGTACCCTAAATTAAACTATTAAATTGGCTTTTCCAGCTTTTTTTGCAATCGATTAGATAATTCATAAAACACTCATAATGAACCAATTGCAATTAACACTAAAATAGCCCGCCCGGCCATTCCTCCGAATGCCTACCAGAAAACAGTATATAATGCCGTCAGGATCCCTACAATAATAACAGATCCTACAATGAAAGCCGGGTTAGTGCGGAACATTGCCTTATCAATCTGTATAATGCGCGGCAGGTACTTACTGTTACGGTCCATGAGGGTGATCAGGATCATCAGCCCTATCAGCACCACAAATACAATACTCATACGATCCAGGAAAGCATAATCCGGGAACACGCCATTGGTCCACACCGGCAGGAACTTAAGCACCGTAGACAGTGGAATGGTAAGCACGGCAGCCACCAGCGCAGCGGTAGAGGTAGTGCGCTTCCATAAAAAGCCCATCAGGAAAATGGCCAGCACACCAGGTGCAATAAAGCCTACATACTCCTGGATGAACTGGTAAGCCTGATCCAGGGAACGCAGGGCCGGCGCCACCAGGCAGGCTATGCCCATTGCAATGATCACGGTATAGCGGCCGGCACGTACCAGCTGTTTTTCCGTAGCATCTTTATGGAAGTAACGTTTGTAAATATCCAGGGAAAAAATGGTGGAAATACTATTGGCCTTACCTGCCAGCGATGCTACTATAGCGGCTGTAAGGGCGGCAAAAGCCAGCCCCTTCAGGCCCGGGGGCAACAGGTTCATGAGCGTGGGATAGGCCTGGTCAGGTCTTACTGTTCCGGCAGCATCCGTCATTTCATGGGTAAATACCCCGTTCTTGTACAATACATAAGCTGTAATACCCGGCAGCACGGCAATTACCGGCACCAGCAGCTTTAAGAAGGCGGCAAACAAAATACCTTCCCGCGCCGTTTTCAGATCAGCGCCCAGGGCGCGTTGTATAATATATTGGTTACAGCCCCAGTAGTTCAGGTTATTGATCCACATACCGCCAATGAGCACGGAAAGGCCCGGCAGGTCTTTATAATATGGATGCGACTTATCAAAGATCATATGAAAATGCGTAGGCGCCTGGTCTTTGATAATGGCCAGTCCTTTCCAGATGTTCTGGCCAAAACCAAAGTGTTCGGATACCAGGTTCAGGGCCAGGTAAGTGGTTACCAGGCCGCCCAGCACCAGCACAAACACCTGCACTACATCCGTATACCCGATCACCTTCATACCGCCCAGTGTTACAAACACCGCAAACACGGCCAGCCCTCCTATGCACCAGAAAAAGTTTATTCCTGAAATGGCATTGATAGCCAATGCGCCCAGGTAAATGATGGAGGTAAGGTTCACCAGCACATATACCAGCAGCCAGAAAATAGCCATGACGGTACTTACCGTACCGTTATACCGGTCCAGCAGGAACTGCGGCATGGTATAGATCTTATTTTTAAGATACACCGGTATAAAGAACACCGCTACAATAATGAGCGTGGCGGCCGACATCCACTCATAGGTGGAAATGGCCAGCCCCAGCGCAAAGCCGGAACCCGACATACCAATGAAATGCTCCGCCGAAATGTTGGAGGCGATCAGGGAAGCCCCGATGGCCCACCAGGTCAGCGATCCCTCTGCCAGGAAAAAGTCTTTGGTGCTGGTAACATTCGCACGCTTACGGCGGTAGATGTAATAGCCATAACCCGCTACCACAATGAAATAGACCAGGAATACCAAGTAATCGGACAAACGAAGATGATTCATAACGGGTGTGCTAAATGTACAAATGTGCATATTAATGTGCATATATGCAAATGGCCCGGAGAACGGGCCTTATTTTTGAGTACCTTGCCATACATCAGCTTTTATACCTCCTTATGCTGGAATTAGATAAAAGGGAAGCCCGTTTGCTGCAAAAAGCCATTGACCAATGGCAGCAGGATCAGCTTATAAACCCGGAACAGGCGCAGCAAATGCAGCAAAGCTACCAGGTACGGGAAACCAATGTTGAATGGCAAACCATTACCCTGTATATTTTTATTGCGGCCATTTCATGCGCGCTCATGGCCTTTGGCTCCCTGGTGCTGGATGAAAAGTGGATTGAAGTGATCCGTAAAAAGCTCTCGCTTACAGATGGTATTATAGCATTGCTGTTTGCCCTCCTCACCATATTCCTGTGCTATAGCGGTTTCCGGCGGCAGCAGAAACAATCCTCCTTTTCGTTTAACCAGGAGCTGTTTTGGCTGCTTCCCATACTCAGTACAGGCGTTACCGTGGTATATTTTGGTAAAAGCCTGCAATACCTGGATGGTAATTATGGTTTGTTCTGGTTGCTGGCTACCCTTACTTATGGCGTGCTTGCATTTATCTTATCCTCCCGCCTGTTATGGACCGCTACCCTCTTATGTTTAATACCGGCTTATGTAAAGCTTACCTACTACGTTAGCCATGATGCTTCGTGGTTCCTGGGCATGAACCTGCCCTGCCGCTTGTTTGTGCTGTCGGTGATCATGCTGCTGTTACATCAGCTGGCGCTGCGCAGTAAAAAATATCATGCCTTACAACATATTACCTGGGGCGGTGGCTGGCTGCTGTTATTGCTCTCTGCCTGGCTGATCTCTGTTTTTGGTAACAGCGGCACCTGGAGCGAGTGGCAGCTGCTGCGCCAATACCAGCTGTTATGGTGGGTGGCTATCTATACCCTGTTATGCGTTGTGGTGATATGGCTGGGCATTAAGCTCCGCGATCCGCTGGTGCGCGACTTTGGCGTGATATTCCTGCTGCTGGATATGTACACCCGCTATTTTGAATATCTGTGGGATCGTACGCACAAAGGTATTTTCTTCAGCATTTTAGCGCTGTCGTTCTGGTGGGTTGGGAAAAGGATGGAGAAGTGGAGCAAAGCCAGAAAATAATTACGAATTATTTAATTACGAATTACGAATTGAGTAATGCGATCAGACAGTTTCTTCAAACAATGCAGCTCATAATCTCTGTATAAGCTATTCATAATCCGGCGCAATATAATGATCAGAGCCACTAATCCATTCGCTTCAAACTTCGCTGCATTCAACTCGTAATTCGTAATTAAATAATTCGTAATTCCCTATTTCACCGTCACACTCTCTACCCTATACCTTCCTGTATCCTGCACGCTCCAGTCATAGTTACCGGTCATCCAGGTACGCAATACCGCTACATATTTAGTGAGCTCACGGTCTGTTACCCCATCAAAGGAGGGTAACAGGTTTTCCAGCGCGGCAAACAGCCTTACTTCCTCATTATGCATGCGGTGCGCTTCATCAACAGCAGCCTGGAAAGAAAGGCCGCGTTCCCGTACCAGGGCTAATACCAGGTTGTGCACATCGCCCTGCTCCGCTTCCTTTGCACAGGAAATAATGTCGTTGGTCCAGCATACCACGTTATTGCAGGCCAGGGCTAAACGCTGCACCATGGAGTGCTGCAGCACCTCGTCCGGCAGGTCTGTTTTTTCACTGATAGCAATAAGCTCCAGATCAACAAACAGTGCGCCTGTGTAAGGCCGCATAATCACGTAATCAGCTACCGGCGGGGCTTTGTGGCTGGCCCTGTTATTAGCTTCCCAATGGCAGGCCCTGAAATATTCCTGCATGGTGCGTATAAAACGCAGGCGCCATTCGGGACGGCTCAGGGGTAATAAACGCTGCCACACATCTGCCAGGGCCATTGCAAAGGCGCCGCCCTTTTCAGGTTCGGCTATCTGCTGCTGCAGGATCTCTAAAAAATAACCGGTCACTTCCTGCAGGCTGCTGGCTTGTTGCCCCAGCTGTGCTTCATCGCACAGGTCATCATGCAGGAATAACCAGGTGTTAAAATTGGCAAGAATGCACAGCTCTTCATAACCCGCATTGGGAAACGTGCGGGCTACCAGCCAGGCAAACTTTGACCTTTTAAAGCGCGCCAGCGCTGTTTCTGTTTTAAGCAGGCCAAAGGTTTGGGCCCATAGTACATTCTGCTGCTCGGCTAACTCTGCAAATTTGTTTACAAGAGAGGGAAACGGATACGACATCCGAGGGAGATGGATCTGTTGCATAATCAATCAGGGATTTAATGGTTAAGAGAAAAAAATCGGTTTAGTACATGTGAATGCAATACCAACGGGCACTCCAAAAGCGGTGGTTTGCGGATAAAGGCTATTTACCCCGGGCAAGCCGGAGGCGCTCCTCCCCGGATAGTGGGAGGGTCAGCAGGTTATCGTCGTGTAGGAAACGCCGTTATAACGGGCACGGTTGGCACAATAAACGTTGAACATAAGATATAGCCATACCGCCTACTCCCGTACTGTTGGCATACAGATATACGGGTATACAGCAGGCGGGCCACTCATGCCCGGGTTGGCACCTGTGGTGTTTCCATATTTTAATGACATAATAATAGCTGTGAAGCCGGGGCATAGTAACAACGAAACAGTATCCTTGAATATTACAGCCGGATAGGTGGCGCATGAATAGGAGGCATATAAGTCGTGTGTCTTTTAAACAATAAAAAAAAAGGGGAAGCTAAAATAGGGTTAATTGCCTTACGGTAGAAGGTGCTTCTGATACTGCTCTAAAAACATTCTTCTGCTAAATCAGACCATTTCCCCCCTGGGCATACGTTATAAATTTACAAAACTTTTAGTTGATTTTAGCTGACAGCCCTAAATTAGCTGTCCATAATCGCTATTTCCAATTTAACTTTGCGGCATGGCAGAAGACCTTCATATAGTAAGCGGCGATAAAACAGCACAGTACCATTCCCTGCTGCCGCAGATCAAGGGCCTCCTGGATGGAGAGCCAGACCTGGTGGCTAACCTGGCCAATATAGCAGCGGCATTGAAAGAGCAATTCGGCTGGTTTTGGGTAGGCTTTTATTTAGTAAAACAAAATGAGCTGGTGTTAGGCCCTTTCCAGGGACCGGTAGCGTGTACCCGTATACAGCATGGTCGCGGTGTATGCGGCAGCAGCTGGGCACAGGCCAAAACGCTTATTGTGCCGGATGTTGAAAAGTTCCCGGGTCATATTGCCTGCAGCAGCTTATCCCGCTCAGAGATTGTAATACCCATTATACGTAATAGTGAGGTTGTTGGCGTGCTGGATGTGGATAGTGAGCACCTGGATCACTTTGATGCCACTGATGCAAAATACCTGGAAGAAATCATTGCCCTGATAAATATATAGGTACTCACGCTTACTGCTATACGAAACATTAATGCACCAGGGTAACATTACCCGACATCTGCTGCGGTACGTTGTTCCGGTCGGTGAAGGTGCAGATATACAGGTAACCCTGCGCCTGCTGTAAAATGCCTTTATACATACCATCCCAGCCCTTTTCAGGATCATTGGTCTGAAATATTAATGCACCCCAGCGGTTGTATACACGCAGGCTGTAGTTACGTATATCATCGTATATTTTAGGGCGGAAAAGATCATTGCTGCCATCTCCGTTAGGACTAAACGCCGTTGGTAAGATCACCAGGCAATTTTTAAAGGGCGAGGTGATCTCCCCCGAACCGCTTACACTGCAGCCATTGTGGTCCTGGATCTCATACTGGTAAAAACCCGGCTGCAGCTGCCCCATTAAACTATCCGGCTGCCACATACTGCCATTCACCCGGTAAGCATAAGGCGGCGTACCACCCTGCATTAACGGAATGATCTTACCGTTCTGCGTTTCACTGCAGCTGCAGGGCTTAATGATCGTTTCCCGGATCTGTAAAGGCGGCGGTTCTGTAAGGGCTATGGGTGGCAGCACAGCCTCACAGCCCTGCTCATCTTTCACCATTACCTGGTAGGTTGCCGGCGGTAAATGCTCCAGCACCGGCGTATAGGTGGCATTGTTATTATTCACGTAATAGCGGTAAGGCGCTAAGCCGCCGCTGGCATTAATGGCTATTTTGCCGTTCTGCTGCCCGTGGCAAAGAGATGGTGTAACGGTAGCATCAGCCGCCAGGCCGGATGTTTGTACGGTGGTGCTGCCTTCCCCGGTAATACCTTTACTATCTGTAACGGTAACGGTGTAGGTACCTGCCGGCAGCTGCCTTAATTGATTATTGTCAGGTGCGCCATGCCCCCAGTCATAAGTAAAAGGCGGCGTACCTCCTGCTACGGTGAGCAGTACCGCGCCGGTATTGCTGTTGGCGCAGGTGGTGGTAGTGCTGAATGAGAGCTTCAGCTGCTCATAAATGAAGTTGGAAATATTATCCAGCAGCACTGCTACTCCGTAATCGCTTTTGGAACAGGGGCTGGCATGGTAAGCGCAAAGGGTAATATAAGTATAGTCGCCGGCAGAAGGGCTGAACAAGGGGCTGTACCGCTGCCAGGTGGTGTGGACAAACTCCCCTGAGCTCCAAAGCAGCTCTGCCGTGTCGCCGGGTGCATGGCCGCCGTAAATAGCCAGGTTACCGTAACAGGTGCTATAGGCGTATAACGCGGCATAGGCCATGTCAAAGTACATGCTGTAAATGTGATCTTTACGCAATACCCCGTTCAGCTGCTGGGAAATACCTTCGGTGTACTGATCGCCACTATGCAGGCCCACATAACTGTTGCCTTCTGCAGCAGCTAAGCGCACACCGTAAATGCCGGGTTGTATATCTGCGGTATTCATCCCCACCCATCCGGCAGGTGCAGCATTCATTTGCGGCGTACCGCTCAAAGTTGGGTTGGTAACCGGTATATGTTGTGCAAACAGCTGAATGTGAAGGCATGCGCATACCAGGTACGTGCATATAAAGGTTATGCAGTAGCGTGTATTCGTAGTTCCTGGCAGCCTCAAAAGCCTTTCAGCCGTCGTACTCATAGGATATTCGTATGGGTCGGTTCGTAGGATAGCAGCTAATTTCGGGCCACTTTGCCCTCCATTAGTCAGGTGTAATCGGATTCTTTATAAAGGTATATATATTTTAATTTTCGTAATGATATTATTTTTTTATGAAATCCAGTTAAAAGGAATAAAATTTGCAAATACTTTGGGGTTTAAAACAAGCAGCAAAACAATGTTCTTTTTCAAGAAGCGAGCGTCCGAGGCATCCCATACTGGCATCCTGGAATTTATGGAAACAGATATTCATTCACACCTGGTACCTGGTATAGATGATGGCGTGAAAGATCTGGAAACTTCCCTGACCTTTATTGAGCAGTTACAGGAGATGGGTATTAAAAAGATTATTACTACCCCGCATATCATTCTGGACCGTTATCCTAATTCTGTTGATACTATTACCCCGCCTTTCTCCGGTGTAAAAGCAGCTTTACGGGAAAAAGGCAACGATATTGCCATTTCCTTTGCAGCCGAGTATTATATGGATGAGCAGTTTGAAGAGCTGATCCCCTCCACTCCCCTGCTTACCCTGCAGGATAAGCTGATACTGGTGGAAATGTCGTTTATGCAAGCGCCCCCCCAGCTGCATCAATGGCTGTTTAAGCTGGCCTCCCATGGTTACCAGCCGGTGCTGGCCCACCCCGAGCGGTATAATCACTATCATGACCAATATGATCAATATGACCAGCTGCGGGAATGGGGCTGCCTGTTACAGGTGAACCTCTTATCCATAACCGGCTATTACGGCAAACATATCCAGAAGGTAGCAGAGAAGCTGCTGGCCGATAAAATGATCACCTTTATTGGTACAGACCTGCACCATCACAAACATATGCAGGCCATACAAAGTATTGGCA
>NZ_DATCRF010000127.1:0-3161 GCF_036569125.1 Chitinophaga sp. | reverse complement strand
AACCGCCTATTTGTTTATTCTTTTCAAATACGGCTACGCGATACCCGTTGCGGCTTAATAAAGCGCCGCAAACCAGGCCTCCCAGGCCGCTACCGATTATGGCTACATCATAACTCATAGTCTAAAGGGTGCTGAAAGCTTAAAGCCTAAAGCAGAAAGCAAAAAGCTTAATGCAGCGTAGATTGCGAATTGCGCAAAATATTGTATTAGGCTTTCAGCTTTCTGCTTTAAGCTTTTTGCTTAATGACAAAGATCACATTTGAGGTATACTTTGTATTGTCTATCTGCTCCAAACTGGCGCCCATTTTCTCGATCAATTGTTTCAAATGCTGCCCGGAAAAAAAGGACAGCTGCTGTTTTGTTTTATTAAATCCCAACAAACGCGTACTAAAAAATTCTGTAAGGCGGGTACCTTCATGCCGTTTGCTCATATCGGCATCGCCATCGCGCACAATGATCACCCCACCTGGCGCCAGCTGCTGTAAACAGCGCTGCAGCAGCTGCTCCTGCTCCTGTGGCTGCAGGTAATGCAATACATCACTAATAATAAAAGCATCATGCTGCTCAAAAGTATAGCTCACCACATCTGCATATTCAAAATTCACCTTATCATTTTTCAGGTAGCAGTGGTTAGCGGTGGTTATCTTATCCTCATCATAATCCACGCCGGTAATAGTACGCTCTGCAGACAAGAAGTGCAGCATGTAGCTCATAAACCCGTATCCACAGCCAATATCCAGGATACGGCCTTTTTCCGGCACCAGGCTATGAAACAGGGTATAATTATTTTCCATGCGGGTTTTAATACGCATGTACCATTCCAGCACCGGGCCTTTATAAATGTAATTGTAAATAAGCTGCTCACGGAAATAGGCAGGCGTTTCCACACTACGGCGCAGCTCCTCATACTGCTGCTTAAAGTAGCGGCTAATGTGTTTGGTGCGCGCGGCATACCCTTCGCCCCAGTTCTTATCCTCCGGCGTAATGCGGGGCAGGTACTGCGCAGTAAGCACCCCGTTCTTTAACAGGAAATCGCTTTTGCTCATCGTATAGGCGGTACCGTGTATCAGCACCGGCAGTATATCCAGGCCTAATTGCTCCGCTAAATAAAATGCGCCTTTATGAAAACGCCTGATCACCGGGTCAGGTGAGCGGGTACCTTCCGGGTACACCACAATGGAATAGCCCTGTTCTACCATCCCACGCAGCTTGTCTACACTGGCCTCTGCCCCTTCTGCCACCGGGTAATACTCTGCCAGCCGCACTACTGCGCCAAATACCGGCGAGCGCCATACCCATTCATTGGTAAGCAGTATCACCTTGGGATTAAGCGCAATGGAAATTAATATATCCAGGAATGACTGGTGATTGCTGATAATAACGGCCGGCTTTTGCAGCTGCTCGTTCAGGGGATTGATAACGCGTTTTTTCACGTTGCCCATAATGTGCAGCTGCGACCAGGTAAACCACGACAGGAATACATGATACAGGTACTTACCCTTTTGCTTGTTAAAAGGGTTCAGGCGGATCAGGATATAACCCACAGTGGTGAGCAGCAGGCTGCCCAATGTAAAATAGGTGAATGCAAATACAGAAATGCACCAGCCGCTCAAGGTCCACGGCGCCCAGCCACGGCGGGTACGCCTGGCAATAAGCCAGTTGAACAGCAGCGGTATCATTACCTGAGATATCAATACCACACAGCCAATACCGATCATTGAGATCAATGCAATGGAACGCAGGGAGGGATGTTTTGCAAAGATCAGCACCCCCAATCCCAGGATGGTGGTAATGGCAGATAAAAAGATGGAAGAGCGGAAAGAGGATAGCTGCTCCTTACCGGTACGGTATTGCTGTAACAAGCCATCCATGGTAAAGATGCTGTAATCATCCCCCAAACCAAAAATAAAGGTGCTGAGAATAATGTTCACAATATTAAAGCGGATGCCGAACATGCCCATAATACCCAGGATCCAGATCCAGCTGATGAGCATGGGAATAAAGGTGATGAGCGCCAGCTCTATGCGGCCGTAAGAGATAAGCAGGGCAAAAAATACCAGCAGGGAGGTCATCCAGGCAATGCTGTTAAACTCATTGCGGATCACCTCTACCAGGCGGTTGGCCGCATATTGCTTATCCAGCACCGTAGTATTTTGTTGCGAGGCTAATGCTTTATACACCGCCTCTTTTTGACCCGGGTTCACTTTGAGCAGGGTAACCAGCGATACACGGTCTGGCTTCACGGTAATATAATCACCCAGGGAGCTGTTGCGCAGCGCTTCCTGGTCTGCTGGTGTCATGATCGTAAGGTCCTGCTGCAGCCATTGCGCAAAGGGATCAAAAGCAGTGGCTTTAAAACCCAGCGCAGGCCCCTGCTGCTGCAGGTAAGTGATGAGTTGTTGTTTTTTCTGCGGGGTCCAGTATTGCTGCCAGCGTTGTAAACGCACCTGCTGTTCCTGTTGTGATAATAGTAAGCTGCCTACACCGGCATACCTTTTCACAATGCCCTGCTGCTGCAGCTGCTGCACCACCGGCAGCATACGCTCGTTGGCCTGCAGGGCTTGTTCCAGCGTAGGGCCTTCTGTAACCACGTATACTGATTGTGCAGCATACGCGCTCAGGCTGTTCAGCTTTGCTTCTGCAGCTTTCAGCTCCGGCGTCATGAAGTTCATGCGCATCATATCACTTTCAAAACCTACTTTGCCGGCTGTAAAGCAGAAGATAACGGTGAGCAGCAGGATGCCGAACACCAGGTATTTATTTTTTTCCGGACGGTAGCCGGCCAGCTTATCCAACCAGGTGTGTGAATGGGCTGCAACCGGCTGTTTGGTTAAGATCCAGTGTGGTAAAAAGATCAGGGAGAAGGCGGCGGCCCCTACTAAGCTCAATGCCGCAAACAAACCTACATCCTTTAACATAGGTGATTCCACAAACTGCAAACACAGGAAGCCCCCAATAGTGGTAAAGCTGCCAATGGTCATGGGTGTGGCCAGGTCACGGATAGTTTCGCGGATATTGCCCAGGTGGCGGTAATGGTTGAATACGTGCAGCGAGTAGTTCACTGCAATACCTAATACCACAGCGCCTGCCCCAAGGGCTATCACAGATAATTTTCCTTTGATCAGGTAAATGCAGGCCAGTGAGAACAGTGCGCCAAAAAC
>NZ_DATCRF010000126.1:0-3608 GCF_036569125.1 Chitinophaga sp. | reverse complement strand
AAAAAAGAGGGGAATAAACAGGAACAGATTTTTGACCCAATGATGAGGCCTGAGTAGTTTCAGATATTGCACGGGGATGAACAGATGTTAATACGGGGGGCAAGATACAATTTAAAGCGGAAAGCTAAAAGGAGAAAGCATAAAGCCTTGTACTACGGAGGGGCGGGAAGTAAGGGATAGCGTTTAGTATTGTACGTTATAAATATATTGAATGCCAAATGCTTAACATATAATGCCGGGAAAGTAAGGGCTATGGCGTTAAGCGTTCTGCGTCAAGCATTCAGCCTTTAAATACATTGAACACCAAATGCTTAGCATACAATGCCGGGAAAATAAGGGCTGCAGCTTTCTGCTTTCTGCTTTCTGCTTTGCGCTTTCTGCTTTCTGCTTTGCGCTTTCCGCTAATAAAACTACTTTTACGCCTTCAAAAACATAAAAACCCCCATTATGTTGTCCGGGTCATCGTCCCTTTACCAGAAACGTACTGTTTTTACTGTTATTGAATGTGTGCTGATCATTGGCCTGGCGCTGGTGCCCCTGTTCACTACTTTCCCTTACCGGGTTAATATCTTTTTGTCGTGGGAAGGCGCTTACCGCATGTCCATCGGGCAAATGCCGTATAAGGATTTTGGTACGCCGCTGGGGTATGGCTTCTGGCTGATACCGTCCCTGTTCTTCCGCATATTTGGCCCGCAGCTGATCTCGCTCGTAAAAGCGCAGGTGCTCATTAATATTATGGCGGGATTTGCTTTCCGCTCCATTTTAAAACGCCTGAACATAGAGCCGGCCATACGGGCTTTATCGGTAATGGTGTTTGTGCTGTCGTATTCCTTCTTCAACTTCTGGCCCTGGTATAACCATACGGTAATTGTGTATGAGCTGGTAGGCTTAGCCTTCCTGTTCCAGTACATGACCCGCCCGCAAGAAAAGCTGCGTTTCCTGTACCTGCTGCTGGCAGCCCTGTTCACCTTCCTGTCTATTTTTACCAAGCAGGATGGGGGCGGACTGGCACTGCTGTTGTGCCTGGCCCTGTTATTATATAATAGCATCCATGAAAAACGCTGGTGGGAGATCCCTGCTTTCCTGGGCTGTTATTTCCTGGTGGCGGCCATTATTATAGGCCCGCTGCTGCCGCATGGTTTTGGATACTGGTATAACCACGGGCAGCCTCCGCACAATTCCCGCCTGGCAGTAACGGATTTTGCAGAGGAGATCCTGGGCGGGTCCCAGTGGATCAAGTTTTACCTGGTGCTCATGGTGTTATGCCTGGTGCCGGCCCTGCGCAACTTTAAGGCTTTCTGGCAAAACAAAACAGCCATGCTGTTTACCCTGCTTACCCTGGGTATACTGGCAGAGGCAGCCCTGTTCCAGGTAACCAGCTACACACCGCCGGATAACAACATCTTCTTCCATAGCTTTGCCTTTGCATTCCTGTGCACACATTTTGCCGGCATGCAGCATATTGACCTGGGCCGCCGTAATGCCTTTTTAAGCACTGCGCTGCTGGTGCTGCTGTGGTGGTCCGGTGTGTTCTGGAAGTATATTGACCGTATTTTTCAGCGCATATTCCCGGCGCCTACAGAAATGGTGCAGGGTGCGCCGGATCCGAATGCGGAGAACGTGGTATCCCGCCGGAACTTTATGCTGAGTACAGATACCACCACGGATGTGCCTACCGCTGAATGGATCTTCTCTGACCTGCCGGGATTTAAGAAAATATACATGCCGCCATCCACCGTACATGGTATGGAGCGCCTGCTTGCTATGCCCGTGGTAAAGGAAAAGAAAGATAGTATTAAAGTGCTGAATATGACAGAGTTAACACCCCTGGCTTATGCTATGCCCTTTAAGCTGGAAACCGGCGAGGATTACCCGCTGTGGTACCACCTGGGCGTGGGCATGTTTAACCGGCAGCTGGCAGCCTTCAAGGAAAAAGTGCAACAGCACCACTACGATATTATCCTATATGAATATGCACCCGGACTGAACAACTTTTTTCCCTTTGCTTTAAGACCTGAGCTGAAACAGCATTATAAGCAGGTAGATGAATTTCTGGCGCCGCGCCGCCCTACCAATGCTATAATAGAGGTGTATGTAAAACCGTGAGAACGCTAAATGTTTAATGCTGAATGCTTAACGCTAAAGCCATGATGATGCCCTCAGCAAAACGCAAGCAGCGTTCAGCGTTTAGCATTCCGCATTCAGCTTTTTTTTACAGATACCCAACCTTTAGGTAATAATACCCTGTCTGTATTATCAGGGCCGGTGTATTGCCTGTCTATTGTATGCTTAATCTGAAAGAAACTGCCGTTTAACTTATCCGACCATACGGACCATTCTGATCAAACACACGGCCAACTGGACCAGCTACTGGCCGGTTGCCGGAGTAATGACCGTTTGTGCCAGGAGAAGCTATACTACCTGTTCTTTGACCGGATGCTGGCCGTGATAAGGCGCTACACCAGTGACCGGGACAAGGCGACAGATATTTTGAACAACGGTTTCCTGCGGGCATTTACTAAAATTGCCCAGTACCAGCAAACCGGCAGTTTTGAAGGATGGCTGCGCCGTATTATGGTGCATGCAGTTGCAGATTATTTCAGGAACGGGGCCGGACAAACAAAAGAGCAAATGCCGGGAGAGCTGCCGGGAGATATAGCCATAGCCACAGAGAGCAACCCATTGGAATACAAGGATCTGCTGCTGGTATTGCAGCAGCTGCCGCCTACAACAAGGATCGTGATCAACTTATTTATCATAGAGGGCTATTCACATAAAGAGATCGCTGAATTGCTGGGCATCAGCACCGGCACAACCAAATGGCATGTGGCAGAGGGGAAGCGTTTGCTGCAACGGTATATAACAGCCCCACCATCGTCATTAAAGCGCAATATGAATGGATGACCAGCACAAACATATTGAAGATTGGCTGAAAGCAGCTGCGCAGCAACCGGCGCCGGATGATACCGGTATGGAAGCTAAGCAGCAGGCCTGGTCCAAAATGGCCGGCCTGCTGGATAATGCTGCTGTGCCTGTGCCTGCGCAGGAGCCGGCACCGCTGCCGAAACCCTGGTTTGCCACGGGTCAGGGTATGCTGTGGTTAGCAGCTGCAGCGGCAGCGGTGGGGCTGGTTGCGCTGGTGGTATATTTGCAGGTAAATCGTCATCAAACGTCAGAAAATAAAGAGCTAAAAGGAGTTGTGCATGAAAATGTAGCAGTGAATGAGCATAATGGTACGCAGAAAAATGATACATTAAGTATGAATGATCCGGCGGCCGGAGATAACAGGGGAACTACTATATACGGATCAACGGAAACTGATACAATGGATGGCGACAACAGGGAAGCAACCCTGAACGGACAAGCAGCAGAGGGGATAAATGGTGATGATAGTAATGGTGCAGCAGCAGGTATCAATAGCGATGCTGGCGGAAAAGGAGCTTATGGCCCAGCAGCAGGCACAGGCAGCCTGGTTACAGCCGTAGTGCCGCAGGGTAATAAACTGTGGAGCGGTGTAACAGCTGGTGCGGAAAAAGGAGCCAGTGAAAAGGGGAGAGATGCTGGCCAAGCTGCCGGGGGAGGTAGAGGAGCTATCAATGAAAAAGCTG
>NZ_DATCRF010000125.1:0-3037 GCF_036569125.1 Chitinophaga sp. | reverse complement strand
TTGGGCATTGATTAAGAAAGTTGAAGGAACTGAAGCAAGGCTTTTCTTTGTAGCAGAAACAAAAGATGCAAAGGCGGCGGCAGACAGGTCGCTTTTACGAGACCGGGAAAGGATGAAGATTGAATGTGCGGAGAAGCATTTCGGAGTAATGGACGATGTTGCTTATTGCGTAGTAGGGGCCGTAAGTGATTTGAAGGGATAGTGATTCATCTGTAGGATTTTGAAGACCTGGCTGTAGATACAGCGGAATACTATAATTATTAAAATGAACATCCCCTGTATCAAAACCGAACATATAATAATTTAAGACATGTTTATGTCGCTGGTTTTAATTATTACGTTTAAATGGCATTTTATCTGTTTAACGGAAAGCCTTACCAATTAGCTAATTGCCATGTTCAGAAACTATCTGCTGACTACCTTCAGGAACTTGTTGCATAATAAAGGCCGTTTTTCTGTTAATATTATTGGATTGACAGTGGGCTTCAGCGCCTTCCTGCTTATTTTCCTGGTTCTGGCCTATGAACAGAGTTATGATGGCTATCATGCAAAAAAGAACAGGATCTATCGCGTGGTAAGAGAAAGCAGGAACAGTGAAAATGGAGGATATTCAGCGGGGGCATCTTTCCCGTTGGCGGCTACACTGAGGAAGGTGTTTCCGCAAATAGAGCAGGCAGCTGCTATTTATGGGGATAAAGATGTGCAGGTAATTATCCCGGGCTCCCGCGGGGAAACCCTCCGGAAGTTCAAGGAGCATCGCGGGGTGTTTATGGCAGAGCCCCAGGTATTTGATATATTCGATTTCAAGGTCCTGGATGGAGATACCCGATCGCTCAGTGCGCCCAATACCGCGGTCATAACAAAGGATTTTGCCACCAGGTATTTTGGCAACTGGCAGCAGGCAATTGGTAAAGCGGTAAAGCTTTATGATCAGCAATATAACATCACCGGGGTAATTGATAATCCCCCAGCGAACAGTGATCTTCCCCTGGGCCTGGTGGTTTCCTATGCCACCGTTGCCAGCCTGGGTATAGATATGAATGATTGGGTGGAATTCTGGACCAGTAACTATTGTTTTATTACTTTAAAGCCCGGAATATCCGGCAACCGGTTTGATGCGCAATTACCTGGATTTATTGCCCGCTATGCCCCTCAGGGAACGCCCGAAGTACATTTGCAACCGCTTCATACGATTCATTCCGACAGAAATTTTGGCAATTTCAATGGCCGCACTTTTACCCCGGCGCTTAGCACCTCTCTAAAACTGATCGCTATTTTCCTGCTTATAATCGCCTGCGTTAATTTTATTAACGTGACTACCGCCAGCGCCACCAACCGCGCCAGGGAAGTAGGAGTACGGAAAGCGCTTGGAAGCAGCCGTTGGCAATTGATGCTGCAATTCCTGGGCGAGGTGGGGGTTACATGCTTGCTGGCCATGACAGGCGCCCTGTTGGTGGTATTGATCTGCATGCCGTTTTTAAGTGAGTTGCTGGGGATTAAATTGTCGCTTACCGCCCTGGATACAACCAGCATACTTGTATTTATCCCTTCACTGGTACTAACAGTAACGCTTCTTGCCGGTTTTTACCCGGCTCTTATTTTATCCGGGTTCAATCCTATCACTGCACTGAAAAGCCGGCCTGGTGGAAATCCCACCAAAGGGATCATGCTCAGGAGGGTGTTGGTAGTATGCCAGTTTGCGATTGCCCAGGTACTCATCATCGGTACCCTGGTGGTGGTATCGCAGATGAAATATTTTAACAATGCGGACATGGGCTTTAATAAAGAAGCCATTGTTAAAGTGGATTTTCCGCGTGATAGTGTGAGCCAGTTGAAATTACCCGTATTGCAAAACGAGTTATTGCAGCAACCCGGTATTGGCGCTGTCAGCTTCAGCGCTTATGCACCGGTAGATTTCAGCAACTGGTCCACTGATCTGCGTTTAAGCAGCAACCATACCAATAAGCCCGACCTGATTGTTCATATGAAACCCGCTGATACGGGGTATTTCCGCATATACCAGCTGCAGATGGCAGCCGGTAATATTTATGCGTCGTCAGATACGATGAAAGAATTTGTTGTAAATGAAAAACTGGTGAAAGACCTGGGCATTGCCAGTCCGGAAGCGGCTATTGGAATGCCCATATACGTGATGGATAAACCAGGCATCATTACCGGGGTGGTGAAAAATTATAACATCACTTCCATGAGGGAACCCATAGGCCCGGTGGTAATGACCACGTTAAACCGTAGCTACCGGGCGGCCAATATCCGGATAAAACCGGGAGAAACAAAAGCTACATTAGCTGCCATAAAATCCACCTGGGACCGGTTCTTCCCGGATTATGTTTTTGAGTATAACTTTATTGATGAAACAGTAGCCCAGTATTATAAGCAGGAAGAACAACTGGCGCAGCTCTATAAAATTTTTGCAGGCCTTTCCATATTTATCTCCTGTCTTGGTTTATATGGCCTGGTATCATTCATGGCGGAGCAGCGGAAGAAAGAAATTGGTATCCGGAAAGTATTGGGCGCTCCTGTTAGCAGCATCCTTTATTTATTATCGCGGGAGTTTACCCTGCTCATTATTATTGCCTTTGCCATAGCTGCGCCGTTGGCCTGGTATTTTATGCAGGAGTGGCTGCAGCAGTATAGCTTCCGTATTATAATGGGCCCGGGTTTCTTCGTTATTACCTTGCTGGCTTCTGTGCTCATTGCCTGGCTCAGTGTAGGGCATTCCGCTATTAAAGCGGCCATTGCCAACCCGGTAAAGAGTTTAACGGCGGAATGACGCTGCGCGTTAAAGAAAAGTTATGAATCAATGTATTGAGTGAATTTATTCCTATCCGTCCTATCTTAGCGAACCATCAGAAAACCCGGGTCCTGGTAAAAGACCTGTTATTTTTTAGTGTCTAATGAACAACCATATCATTTCCCGTGTTAGAAAATATCGTTCGGAAAAGGCATATGATGTACACTTTGTGCTTACACCGACAGCGCCTCTTTAATCATTAAAATTTAAATCTAAAACCAATGA
>NZ_DATCRF010000124.1:0-6348 GCF_036569125.1 Chitinophaga sp. | reverse complement strand
ATAAAATTCAAAAAGCAGCATCACGCAGCAGAAGCGAATGAAGTATTAAAAAGCTTTGTACAGGCAAATGTAGGGCAGCTGGTTATGCGAAAGGATTATAAACAATCGCTGCAAAACCTGATTACAACGTAAACGATGTGCAGATGTGCAAATATGCAGATGTGCAGATGGTAAATAAAAGCCCTTCATCTGCATATTTGCGTATCTGCAATATCTGCTCATTTGCTTATCTTCATATTCGCACATTTGCACATTTGCATATTTGCACATCCACACATCTAAATCATGCGCTTACTCGTCTGTTCCATACTCGTCTTGTGCGGCCTTACCGCCGGCGCACAAACAGATACGGCCCTGGCAAGGCAAAAACGCGACGCCGCCATTGATCTTATTGATGATGGTAAGTCGGCGGAGGCGCTGGTAATGCTGGCAGCCGCGCAGCAGCTGAACCCTGATGATCCGGAGATCCCTTACGAAATGGCTTTCGCCCATTACCAGCTGCAGGATTATGAAGGCGCTATTGCCATCCTCAAAAAAATGCTTAAGAATAAATTGGCCACAGCCCGGGTGTACCAGATGTTAGGCAATAGTTACGACAATGCCGGCAAAAGCAGCAAGGCCATTGAAACGTATGATAAAGGGCTGGAGCATTTTCCTGCCGCAGGTAACCTTTACCTGGAACGGGGCGTAATGGAGCTTAACACCAGGCAATACAACAAGGCATTAGCCTTTTTTGAAGCCGGCATTAAAGCCGATCCCACATTCCCTTCCAACTATTACTGGGCCGCACGTTTGTTCTTTGATTCTGAAGAGGAAGTATGGGCCATGATCTACGGGGAGATCTTCGTAAACCTGGAACGCGGCAGCAAACGTACGGAGGAGATCAGCAAACAATTATACTACACGTATAAATCAGAGATTCAATTTAAGGACGATACCAGCATTACCGTTAGCTTCAGCAAAAATAAAACGGTTAACATTGTCTATAATCCTAAAAGCGGCCCGGATGCGCTGTTGCAGGCTTTAATGCGCAAGCCCTTTGGCACCGGCGTGTATGAGCCAACGTTAGCCCTGGCCGTAGCAGGGGAGAAGATCGTGAGCCTGGCCACGCTGCACAATATCCGTTCTAAATTCCTGGATAGCTATCAGCAGCTGGGCCACCAGGAAAAAACACCCGTTGTATTGTTTGATTACCAGCAGCAGGTACGCAGCGCCGGTTATTTTGAAGCCTATAACTACTGGGTATTGGGTAACGGTAATCAGCAGGAGTTTGACGATTGGCGTTTGAATAATCCGCAAAAATGGCAGCAATTCATCACCTGGTTCACTAATCACCCTTTACAAATAACAGCGGAAAACAAATTCTATCGCAGTAAGTACTAACAGCTACCCGCAGTACATATTAATTGTTAATTATTAATTATTAATTCCTCCTTTTGTAGCTCGCAATCGCCTTGCAGATGGCTGTGGCGGGGTTACTTTGTTTAGCTGCTGCGGCAATCGCTTCCAGTATGCCTTTCAGATCTTTGTAGCTATTAGGTTTGGTTAAAAAGCAGGATGCGCCAAGCACATTTGCCGTTTCTTTATCGCTTTGATCAGAGGAAGTGGAGTACATGATCACGGGGATATCTTTTAAACCGTCGGCGGTTTTTATTTTCCGCAGGAACTGCCATCCATTCATTACCGGCAGGTTAATATCCAGGAAAATAATGTCCGGTTGTTCAATACCTTTTTGCAGCTTGCGCAGCGCCTCTTCTCCATCTATGGCCTGTTTGCAGGTAATAATAGGATCTACGGCTGCCAGCACTTCCGCGAATAGCTCGCGGTCGTCCGTATCATCATCTATTAGTAAAAAGGTTCTCGTTACTGCCATTGCTATCTGCTTTAAACGGTCGTTGGATCTGTATCAATGGTAATAATATGGTAAACACGGCGCCTTCATCTCTTATACCGGTAGCAGTAATGCTGCCATGGTGCCGCTCCACTATCTTTTTACATAAGGCCAGGCCTAAGCCGGTTCCCTCAAATTTATCTTTTGCATTTAGCCTGGTAAAGGTATCAAAAATACGCTTTGCATACTCCTGTTCAAATCCTATACCATTATCGGTAATTGCCACTTCTACATAATCCTGCCCGCCCTCGTGCAGGGTGGAGGAGGTAATGCGTATCACCGGCAATTCATCTGTTCGCGCAAACTTCAGGGAGTTGTTAATTAAATTATAAAATAGCTGGTAAATGAGTATGGAAGCGCCCTCAACTATAGGCAGCCCGCTGCGTATAATGCGTGCATTTTTTTGTTGGATGGTTACTTCCAGATCTTCCTCAATGCTTGCCAGCGTTTTATTCAGATCAATTTTTTCAATTGGCTGTTCCGCTGCATTCAGGGTAGAGTAGGCGAGCACCCCTTCGATCATGGAAAAGATCCTTTCCGTGGCATGCTGCACTTTATCCAGGAATGTTTTGCCTTTTTCCGGCAGCAGGTCGCCATATTCATACTGCAACCGGTTGCTGAAGGTTTTGATCTTGCGCACCGGCTCCTTCAGGTCATGACTGGCTACATGTGCAAACTGCTGCAGGTCTTCATTGGATTGTTGTAAAGCTATATTCAGCTCCTGCAGTTCGTGTGTACGTTTTTTTACTTCCTGCTCCAGCAAAGTGGTATATTCCCTGGCAACGCGGCGGGCAATCACCTGTTCAGATACATCTACGCCTACTGCAATAATACCTGTTACGGTATTATGGGCATCGCGCAGCGGCGCGTAAATAAAATTAAGGAACACCTGTTCGGGCTTGCCGGAACGTATAAGCGTCAGCGATACTTCATTGCCATGATAGGGCACTCCGCTGGTATATACTTCATGTAATATTTGTCCAAAACCCTGTTCCGCCAGTTCCGGCAGCACTTCCAGCAGCGGTTTGTTGATGGCATTTTCATGCTCTTTGTCCCAGAGCTCCAGCGCCCTTTCATTTACCATCTCAACGGAAAAGGCGTTGCCACGCAGCAGCACCATAGGTATGGGCGATTGCATGAGCATATTGCGCATATTGTTTTCAGCAGCAATACGGCTTTTGGCAATTTTGATATTTGCTTCTACCCGGGCCAGTAATTCACGGGCCGAAAAGGGCTTTACCAGGTAATCATCTGCACCGGCATCCAGCCCTTCTACCTTGGATTCCTCACCTGCGCGGGCCGATAAAAAGATCACCGGCGTATGCCGGGTATCGGGGTGGTTGCGTACCTGCTGCAGCAATCCAAAGCCATCCAGCTTCGGCATCATAACATCCGACAGCAGCAGGTCCGGTTTGTATTGCAGCATTTTGCTGAAAGCCTCTTCGCCATTAACGGCAGTGATCACACGGAACTGGTGAGCCAGCAGCCGCTGTACATACTCCCGCATATCTGCATTATCATCTGCCAGCAGCACCTTATATATTGGAGGATTGTTTTCTACAGTAGTGCCGCTGATATCATTGATGACGGCTTCATGATGCGGCGCTTCCGGCAGCCATTTCAGGGCTTCCTGCAAAAAGGTGTCGGCCTGTTTGGATATGCCGGCGTTAGCATCGTTTTCTTCAATACGCCCGTCTTCCAGGTGCGCCTTACCCGTAGGGATCATTACAGTAAAGGTAGATCCCTCGCCCGGGCGGCTGCTTACGCTGATATTTCCCTTATGGATCTTTACCAGCTCTTTTACCATGGCCAGGCCAATGCCCGTGCCTTCCTGGCTGCGGCCCTGTATATTCTCTACCCGGTGAAAACGGTTAAAGATCTTATCCAGCTGGTCTGCCGCAATACCAATACCCGTATCCGTTACAGACAGCAGCACCTGGTCATCCGCCACCTGTATCTGTACATCTATATGACCCTGGTTCGTATATTTAAAGGCGTTAGAGAGCAGGTTCAGTACTATCTTCTCCCACATCTCCACATCCACATATACTTCCGCCTCCGAATAACCGCAGGAAATGTTCAGCGCCATACCGGCTTTTTCAACTGCAGAGCGGAAGGTGCTGGCCAGGTCCTGGGTAAGCCGGCAAATGTCCACCCGGGTGAACTTCCCATCCACCCGTTCCGCTTCAATACGCGAAAATTCCAGCAGGGTGTTCACCAGCTTTTGCATGCGCAGCGCATTGCGGTAGGCAATATCCAGCTCCGCTTTATGGCCGGCATCAAGCGCCGGGTTTTGCATGGCTTCTTCAATAGGGCCCAGCAATAAAGTAAGGGGGGTACGGAACTCATGGCTGATGTTGGAGAAAAAGGCCGTTTTAGCCCGGTCTATCTCTGCCAGCGCTGCAGCCCTTTTCCGCTCTTCTTCCAGTATGTGCACATCTGCAAAGCCAGACAGGATCTGGTCCATGATCAGGGAGCAGAAACCAAGATATTTTTCATCCGGTAAGCGGTAGGGGTTAAAGCCCGCTACCAGGAAACCATAAGGCTCTTTAGCCGTTGCGGAAACAATGGGCAGTATAACTGCTTTTCCGGGCCTGATGGTCCAGCTGCCCATGGGCATAGCGCCCATAATAGCTTCCAGCCCGTTCAGCACCTGCGGCTGCCGCAGCAAAGCGGCCTTTTGCAGTAAAGCGCCCAGGCCCGGGGCATCCAGGTCAATTTCAGCAGGCGCCTGCGGGGCAGCATCGCCCAGGTCCGTAGCATTTATCAGCGTAGCCCTGTTATCAGATACCGTATAAAAAAGTGCAAAGGGAAAGTCCTGCGGGTTTTCTTCCAGTGTATAAATGGTCTGCTGTATCACATCCCGGCCGGCCTGCAGCCCGCTTAAACGTTTACCCAGCTGCGTAAGGGTCTTTAGCTGCCGTTCGCTGATAATGCGGTCCGTATTATCCACATTGGCGCAGATCATGCCGGCAGTGCCGCCGTCATCACCCGGTATGGGCGTGTAGGAAAAGGTGTAATAGGTCTCTTCCGCATACCCGTTCCGTTCCATGATCAGCAGCTGGGATTCCACATAAGTGCCTTCATCCTTCTGCATCACCTGCTGCAGCATAGGTTCAATATCTTTCCAGATATCTTTCCATACCACGGAGGCAGGGCAGCCCAGCGCCCAGGGATGTTTACCGCCTACAATAGCCTTGTAGGGATCATTGTAGAACTTAATTAGCTCTTTTCCCCAGCCTATCCAGATAGGCTGCCTCGAAGTAAGCATAATACGGATGCAGGTTCTGAGGCTTTGAGGCCAGGTATCTACAGGCCCCAGCGGAGTGGATGCCCAGTCATATTCCCTGATACGCGCCCCCATTTCACCGCCGCCGGCCAGAAACTCAGGGATAACCGACACATTCGTGTTCATAAGAGCAATTAAGAGACTTTCAAATTAATAAATAACTTATAATAAAATAATAATACAAAATACGCACACTATTTTTGTGCCAACAACTATCGACTATCCGTATGGAACTAATGCAAAAAAGTAATGGCCTGCCAACCGCTAAGCGTTTTACACTGACCTGGTTAGGGGAAAAAGACTGGCTGGCCCTTTTATTATGGTTCGGTTTATCTATCCTGGTGGCCGCCAAGGAGCTGATGGCCAACAATGCCAACAATTTCAGTGTTTTCCGGTATGTATACCTGCACCTGGTGGCGCAGCAGCCGCTGTACATTCCTTACCCGGAAAACTATTATGATGTGAACATGTATGGCCCGGTGTACAGCATTATTATTGCACCTTTTGCCGTGCTGCCCTTTTCCGTGGGGGCTATGTTATGGGTAATAGCCAATGCGCTGTTCCTGTACGTTGCCATCCGTAAGCTGCCCATTACCCGTGTTCAGCAAAACCTGGTGCTTATATTTTCCAGTCATGAGCTGATGGGCTCCAGCAGCTACTTCCAGTTTAACCCATCCATTATAGCCTGTCTTATCCTGAGCTTTGTGCTGATCCGGCAGGGGAAGGATTTCTGGGCCGCTTTTTTTATTATGATAGCCGCCCTGGTAAAGCTGTATGGTATAGTAGGACTGGCATTCTTCTTTTTCAGTAAACACCGCTGGCGATTGATAGGGAGCTTAATTTTATGGGGCGCTGTATTGTGGATCTTACCGGCAGTCATATCCTCCTTTGATTATATTGTACAATCTTACAGGGAGTGGGGCGATGCCATTGTACAAAAAAATAAGAAGAATTACAAGTTCGACCAGGGCGTTATATTCCAGAATATTTCCGCCATGGGCTTTATACAACGGGTATTTCATTTAAAGCAGCTGAACAACCTGTGGGTATTATGCCCCGCTTTTCTGCTGTTTGGCACACACTACCTGCGCCTGAAGTGGAAAGAGAACCGGGAATACTGCCTGTACCTGCTTTGCTCGGTGCTGCTGTTCACCGTAATATTCAGCAC
>NZ_DATCRF010000123.1:0-13878 GCF_036569125.1 Chitinophaga sp. | reverse complement strand
GCCCAGGGCCATAGCTGCAGAAAGGCCTGCATAACTACCGCCGATGATAATAACATCTAATGTTTGTTCATGCTCCATAAAGCGAAGGTAAATAAAAATGAAACAATGTTGCAAATATATTTACCTGCCTGGTACCCGGGTATATTTTGATGGAAGGATCACTGATAACGAAGTACATTTTAATAACAGCAGGTTGTAGCCCTGCTTACTGCATCAACGTTTTAAAGCGGCCGGCGCCGGTGTATATTTCCGCCTTCAGATCGCTTAAGATGGAGTACAGGCCAAAGTAAGTACGGTTCACATACAACGAGTGGCGGGAGCCGCGGGCTACCTTGGAATCACGTACTTCTTTCAGGTTGTACACATAATCCATATAGGCATATATTTCCCGGAAGTACGCTTCATTGCCAAAGTCAAAGCTGGTTACGGTAAAAGGCAGCGTAAGCAGGTCTATCATCTTCTGGAAAAGCCCGGAGAAAAACGCAATTTCCTTATCCGTATCAGATGGGTGGATCATTTCCAGGTTGGTATAGATCTGCATCCGTTTAGCTTCATCCTGCAGGATGGTTTTATCTACCAGCATAAAATAGTTGGAGTAAAAATCCTCCGGTATTTCCTTTATGCAGCCAAAGTCAAAAATGCCTACTGTACCATCATCCCGCATCAGGAAGTTACCGGGGTGCGGATCGGCATGCACTTTTTTCAGCTGGTGCATCTGGAAATCGTAAAAGTCCCACAGCGCCTGCCCAATGCTGTTGCGCACTTCCTGTGAAGGGTTGCGTAGCAGGAACTCCTTCAGGTGAAAACCTTCCAGCCAGTCCATGGTAATAATACGGTCAGAGGAAAGCTCCGGGTAATAGCGGGGAAATACCAGGTTGGGAATATGCGCGCAAAGGGCCGACAGCTCAACGGAGCGGCGCAGCTCCAGCTGGTAATCGGTTTCTTCCAGCAGCTTGGTTTCGATCTCGTCAAAATATTTATCCATATCCACCTCGCTCATGCCCACAATGCGCACGGCAAATGGCTTTACAATGCGCAGGTCGGACTTTACGCTGTTGGCCACACCGGGGTACTGGATCTTAATAGCCAGCTGCTGGCCGTTCTTCCAGGCTTTGTGCACCTGCCCGATGGAGGCGGCATTGGAAGCATGCAGCTCAAACTTATCGTATAGCTGTGAGGGTGATTTACCCAGCGTTTTTACAAAAGTGTTCACTACCAGCGGCCCGGAAAGGGGCGGTGCGCTGTACTGCGACATGGCAAACATATCGGTGTAAGCCTTGGGCAGCATGCCTTTATCCATGCTTAACATCTGCGCTACCTTTAAGGCGCTGCCTTTCAGCTGGCTAAGGGTATCGTAAATATCTTCCGCATTATCCGCATGCAGCTCTTCCTTGCTGAGAGAAGGATCTATGAGCTTTTTGGTATAGTGCTTTAAATAGTTGGAGCCTACTTTTAATCCCGTGGTTATAAAACGTCCAGCCCTTTCCACTTTGCCGGTCGGGATATTGGATTGTTCCTTCATTTGATCTTAGATTTTAGATTTACGATTTTAGATTTAAGGGAGGTTATACTGCACCATCTAAAATGTAAACCAGCAATTTATTTTAGATTTACGATTTTAGATTTGGCTGACCACAAGATCAGCTTAGGAATACGACCTTACCTGATTGACGTATGAATACGGTTTTTATTTTATAGTATCCGCTTCAATCAAATCTAAAATCGTAAATCTAAAATCGTAAATCCGCTCATTTTCCGGTAAACATGAATTTACCAAAATCAAAAAGGCTATCCAGCGTATTGGAAGCAATCAGCTGGAAGCTCAGGTGCACGGCCTTTTCAATGGCGGCATCCGTCATTTCAAAACGCTCGCTGCTGTCGTTGATCCAGTAGCGGAGCACAAACAGCGCCTGCACCCAGAAGCCATGTACGTATTGGTCGGAAATGTATTTGCGTTCCTTGATCTCGCTGGTCTGGTAACCTTCTTTCACCAGGTCTTCCACATATTTGTAAAAAGCCTTTTTAAAGGTTTCCAGCTGGCCCTGGTGTAGTACAGGGAAGCGGAATTTTTCCTGCTGCAGCAGAATGTAGCTACGGTCGGCTTTCAGCTTTTGCACCCACATAAAGTAAAAGGTGAGCAGCTTTTCGCGGGCGGAATAATTCCGGTAAATTTCATCTCCCTGCAGCTGGTTAATGGTATCCTCAAAAATACCCAGCCATATATCTTTTTCTACTGCTTCCAGGGAGCTGTAAAGGTCATAAAAAGCCGGTTCCGGCAGGCCTACTATCTTACAAAAAGCGTATACGGAAACAGGTGGTTTGCCATTCTCCAGCAAGTATAATTTATAAGCGTCGCGTAGCTGTTGTTTGTCCATTTTTGAAAGTTTTTAGCGGTTTGGGCATAGGGGGTTCTCAAGCCTCACAAAATTACGCCAAGACGGTGGATAATGAACAGGCAGCCGCAAATTTGCTGTTGCGCGGATGTTAAATAAAAGCTAAAAACTAGCGGACGGTCTTCAGCACCGTAAACAAAGTGTCATAAAAGGGTTTTGCCTGCTCAAACATGGGAAAATGACCGGATTCCTGGATCCAGTGCAGCTGAATGGAGGGGCGTATAATTTTCAGATCATAGGTATAAAAGGCCAGCGCATCCTGCCGGCCGGCAATCACATGAACAGGGCCTTTGTAACGCGGCAGGGTTTTGCTTACATCATAGTGCACCCGGAACAGATCCTGGATCAGCAGCTGCCGCATTTTTATGTTGGGTTTACCGGCGTTTATCTTTTTCAGCATGCTGTCCAGCATACTTTTATTGTAAATGTAAGAGAGGCGCCCCAGCTTATCCAGCTCAAGAGAATCTGCGGCGCCGGCACGGCCGCCGCTCACTTTTGTAGTCAGCGAATCCAGAAGCTGCAGGTCGGTCAGGCCAAGCCGTACCCGCAGGTTGGCAACATGCACTGCAAAATTTTCCTCTGATATTTTATAATATCCCGGGTTAGCCAGCACCAGCGTTCTTACCCGCTCGGGGTACGCGGCCGCAAAGCACATAGCCAGCATAGCACCCCAGGAATGCCCGTAAATAATGCCCTGCTGAATGTGCAAATGATCCAGCAGGCGTTTTACATCTTCCACCTCCGCCTGCAGGGTAATAGTAGTGGAATCAAAGGGTGTGGGAATGGAACGGCCGGTGCCCCTTTGCTCCAATAAAATGCTTTTATAGGATCTGCTTAACGTAATGGCTACTTCCTCCTGCTGTAAATAAGAGTTGCCGGGACCGCCGCTTAAAATTATTACCGGCGTGCCGGTACCGTAGGTATGATAGTACAAATATCCCTGAGCATATTGAAGAGAATCCATTTGCTGTGCGTGCAGGGGATGGGCCAGCAGCACGATGGCTAACAGTAACAGAACGGTTTTCATAAATTATGGCAATTGGTGTAAATTTAGGAAAAGAACAGTGTTATGAGAAAGTTTTTGAACGGAGGCCTCTTTTTAATAATGGCCATTACCTGCTGTGGCCAGCTATCTGCCCAGGATAAGAAAAAAGACAAGATAAAAAACCTGGTAGCCAACCAGTCTTATGTATTTAAAGCACAAACGGCCCTGCCTATGAGCGGCCGCACGCGGCAGCTTACCAGCGAGTATGATGTGAAGGTTGCCAAAGATTCTGTGATCACCTGGCTGCCTTACTTTGGCCGTGCCTATACTGCGCCGCTGGATCCCAGCAAGGGCGGTATCCAGTTCACCTCCCGTAAATTTGATTACACGGTGAATAACGGCAAAAAAGGAGGCTGGAATATACAGATCAGCCCAAAAGATGCGGATGATGTACGGCAAATGGTGCTGATGCTTTCTGAAGATGGTTACGGCACCCTGCAGGTAACCAGCAATAACCGGCAGCCTATTATGTTCAATGGTTATATAACGGAGAGGGAGCCACGAAAACAAAAATAAAAGCCACCCCCTGCCAACTTTTTAGAAAATATTTGTGGAAATGATGTAATTTCTTCCCTATGATCGTTTTTCAGTAACCCTAACCCTCAAAAACGTATAGTACATGCATTTCCTCAAACGCTGGATGTTTGCTATCCTCCCTTTAATATTAGCAGCTACTGCCTGTGCCCAACAGCCGCCCGGAACAGAAGTATTGTGGGATACCTATGGTGTGCCGCATGTATATGGTAAAAGCCTGGCCGGTATGTATTATGGTTTTGGCTGGGCACAAATGCACAACCATGCCAACCTGCTGCTGCAGCTCTATGGGCAGGCCCGGGGCCGCAGTGCCGAATACTGGGGAGAAAAGAACCTGCTCCGTGACGAGATCATTCACTTATTCAACATACCGCAGCTGGCTAAAGAACATTATGCCAGGCAAAACCCGGTTTTCAAAAGCTGCCTGGATGCTTTTGTAAAAGGTGTTAATGCTTATGCCAAAGCGCACCCGGAAGCTATCGGTGAAAAATTTAAGCAGGTGCTGCCCATACAGCCCACTGATGTTACGGCGCATGCCCTGCGGGTATTGTACATACAGTTCCTGGCTATAGACGATATTGATGAAGCTATGCAGGTGGCAGGGCGTGGCTCCAATGCCATTGCCATCGGGCCATCCCGCTCCGCTTCCCGTAATGCTATGCTGCTGGCCAACCCGCATTTGCCCTGGGCCGACCTGTACCTGTTCTTTGAGGCGCAGCTCAGCGGGCCGGGATATAACGCCTACGGCGCTACGCTAATAGGAATGCCTACCCTGGCCATTGCATTTAATGAGCACCTGGGCTGGACGCATACCGTGAACACCATTGACGCCTCTGACCGCTATATATTGCAGCTGAAAGACAGCAATACATATATCCTGGATAATAAGCCGGTACGGTTCTTACAAAAGAACATTACGTTAAAAGTAAAAAAGGAAAATGGCAGCCTGCAATCGCAAACCATACCACTGCTGTACAGCAAACAGGGGCCGGTAATAATGGGAAAGAACGGAGAGGCCTATGCCGTGCGTATTGCCGGCATGGAGCGCCCGGACATGATGTACCAGTGGCACCAGATGGGTGCAGCCGGGAACTGGGCACAATTTGAGGCCGCACTGAAGCTGATGCAGCTGCCCATGTTTAACGTGATGTATGCCGATGATGCCGGCAATATTAATTACTTCTTTGCCGGTAATGTACCGGTACGTGCGCAGGGTAACTGGGATTTCTGGCAGCAGCCGGTAGATGGCAGCAAAAGTACCTACATCTGGCAGCAAACGCACCCTTATAAGGATCTGCCCAAGCTGCATAACCCATCCACCGGTTTTTTACAGAATGCCAATGATCCGCCCTGGACCTGTACGTACCCTGCCTTGCTGGCCCCTGCCAGTTACCCTTCGTATATGGCTTCCCGTAACACCGGCCTGCGCCCGCAAAGAGCGCTGAATATGATCCGGAAAGACAGCTCCATTACCTACGAAGAGCTGATAGCTGATAAATACAATACCGGCATGGAAGCAGCCGACCGTTACCTGGATGAGCTGCTGGCTGCCGTAAAACAATACCCCGATACTGCCGCCACCCGTGCCGCCGTGGTACTACAGCAATGGGACCGGGCCACAGATACTGCCAGCACCGGCGCGCTGTTATTTACCCACTGGTTTGATAAGCTGAAGCCTGGCATGATCCGTACCCCTTTTGATCCTGCACAACCGGTAACCACACCGGCCGGCCTGAAAGATCCTGCCGGCGCAGTAAAGCTGCTGGCGGCAGCTGCCGCGGAAGTGCAACAGCAATATGGCCGCCTGGATGTGCCCTGGGGCAGCCAGGCCCGTATGCGCTTCAATAAGCGGAACTATGCCGGCAACGGCGGCGCCGGCCACTATGGCATTTTCCGGGTGATCGATTACCAGGAAGATGAGGACAAAAAATACACCGCCTACGGAGGAGATAGCTATGTAGCCATTGTGGAGTTCAGCAAACCCCTGAAAGCCCAGGTACTACTGAGCTATGGTAATGCCACCCAGCCGGGTAACAAGCACCTGGGCGATCAGCTGCAGCTGCTGTCGCAAAAGAAATTGCGTACCCCCTGGCTGCAGCGCAGCGAGGTAATGGAACACCTGGAAGAAAGAGAAACACCTTAATATTTATGTATATTGAGGGATCATCATTTTAAGACACAAAAACAATTACGAATGAAACGTCTTTTATTATTCCCCGTTGTGTGCCTGCTGTTACAATTCTCCTATGCACAATCCAAAGATGAAGCAGCCGTTACACAGGCAGTAGAAAACCTGCGTAAAGCCATGGTAGATGGTGATAAGGCTGCGCTGGAAAAATTATCTGACAACAGGCTGAGCTATGGGCATTCCAATGCTAACCTGGAAGATAAGGCTACTTTTGTTGGGAACATTGTAAGCGGAAAATCTGATTTTGTTAAGATAGACCTGAGCGGCCAAACCATTACCATAGTTGGCAATACCGCTATTGTACGCCACGTGCTGGATGCGGAAACCAATGATGGCGGCAAACCCGGTACCGTGCATTTACGCGTGCTGCTGGTATGGGCAAAAGAAGGCGGCCAATGGAAATTGCTGGCCAGGCAGGCCGTAAAGGAGCCGGTGAAGTAATGCCGGATTTTTCTCTTTGGTAATAATTAACTACTTTAAATATTCAGAATACACCAGGTAACCATAAATATTTAAAGCCCCCCAATGAGAAAAATAAAAAGGCTCCTTAGCATTTTTACCCATTCTGTATATAAATCAAGAAAGACACAACAGGCGGACCTTTTATTGCTCGGAAAAATACTTTCCCGGCAAAATAAGGCGTTGCAGCAGGTGAATAACCTGGCTGAAACCGAGTTCCGGGTTTTCTCTCAAACCGGTGACGACGGCATTATTCAATACCTGATCAGCAAGGCTCAGATCTCCGACCGCACATTCGTGGAGTTTGGGGTAGAGAACTACATTGAATCCAATACCCGGTTCTTACTGGTTAATGATAACTGGTCTGGTTTGGTGATCGATGGCTCAGAGAAGCAGATTGATTTCATAAGAACAGATGATATCTACTATCAGCATGACCTGACCACTCTTTGCGCATTTATTACCAGTGAAAATATCAATGAGCTGATCTCATCCGCCGGGATCTCAGGTGAGATCGGGCTTTTGAGCATTGATATTGACGGGAACGACTATTGGATCTGGAAAGCCATTAACGTGGTAAGCCCCACCATTGTAATTGTTGAATACAACAGCGTGCTGGGAGCTGAGCGCGCTATTACGGTACCTTATAAGCCGGATTTCATTCGTACAAAAGCACATTACAGTAACCTTTACTTTGGCACTTCTCTAAAAGCATTATGCTTACTGGCTGAAGAAAAGGGCTATGCTTTTGTGGGCTCTAATTCTGTTGGCACCAATGCATACTTTGTAAAAAAAGAAAGATTGGGCAGCCTGGCGCCCAGGAGCGCGGAAGAAGGTTATGTGCAATCAAAGTTCCGGGAAAGCCGGGATGTGAACGGGAACCTTACTTACTTAAGCGGAAAGCACCGGTATAACCTTATTAAAGGCTTACCGGTGTATAATGTAATAACAGGGCAGGTGGAGGCGCTGTAAGCACGGCCTTACAGGCACCATCAGCAAGCATAAATGGCCATTCTGATACGGAATGGCCATTTTTATTTAACGCCCGTTATTTTTACCAGGGACAGCCTGCCGGTTCCGGGAAGTACTCTTCACTGATAAATTTTCCTGTTGGCCCATCCTGACCGATCAGCGCGTATTTGACAATGCGCCCGCCTGCCTCCTGAACGGTGCTTGTACCCTGGTGGTTAGTGAAATCAGTTTTCGTATATCCCGGGCAAACCATGTTCACTTTAAAGGATGTATTGCGAAGCTCATAGGCCAGGTTAATAGTGTACATATTAAGCGCTGATTTGCTGGATTGATATGCTGCAAGCTTGTAGTCATAACCGCTGCCGGAAGGATCGGCTGCCAGGGTAAGCGAAGCCATGGCAGTGGTTACATTAACGATGCGCGGTTCGGTTGCTTTCTTCAACAGGTTAATAAATGCCTGTGTTACCCTGATCACACCAAATACATTTGTTTCATACACGGTTTTGAACTGATCAACGGTGGTATCCAGCGCTGATTGCTGAAACCCGCCTGAAATGCCGGCGTTATTGACCAATACATCAAGAACGTTCGTTTTGCTGCTTATTATTGCAGCGGCGGCATTTACTGATGCCTGATCGGTAACATCCAGCTGAACGGCTTCGATGCTGTTAATTCCCTCAGCCCTGAGCTTTTTTACTGCAAGCAGCCCGCTTTCCGGGTTGCGGCTGCCTAAATAAACAAAAAAACCATTTTGTGCGAGCTGTTTCGCTGCTTCAAAGCCAATGCCTTTATTGGCGCCTGTTACTAGTGCTGTTTTCATTTGATCACTCTTATTAAATTACTTTAACAAAAGTATGCGCCCTGCGGCTGGCCGGGGCGGACAAATCATTTGAATAGCTGGACTAATCGTGATGCTCTGCCAGGAATGCGCTGATACTTTTACCGGTACTTTTTTTGAATAGCCTTGAAAAATAATCAGGATCATTGAAGCCCAGCTCGTATGCGAGCTCTTTGACTGAAAAGCCGGAATATTGCAGCTTTCGCTGCGCTTCCAGCATAAGCCGGTTCGTCATCCATTCTTTGGGTGAAACACCTGAGAACTCTTTAACAATGCCGTACAGGGTGCTGGTGGTCATGCCTAATTTTTGGGCAATGGTATGTACATCATGCTGATCGGTGAGATGGGTTTCCACGGCAAGCTTAAAAGCAATGTATTTGTTTAGCTTGGGATTGGCTGCCGCCGCCTGATCGCTTTGCTCAAAGTAGGCGCTGTTGAACTCTGTTAAAAGCGTGTTCAGGTGCGCCAGTATGATCTCTGTTTTTGGCTGCCGGCCTTTCATATGAAGCAGCTGGAACAGGTTGGAAAAAATGGATTTCACACGCACTTTGGCATCCGCATCGAAGGTGATGGTGTTGGTATTCAGAGGATCCAACAGAAAAGGGAAGGGGTTGGGAAGAAGCGCAAGCGTGCTTTCATCAAATCCTATTTTATAGTTCGGATGGTGATGATTACCGGCCGGATTACAAAAGACCTGGTTAGGCACACCGAAGATCAGCTGGCTGCCGGAGATGGTAATATCCTGCAGATCTATCTTATACGTTTCTGAACCCTGATCCAGGAATACAAAATAGTAAAAGGACAGCTTATGCGGCTTTAGCAGCTGCTCCAGGATATCCGGGGGCACTTCGATCTTACAGTCTTCATTCACTGTGATATCCAGCCTGTGGTGGTGTTTCATCCGGTTGATCATTCCTTCTGTTTTCTGCATCTGTTCTCCTGCTTTATACAAATTTAGTATACCCTCACTATTTCTTCACCTTTGCATAATCAAATACCAGCTGGCAAAATACTTTCACGCCTACATCCAGTTTAGAATCATCTATATAAAAATCAGGCGTATGGTGTGCAGCTGCTTTGGCAGGATCCTGCCCGGCAGGCATACCGCCCAGGAAAAAGAAGAATGCCGGGGCTTTATCTCCAAAGAAAGAAAAGTCTTCCGCGCCGGTGGTCCAGTCGGTTTCATATACATTCTCTTTGCCGGCAGCAGCTTCAATAGAAGGCGCCATTAATTTCACCAGTGCGGGGTCGTTATAGGTTACCTTGGTTTTGGTATCAATGCTTACTTCCGCGGTGGCGCCGGATGCTGCTGCAATATGGGTGGCCATCAGCTTCATTTTTTCATGCACCATTTGCTGCATTTTACTGTCCAGCGTGCGGATGGTGCCTTCCATCACCAGCTCTTCGGGAATAATGTTACTGCGTACGCCGCTGTGGATTTTTCCAACGGTGATCACTACCGGCGCTTTGGTAAGCTCTGCCTGCCGGCTTACAATGGTCTGGAAGCCCTGTATGATCTGCGCAGCCACTACCACAGGGTCAATACCGCTCCAGGGCTGTGAGCCGTGCGACTGCTTACCTTTTACCTTTACCACGAACCAGTCGCTGGAAGCCATCTCCGCGCCGGATTTATATTTCACCTTACCAATGGGTGTTTGAGAGTTAATGTGCAGGCCAAAAATGGCATCTACCTTCGGGTTATCCATCACACCTTCTTTGATCATTAAAGGTGCGCCGCCTTCTTCTGTACCGGGAGGGCCTTCTTCAGCCGGCTGAAAAATGAACTTCACGGTGCCGGGTATATCTTTTTTCAGGCTGCTTAATACTTCGGCGGTGCCCAGCAGTATGGCAATGTGGGAATCGTGTCCGCAGGCATGCATTACCGGCACCTGCTGGCCCAGGTATTCTGCTGAATCGGTGGATTTGAACGGCAGGTCGGCCCTTTCGTATACGGGCAGGGCATCCATATCTGCCCGCAAAGCTACTACGGGACCCGGCTTGCCGCCTTTTAAAATGGCTACTACGCCGGTTTTGCCAACACCGGTTTGCACATCCAGCCCCAGCTTTTTAAGATGGGCGGCCACAAAAGCGGCGGTTTTGTATTCCCGGTTCGATAGTTCCGGGTGCTGGTGCAGCTGCCTTCTCCAGGCCACTACAGAATCTTTTACACCGGCCACACGCTGATCCAGCTCTTTAACTTGTGCCAGGGCCAGTACAGGAGCGATGAGGGCCAGGAGGAATAGCGGGTTTCGCATAGACGACTAGATTTTGGTGAATTACGAATTGTCAGTTACGAATGGTGTAGTACGTAACTGAGGTTGGTTATCTAAATAAAGCTAAAAGTGTATAAGGTATAAAAAATACCTCAACTACAAAACACCTTCTATTCGTAATTCCTTAATCCGCAATTATAAACATCCTGTTATTAACAAATCATATTCAATTCATAATTGATAATTCGTAATTTTCCCCCATGACTACCTTTCTAAGTTGTGACTGGGGTACTTCCTCCTTTCGGTTAAGATTAGTACAGGCGCTGGATCTGGACATACTGGCCTCCGAGATCTCGGGCCAGGGCATTGCCCCTACCTGCCGGGCCTGGGAATCCGGCGGCCCGCGGGACCGTGCCGGCAGATGGGAATTTTATTTGCAGGTGATCCATAATGCTATTACCGCTATTGAGCAACGCATCGGCTATACGCTGGAGCAGGTGCCGGTTATTATTTCCGGCATGGCTTCCTCTTCCATCGGTATGCTGGAGCTGCCTTACGGCGCCCTGCCCTTTAGCGTGGACGGCGCCAATGTGCATACGCATTATGTAGCGGCTACCGCAGATTTCCCCCATGAAACATTCCTGATCTCCGGTGTACGCAGCAAGCTGGATGTAATGCGCGGGGAGGAAACACAATTGGTAGGCTGCATCAGCGATGACCTGGCCCTGGCCGATGCCGGGACCTTTATTTTCCCGGGCACCCATTCCAAGCACATACAGGTAAAGGAACGTCAGGCCGTGGAGTTCAAGACCTTTATGACCGGTGAGCTGTTTGAGCTGCTGCGCCGCCAGAGCATACTGAAAGATGCCGTTGCCGGGCATGAAGCCCCGCTGATCGTTACTACCAACAGCTCTTTCAGCCAGGGAGTGCAGGATGCGGTAACCTTACCTTTGCTGCATGCCGCCTTCCGCGTTAGAACGCATCATTTATTCGGCAGCTTTACACCGGTGGAGAACCTGGATTACCTGAGCGGCCTTTTGATAGGGGCAGAGCTGCAGGAATTATTATTTACAGACCCCGGCACCCTGTACCTTTGTGGTGGCGCTCACCTGCAGCAGCGATATGCTACTGCATTATCGGTATTAGGATTAACCAATGTGGTGGTATTTTCCGCCGCATGGACGGAGGAAGCCGTGATCCGCGGGCAGTACAGGATCTTTAACCAGTTAAACAGCTAAGCCATGCCACATACTTTTTCCCCTGCGTTGTTTGATCAGATGCCTGTTGTGGGCATTCTGCGCAATGTGCCGCCGCTAACGGTGCCGGTGCTGGCGCGGTATTACCATGCAGCCGGGTTAACCACGCTGGAAGTGACCATGAACTCGGAAGAAGCCCTTACCACCATTACCCGGCTGGTACAGGATTTTGGAGGACAGCTGAACATAGGCGCCGGTACGGTTTGCACACCGGACGACCTGGAAAAGGCCCTTGCCGCCGGCGCGCAGTTTATTGTAACACCCATTTTACAGGAGGAGGTGATCCGTGCCTGCATACAGGCGAAGATCCCTGTATTTCCCGGGGCTTATACACCTACAGAGATCTATAAAGCCTGGCACCTGGGCGCTACCATGGTAAAGGTGTTCCCTGCCACAAAGCTGGGCGCTTCCTTTATTAAAGAAGTGCTGGCGCCTATGGATTACCTTAAACTATTGCCTACGGGCGGTGTTACACCGGATAATTTTACGGATTTCCTGGATGCAGGCGCTAAAGGGCTGGGCATGGGCAGCCAGCTGTTTTCCCGGCAGCTGATAGAAGAAGGGGAGTGGGAAGCGCTTTCCAATATATTCAAACAAGTAGTGGAACGATATAATACCTATAGAAATAACCTTAACAACAAATAACATTACATGCCCGGAGTAGTACTCATTACCGGCGCGTCTGCCGGATTAGGCGCGGCCATTGGCAACTATCTTACTGAAAAAGGATTTACAGTGTATGGCACCTCCCGCAGCATTCAGCAGGAAGGGAAGAAGTTCCGTACCCTGGTGATGGATGTTTGTAATGAAGCCAGCATACAACAGGCCATTCAAACTATTTTACAGGAGCAGCCGCGCATAGATGTGCTGATCAATAATGCCGGCGTGGGCATTGCCGGCGTGGCGGAATACCTGTCGCTGCAGGATGTGCAGAAAACATTTGACACCAATGTGTTTGGGGTGATCCGTACCTGCCAGGCCATACTGCCGCATATGCGCAGCCAGGGTAAAGGATTGATCATTAATATCAGCTCCATAGCAGCAGAAGCGGGATTGCCCTACCGGGGCGTGTACAGCGCCAGCAAGGCAGCTGTGGACCGTTTCACAGAGGCGTTACGTTTAGAGACGGGCACCTATGGCATACAGGCCTGCTGCGTGCAGCCCGGCGCCGTGCATACGGATATTAATGCCAACCGTATTAAAACGGCGGTACCGGCAGATTCTCCCTACAAAGCCAGCTTTGACCGTGTATATGAAACCATAGATGCCAGCATAGACCATGGTTTGCCGGCGGAGCAGTTTGGCCCGGTGATAGAAAAGATCATTAATTCGCCTTACGTAAAACGTTATTACCGCGTGGGCAAACCCATAGAAAAATTTTCCGTGATCCTGAAAAAATGTTTACCCGAACGCACATACGAACGTATGATGCGTAAGTACTACAACACCTGATCACCGCAGACATTGTGCAGCGGGCCGGCTGCAAAATAATACGCCTGCCGGTCTTCAATTTTTTAGAAAAAAAGAGGCATTTTTTTGTAAGTTGGCATTGACAACAATTTAGAAAGGAAGGCAGTTTCCACGTTAACGTATAAACGGATATAGTAATGTCTACATACAGAAGTTCGAACTGGTTTGGAAAGAAAGACAAGATGGGCTTCATCTACAGAAGCTGGATGAAGAACCAGGGTTTCCCGGAAGATCTATTTGATGGCCGTCCTGTGATCGGCATTTGTAATACCTGGTCAGAGCTGACGCCCTGTAATGCGCACCTGCGCGATATTGCAGAAGTGGTGAAACGCGGTGTATATGAAGCGGGCGGTTTTCCCGTGGAGTTCCCGATCATGTCACTGGGCGAGACCCTGCTGAAACCCACCGCCATGCTGTTCCGCAACCTGGCCAGTATGGATGCGGAAGAATCGATCCGCGGTAACCCGGTGGACGGGGTGGTGCTGCTGACCGGCTGCGATAAAACCACAC
>NZ_DATCRF010000122.1:0-5961 GCF_036569125.1 Chitinophaga sp. | reverse complement strand
AAAAAAAACCGCCAATATCTGAACCCCAGAAAGGCGAGAGGCTCAATGAGTAATTAATGCCTACTGCAATTTGTGTTTCCAGTGTTTTCCATGACGATTCCGTATCACCGGACCATACCCAGCCACCCCATTGTGCAATGCCTAAAAAGCCATTGCGGTGCAGGCTCCAGGGGCGCACATTGGGCCGGGTGGAGAGCGGCCCCTGGTAATAGAGCTGGTGGCGTTTGATACGTTCAAAGAGGTTAAACCAGTCGCCTTCATCGGGCCAGAATGCATCAACACCGGCGTTCATTAAGCCCAGGTGCTGCTGCCAGTAGGTATTAATATGCCCTGCATCGGGATTTTCAAAGGATGGAGGCGGAATGCTGCCATGCAGGGAGGGCAGCTTATCACGGTCCCAGGGCACTATGTGCAGCACCACTTTTACGTGGTTGTTATGCAGATCGTTTATAACGGCAGCGGGGGTACGTTTAAATACCTCCGGGTTAAAATCAAAGGAAGGCTGCGGCGTGTTCCAGCCGCGGGGTGCAAAACCGGTGCCCAGGTAAATAACGGCATCTACCGGGATCTGTTTAGCACGGAAGGTATCTACAATGCCCGTCATTTGTGCATCATTTTCCAGCGTGCGGTGGGATTGCATGTAACCCAATGCCCATTTTGGCGGCATAGCTGCAGGGCCGGTGAGGGTGGATACATCGTGCATAAATTGCAGGGGATCATGCGCATCAAACACAAATACATCCAGCAGGCCGGGCACAAAATTATCAGCCGGTGGCAGGCCTTTGCCCTGGTTCAGGTGCTGGTTGGTTTGCGTTTGCGGGCCGCCCTGGCCGGCGGGCGGCGAGGGAATAAAGCTGCCCTGCGTTTTGTTCTGCAGATCTACCTGCACCCAGGGGCTTGCCACAAATAATGCCCAGCCGCCGGTGCCTACCAGCAAGGGTACCGGGTTGCGGGAGCCATAGGCATCGCCCTGCCAGCGGGGCAGCATCCGGTGCAGGCGTCCGCGGCGGTCAAATTCCACCGGCAGCTGCCGCCAGTTAGCCCCGGCAGCGGGTTTGGGGCCGCCTTCGCCCATACCTAATATGGGATGATCATCTAAAGGAAAGGTAATATTGCCATTTTCCCGGAAGCTTAGCTCCTGTACTTTTTCACCTTTATTATTGGTAATAGTAACGGTAAGTGGTTTTGGCCGGATGCTTACCAGCAAATTACCCACGCGCTTTTGCAAAGGGCCATGCAGTTCTTTGATGCTGATCTCCGGCGCTGGTACTTTTCGTATAGCCAATGCTGGTGTATAGGGCGCCGCCTCTTTATAACTGAGTGGTTTTAAAGTAATACGAATGCTATGAGCGCCCGCGGAGCGGATATTGAGCTGTGCAGGCTGACCGCTGGTTGTAATGGTTTGTGCCTGTGCCATGCCTGTGAGTAACAGGAGCGCGAGGGGGAGGTGGAATTTCATGTTCTAATATACAATTTAGCAGGCGCAGGATTTTGCCGGATATTAACCGGATGTGGACGGAAATTATGCCGGGAGCCAGGAGGATTTTTTATTTTAGTAGCTGTTCTCCCAAAATAATTAACTCATGCGTACTGTTATCATCAGCCTGTTCTTATTAGCTGCAGCACAAACCATCCATGCCCAAACCTCCAAACGCGCCCGCGATTGGGGTATTCACATTGGTGTGCTGCCCACCGGCCAATGGAACGCAATTACTGATGTACCAGGCGTAAAAGTGGGGCAAACCACTTTAATAAAAGGCGATAACATCCGCACCGGCGTTACAGCCATCATTCCGCATGAGGGAAATGTTTTCCAGCAAAAAGTACCGGCCGGCATTTTTGTGGGCAATGGCTTTGGCAAGCTGGCCGGCACTACACAGGTAATGGAGCTGGGCAACCTGGAAACACCGGTGGTGCTTACCAACACGCTGAACGTAGCCACTGCCATGGAAGCCGTGATCGAATACACGCTGCAGCAGAAAGGCAATGAAAAGGTGCAATCCGTAAACGCAGTGGTAGGCGAAACCAACGACAGCTGGTTGAACGATATCCGCAACCATCCCGTGCAGAAAGCAGATGTACGCCAGGCATTGCAAAATGCACAAGGTGGCCCGGTGGCCGAGGGGAATGTGGGCGCCGGTACAGGCACGCTTTGTTTTGGGTTCAAGGGCGGCATTGGCACAGCATCCCGTAAGCTGCCGCCTAACCTGGGCGGCTATACGGTAGGGGTGCTGGTGCAAACCAATTTTGGCGGCGTGCTGCAAATTGATGGTGCGCCGGTGGGCAAGGAGCTGGGAATATTTGAGTTCAATGATGAATTAAAGAACCGTGTAGATGGTTCCTGTATGATGGTAGTAGCCACCAATGCACCGCTGGACAGCCGCAACCTGCAGCGCCTGGCCAAACGCGCGTTTATGGGGCTGGCAAAAACCGGCGGTATTGCCAGTAATGGCAGCGGCGACTACGTGGTAGCCTTTTCTACCGCAGATTCCGTACGGGTACCGTATGAGAGCAGCACACCGGTTCGGCTGGCGCCTGTGCTGCAGAATGATTATATGTCGCCATTGTTTATGGCAGCCATTGAAGCCACGGAGGAAGCCATTATTAATTCGTTGTTTGCAGCAAAGACTATGACGGGGAAAGACGGGCATACCATGGAGGCATTACCGGTGGAAAAAGTAATGGACATCTTAAAGAAATACGGGCGCGTAAAATAGGGGGAATTACCCGGATGGTGCCGTGGTAAAAACAGCTGCTTCAAAAAATAATGTAAATTCATATACCGACTGCGCCCGTTAAATGATAGTATATGTTATTTTTTGGCATCCGGCTTAACCTCGTGATCTTTTGTATTATCCTGCTGGAGATCATTATTTTTTGCAATCAGCTACAGAGCTTCCTGGCCAGGCGCCATGAAAAAGAACGGCGATGGCACCTGATACTGGTGGGGCTGTTAATATTATATAACCTGGCAGAGAATCTCATGATCCTGCCGGACCCGCATATACCCGTACCCATTACCCTGCAGATCATTATTAACCAGGGCTTCGGGTACCTGGTAACCGCTTACATGCCTTATTACTGCGTAAAAACAACCCGGCTGCAGGGATTGGAATTTCACCGCAAATACGGGTTCCTGTTCCTGGTAGTGCCTTTTTTCGTTTTTTTTGTTTGCTATTTTCCTGTTACACATGATCTTCCCAATACCTTATTATATACCTATATTATTACGGCAGCCTATGCCTGCTACGCCCTGTTTGACCTGGCCAGGGTACTTATAAAAACCCATCGCAGGGAAAAGAACTGGCCCGTTTTCCGGGAAAGGCTCTGGATCTATGCCTCCCTGTTTTTCTGGTGCAGCTCCCCGGTGATAGGCGTTTTCCTGGAGCAGCCTAACTGGGTGGTGGGCGTGTTCAATAATATTGTGTTCATGCTGCTGAATGTAACACTGCTGCGGCAAACCGTGCAAAAGTCTAAAGAAGAGTATATAAAGCTGCAGCAATACACGCTGGACCTGGAGAAAGAGGTGAAGAAAAAAACGATTGCGTTGGAAACATCCAACGAGCAAAGGACCAATGCCTTTGTGAACCTGGTGCATGAGACCAAAACGCCCATCACCCTTATGAATAACTACCTGGAAGAGTATATCCAGAAACATGGTTATAATGAGGACCTGCTGATCGTAAAGCGGAACCTGGCCAAGCTGAATAACGATATCAGCAACCTGTTCGACCTGGAACGGTACAATAAGGGACTGCCCATTTACAACTACGCCCAGGTGATCAGCTTTAGCCAGGTAGTAACCGATAACCTCATCCTGTTCCGGAGCTACTGCCAGAAAAAGAAGCTGACCCTGAAAGAAAATGTTGCGCAGGATCTGCTCATGAAGGCCGATCCCGAAGCAGTAAGCCGTATTGTAGTGAACCTGGTGGAGAATGCCATTAAATATACTGAGGAAGGCGGGGAGATCAGCGTTTCGCTGGAAGCATCCGGCAACCAGCTGCGTTTTACGGTGCAGGATAATGGTATAGGTATTGAGCCGGGGCTGCAGAAAAAGATCTTTGAGCCCTATTACCAGATCAATATGCAAAAGAAAAGCGCGCAGGGTATGGGCCTGGGCATGCCTATGCTAAAAAAGATCGTGGACAGCCTGCAGGGAAAGATCATCATCGACAGCCATCCCCAAAAAGAGAAAGGCACCCGTGTTACCGTGCTGCTGAACCGGCATGTGCTTAACAAAAATGAGGTGGTAGCGGAGGACTTTAAGATCAGCACATCCTCCGGGCTGGAAGTGTCGGACTTTAACATCAGCGATACCAGCTATGATCCCCGCAAGCAAACCATTCTGCTGGTAGAGGATAACCAGGCCATGGTGAGCTATCTGCTAAAAAAGCTGAAAGAGAAATATAATGTATGTGTGGCGTTTAATGGTAATGAAGCCCTGGGGAAAGTGAAGAGCTACCCGGTTTCCCCTGACCTGATCATTTCCGATGTAATGATGGATAAGGTAGACGGGTTCAAATTTGCCCGCATTATTTCCGAAAGCCCGGACTATAACCATATTCCTTTTATTTTCCTGTCGGCTAAGTTCACCAATAAAGACAAGCTGGAGGGGTTAAAGCTGGGCGCCCTGGATTATATCCCGAAACCTTTCCGTATGGAGGAGCTGATCCAGAAGATCAATTCAGTGCTGGACAATGCCCTCCGGCAGAAAAAAAGCCTGCTGAACAATACCATCAGAGCGCTGCAGAAAGTTGAGAACCTGGATCTTAAGCAGGCCAGCTCCGGCGGTTTTGAGTTTAACTGCAGCCAGTATAACCTTACCACCCGGGAGGTGGATATAGCCCGGCTGATCTGCGAAGGGCATTCCTATAAAGAAATAGGGGATAGCCTGTTCATTGCCGAGCGGACGGTTAAAAAACACGTACAAAACATCTTTGAAAAGGCCAGTGTATCGAACAAGGTACAGCTGATCAATAAGCTGCAGGCATAATTGCTATCCATTGCAGGCAAAATTCAATCCCGCCCGGCGCCCCATGAAACCCTTACTGGCAGCGGATACTACTGATTTGTACGTATAAAAATAGTACCAAGTCCTTATTGCCTTTTTCTTCCCAACGCATGAAATTGCCCTTATTCCACATACCTGAACCACAGCGCTCATCAACCGAATATATAAAAACCATCCCCATGCGTTTGTCTGAGAAAGAAGTAACCGAACAACCCTCGTTTGAGGTGCTGAAATCCATTTTTCATACTGCCCTGCATGAAATTGGCGTGCCTATCAACGGGGTAGTAACGGCAGCCACCTTTTTAAAACGGGAAATAGAGCATGGCGATCCGGCATTTGTGCAGGAGCTTCTACAAATGATATTCTCCGCAGCCAATAACCTGAATGAGATCTTTGAACGGGTGAGAGAGGTAGTAAGGCAGGAAAACCAGCAAAAGTTTCAAATTATGGAAACCTATTTTGATTTCAGGAAATGGCTGGATAATGTGCTGTTATCCATGTCGCCCTTATTTATGGACAAAACCATCTCGGTAGTAAAGCAGGTAACCAAAGATTTCCCGTCATTTATTTATGTGGATAAGGTGTACCTGACCCAGATCGTCTATAATTTATTGATGAATGCCTTAAAGTATAGTCCGCCCGGCACGGTGGTATCCGTTACCTGTTTTGCGGATGCAGACCGGTTTAGCATAGAGATCACGGACCAGGGCATCGGGATTTCCACCGCAGATCTGCCGCTGATCTTCCAGGAATACCGGCAGCTGACGAACGGGTTTAAAACCCAGCTGGGCGGCATTGGCCTGGGGCTTTCAATTATAAAGAGCTTAACGGAAGCCATGGACGGTGTAATTGCCGTGAAGAGCGAGATTGGTGTGGGGAGTACTTTTACAGTGAGTTTTCCACTAAGGAGTGAGCCGGCCTGAATCTATTGGGAGTTAACCCCAGGGGAT
>NZ_DATCRF010000121.1:0-3535 GCF_036569125.1 Chitinophaga sp. | reverse complement strand
AGGTACCGCTGAGTAGTTCCGCCCGCTCTTTCATGCCGCGTATACCGTTCATTTTCCTGGCCAGGTTCTTTAAATGTAATTGTTGGCTATCAAAATAAAAACCTTTGCCATTATCTTTTATCATCAGGTTCAGGTAATGGCCGGAGGTATCAATAAATATTTCCACACGGGAGGCCTGTGAATGTTTGATCACATTATTCAGCCCTTCCTGTAAAATGCGGTACACGCTTATTTCCAGCTCTCTTGATAACGGGCCGGGATGGATGTTGGTATCCAGTAGAAAATCCATTTTACGGTTAGCATCCTTACAGGTGGTCACCAGGTCTTCAATGGCGGAGAGCAAGCCAAAATCTTCCAGCACGCTGGGCAGCAGGTCAGAGCAAATGCGCCGCGTTTCTGTGATCAGCTTTGCCAGCATCATATTCACCATCGCTACCTCCGGGTCGGGCGTACCGCTGCGGTCCTGGATCTGTTCCAGCTTCATACGCAGGCTGGTAAGCATTTGCCCAATTCCGTCATGGATCTCTGCTGTAATGCGCTTGCGTTCTTTTTCCTGCCCGTTAATGATGGCGTAGGACCTTATTTTTTGCTCCACGCCTTCCCGCCGGATCTTTTCTTCCATCAGCAGCTGGTTTTCCCGCTCTGTATTTTTACGGTTGGTAATATCAGTGCCTATCAGCAGGTATTGATACAAACTGCCGGCATTGTCAAATACCGGCATCAAAGTAACATCCAGCCAAAAGCCCGTACCATCGGATGCAGTGTCAAATATTTCATCCTGCCATACTTCCGTTTGTTTTTTAATGTCGCGGATGTGTTCATAGATCACACTTTCACGGCCGCCCATGTTATTGTAAAAAACCTGTTTGCCGCGCAGCTCCTGTATGCTGTATTTGGTAACATGGCAATACTTATCATTGGCATATACAATATTTCCTTCGGGATCTGTTTTTACCAGATAGGTGGCTTTGTCCAGCGCATAGTTCATTTCCCGCAGCTCCTTATAGGATTCCTCCATGCGGGCATTGGCATCCTGCAGCTCCTCTGATAAAAGTTTTGACCTTTCTTCTGAAGATACCAATCCTACCACTACTTTTTTAATGTGAATGGCCAGGGGGTAAAAAATAAAAATGGCTTCCAGCGCCAGTGTTAACAGCACCAGCGCCAGCATCAGGTAATCGATCTGTTTCAGCTGGCTGATACGCTCTTTGGAAAAACGGTCATAATCAAACACGATCAGCTCCATGCCCAGCAGGTAGGATTGCTCGTAATCCAGGATGGTTTTTACATAGGGGCGTATCAGCTGGGGATTAAATACCTTGGAGGTATCCAGCACCGCTACAATGTGCTCTGCAGCATTCATCATTTCCTTGCGGGGATGGCTGATGAGGTCAAACATGGTATTGATCTCCTCCATGTTCTCCGTAGGCAGGTTCAGGAAGCGGCTGCCCATTTCCAGGCCTTCCTGCGCTTTTTCCCATTGTTTAAGGGTATTTACAAACTCTTTGCGGCTAATATCATATTCGTACCCATATTCCAGCATGAGCGCAGTTTTGCTCAGCGTTTGGCTGTAGGTACGCAGGCGGGCGGCAAAGTTAATTACATGGGAATCGTCCATGGAGCGGTTCAGGTGCTGCTGTATGCGCACCTGGCTCACCACGGACAACACGGCTATGAAGGTTAAAGCGATGCCATACCGGATAGTAAAGTGTTTAAAGATCTTATTGCCTTCTGATATGATCATAAAATCACTTTTCATTAAGTAAAACAGATTGCCCCTTAAAATATCAAATCTGCCGGTTAAATTCAAATGCAGGCGCCGCCTTTATTTGGGATGTTACACAGCAATATGTTCCTGCAGCTCATTAAAGTCAAACGTAGCAGCATTGCCTTCTTTCACCATTTTGCCCCTTTCCATAAAATAAAAATAGTCGGTTACGTGCTTGGCAAAGTCTATTTTCTGTTCTACCAGCAATACGGCCATTCCCTTTGTGGTAACCAGCTGCCGCAGAATATCGCCTATTTCAATGGCAATGGAAGGCTGCAAACCTTCCGTAGGCTCATCCAGCAGCAACAGGGCGGGCCCGCTGATAAGGGTGCGGGCAATGGCCAGCTGCTGTTGCTGCCCCCCGCTTAAATTACCCCCGGCGCGGCGGCGGAACTCTTTCAGGATGGGGAACAGCGTATAAATTTCTTCCTCCGGCATACGGGGCTTATAGTCCGGTGTGGCTTCCAGCCCAAGCTGCAGATTCTCCTGTACCGTGAGCTTGGGAATGATCTCGCGCCCCTGTGGCACATACCCAATGCCTGCACGCGCTATTTTATAAGGCGCCAGGTTGGTAATGTTCTGCCCTTTAAAGGTCACCTGCCCTTCCCGCGCTTTCTGCAGGCCCATAATGGTTTTAAGCAGGGTGGTTTTGCCTACGCCGTTGCGGCCCATAACCGTGGTAACGGCGCCTTGCAGCACCGATAAATTTACGCCCCACAAAATGGTGCTCTGGTCATATGCTGTTATAATATTGCTGGCTGTTAGCAGTGTTGTTGGCTCCATAATCCTATAGTTTTTCCAGTTGTGCATTGGCCCTGCCCAGGTAACAGTCAATTACCCGCTGATCATTCTTCACTTCTTCAAAAGGCCCTTCCGTTAACAGTTTACCATTTACCAATACACTTACCAGCCTGGTAGCGATCTGTTTTACAAAATGCATATCATGTTCTATTACTATAACGCCGTGCTGTTTGGACAGCTCCAGCAGCAGCTCGCCGGTTTTTTCCGCTTCCTTGTCAGACATGCCGGCGGCCGGTTCATCTATCAACAACAAACGCGGATCCTGCAGCACCACAATAGCTATTTCCAGCCACTGCTTTTGCCCATGTGAAAGGGCGCCGGCCTGTTTATGCAATGCGGATGTGAGGCCCACCCGCTCTGCCATCGCCTCAATTTTTTCCTGAACGCCTGCGGGCATCCGGGAAAATAAGGAAGTAAACACATCCTTTTTCATGCGCGTGGCCAGCAGCATATTCTCGTACACGCTGAGGCCGGGGAATACGGATGGTTTCTGGAACTTACGCCCGATGCCCATTTCCGCTATCTGCACTTCTGTTAAGCCCCTGGTGGGTTTCCCGTTAAATACAATGCTGCCGGTATCCGGTTTGGTTTTGCCGCAGAGTATATCCATGAATGTAGATTTACCTGCGCCATTAGGGCCAATGATCACCCGCAGCTCCCGGTCTTCCAGCTGAAAGTGCTGCAGGTTCAGGGCCTGCACCCCGCCAAAAGAAACCGCCAGCTCATTTACTTCCAGTAGCATACTTTTCACTATTTGTTTTAATGCCTATTTTATAACCTATTTTTTCAAACAGGCCCAGGAAACCTTTATCAAAATACAGTACGGTAAGTATGTACAGCATACCCAATATAAACAGCCATCCCTGCGGAAATACGCTGGTACAGTAGCTATACACACAATTTACCAGCAGCGCGCCTATTACCGCTCCCTTTAAGTTACCACGGCCCCCCAGGGCTACCCACATC
>NZ_DATCRF010000120.1:0-4406 GCF_036569125.1 Chitinophaga sp. | reverse complement strand
CAAGGTAACCGCTTACCACCGTGAGCTGGATCTTCAAACGGCCATGGCCACTACCCGGTTCACGGTTAACGGTATTGAATACACGCGGGAGGTTTTCTGCGCGGCGCCCGCCAATGTAATGGTCATCCGCATCCGCTCCGGCGTTTCCGGGGCTATAGATCTTTCCGTGGCACTAAAAAGCCCTTTGCATTATACATTGGCGGCAAAGGCAAATAATGAGCTGGTCATGAGCGGAAAGGCTCCCGCACATGTGGATCCCAACTATTATCATCCTAAAGGCCGGCAGCCTGTTATTTATGACGATACAAGCGGCTGCAACGGCATGCGCTTTCAATGCAGGGTAAGGGCCATTGCCACAAGCGGTACTATCACAGCAGATACTTCCGGGTTGCACGTAAAGAATGCGTCGGAGCTGGTACTGATCTTATCCGCTGCCACCAGCTTTAATGGTTTTGATAAATGTCCCGACAGGGAAGGGAAGGATGAGCAGGCTATTGCTGCTGCGTTCCTCAACGGGGCGGCAAAACGGTCGTATACTGCATTGCAGCAGGAGCATGTAAAGGATTATCAGCGCTATTTTAACCGGGTTTCATTTACATTAAAAGATACTTCCGTTAAGGCCGGTAATATGCTGCCGGTCAACAAACGGCTGAAGGCATATTCGGAAGGAGGCTATGACCCGGCATTGGAGACCTTATACTACCAGTACGGGCGTTACCTGCTGATCTCTTCATCAAGGCCGGGAGGGCCACCCGCTAATTTGCAGGGTATCTGGAACAAGGAGCTGAGAGCGCCATGGAGTTCCAACTACACCATTAATATCAATACACAGATGAATTACTGGCCGGCAGAGAGCACCAACCTGTCTGAAATGCATATCCCGCTGCTGCAGTGGCTGAAGGGCCTTTCAGTAACCGGCGCCCGTGTAGCCCGTGAGTTTTATCATTGCAGTGGCTGGGTGGCGCATCATAATTCAGACATATGGGCTTGCGCCAACCCGGTGGGCGACCTTGGCGCGGGCGATCCTGTATGGGCTAACTGGTATATGGGCGGTAACTGGCTTTGCCAGCATTTGTGGGAGCACTATGCATTTACACGGGATAAGCAGTTCCTGGAGCAGGCATATCCCATCATGAAACAGGCGGCTTTATTCAGCCTTGACTGGCTGGTAAAAGATAGCAGCGGTTATTGGGTAACGGCGCCTTCTACTTCTCCTGAAAATAAGTTCCGCGATGCAAAAGGGCATGAGCAGGCGGTATCTGTTGCTACAACAATGGATATGTCCATCATCCGCGATCTTTTTACGAATGTAATAGAAGCTTCCGAAGCTTTGGGTAAGGATCAGGCATTCCGCAACCGTTTATACGCAGTAAGAAAGGAGCTGTATCCATTGAGGAAGGGACGTAACGGCGAATTGCTGGAATGGTATAAAGAGTTTGCAGAAACAGATCCGCAGCACCGCCATGTATCCCACCTGTTTGGTTTACACCCGGGACGCCAGATCTCGAAAAATAATACACCGGAGTTTTTTGCAGCGGCAAAGAAAACACTGGAAATAAGAGGAGATGCGGGTACCGGCTGGAGCCGCGGCTGGAAGATCAACTGGTGGGCGCGTTTGCTGGATGGCGATCATGCCTATAAGCTCATTCGTCAGCTGCTGAACTATTCCGGCGCTGACGGAAAAGGCGGTGGCGGCACTTACCCCAACCTCTTTGATGCACATCCGCCGTTCCAGATAGATGGTAACTTTGCCGGAACGGCCGGCATGACGGAAATGCTGTTGCAAAGCCATTTGGGAGAGGTGCATCTTTTACCCGCACTGCCATCTGCATGGAAAGAGGGTGAGATAAAAGGACTGAAGGCCCGGGGCGGATTTACGGTAGATATCCAATGGTTGCAGGGGAAGCTGAGCAAGGCCACGGTCACGGCGGCTACGGATGGTATCTGCCGGATCAGGAATAACAGCGGATTCCTGGTGAATGGAGCCAGGGCAAAACAGGAAGGGGATGATTTCGTGCTTTCAGTAAAAATGAAGAAAGGGCAGCAATGCAGTATCCGGCCGCTACGTGATGTAAAATGAATCGCGTATCTTAAGGGCAACCCAATGCTGAACTCCAATGAGGACAATTTTCATTCTATATTTATTTACACTTTCCGCCGTTTCCTTTGCCCAGGAAAGATCAGTGAATGTAAATGGCAATAATTACCATGTTTTTGTAAAGGGATTTGAAAACAGAGCGGCGAATGCACCGGCTATAATCTTTGAAAATGGAATGGGGGTTGATCTGGGGAATTGGAAGAAAATATTGGATCAGGTATCATCATTTGCCCCTGTTTTTGCCTATGACCGTGCCGGGATAGGTAAAACAGATAAAGTTTTCAAAATGCCTACCACAAAATTTGTAGCTGAAAATCTGCATGATATTCTGAAGAGTTTAAAAATAGCGCCTCCATATATACTGGTGGGGCACTCTCTTGGAGGTGTTTATATCAGGAGCTTTGCAGGTTTTTACCCCAATGAGATCTCCGGCCTGGTGTTTATTGATCCCGCCGATTTTACCGAAACTAAAAATGATTGGAATGCTATTTTTAGAACAATGGGGATCCCGGAAAAGAAAATAGACGAAATGCTATACAATCGTCTTTATCAACAAAGCACCGGCATTGATTCGACAAATTTTGGGCCCTGGAGCGAAAGGCAGGTTTTAAATGATCTGAGAAAAACAGATTTTTCCGAAATATCGAAACTTCCATTACCCAATGTACCGGTTTATTTTCTTGTTGGCGGAAAGTTTGAAGTTCCTCCTGCGCAAAGAAGTAAAGACTATGACCAGGAAGCCTTTTTTCATATAAAGAACAGCTCAAACATGGAACGATGGAAAAAGCTAATGTATTCGTCCGGTAAGGGTGGGATGCTTATTTACCTTACTAATGCAGGACATTATATACACTGGGACGATCCCAGGGCAGTAATTAATAGTATTAAGCTTTTGGTTGAAAGTTTGAAAGAATAATTTATTTCCAATGGCATTGAACATCCCACAACTTATTCTGCAGTTTATCGGGAATCAAACAGAGACAGGCATCCTATTACAAAAATATATTGATGATCTGCAGGAGCTTGGGCAACGGTGGCCTGGTCTTTTGAGGTGTCAGACAATAAATGAGCGTTTCACCTCCTTCTGGATGCCGCTGCAGGGCCTTCAGGCACTTTCAGCACCCACGACAGCTACCCAGCATCGTGCCGGGACATATCCTTTATAAACAGGATGCGTTCCCGCTTTTGTTGGAACAATCACGGAGGAACGCTTCCTGTATCAGGCCCTGTTACACATATTCTTTAACTCTGCATTTCTATTTTTTATTGCGTTTAAGGAAAACACCAACCGGTATCTCGCCAAATTCCGGTACAAACACTTCTTTGTGCAGATGAAAACCCACCAAAGGACAATACAGCTTCGCTGACCTCCTGGTGCTAGCAAGAATGAAGGGCACATCATAGCCTTGTTCTTCATAATAATTGACGGTCCATTTGAGCAGGTGGCTCATATAGCCGCGACCCTGCGATTCCGGCAGCACCGCCCCGTAATCGGGCAGCATACTTCTTTTGAGCTGGTCCTCATCCAGCCCCAGCTCACCAGCCTCATACAGCCAGTAATAACGTTTTACGCCCTCAGGGTCCAGGACATCATACCATCGTTGCTTCCATTCAGTGGGCGGTTCGAGCGTATACCCAAGCCTTGTCCAAACGAGTACCGCCTTGTGGTCAGGACTGCCGAACACTTCGCCCCCGGAGCTGAGCGTATCTTTCACAACTTCCTCAAAGAAATCGCGCAGCACTTTTTCATTTGTTTTTTTACCCAACCAGAAGTTTAATGTGGGATCAGGCAGGAATGCTTTCGCCAGCACTTCCCATGTCCAGGGTTCAGGTGTTGTTATTCTGACAGGATCGCCTGGTTGTGTTTTGACCGGTAATTGTTCTGCTGTTTTGTTCATAGGGTTTGTTTTTATAATGATTAATTATGAAGGAGTTCTGAAGAAGCGAGTGCGTTTGGGTCATATTGCGTATTCAGCAATTCTTCGATGAAATCATCGATCATATTCTTTGTAATGCCGGGCATGCATATAAGGTGTGAAGATCCCGCTTCGCTCGCCAGCTGCCATTTGCGGCAGATCGTATCCGCTGGTTTGGGAAATACTACGGTGATCGCTTTTTCATTGCGCCAGGCTGATATGCCTCCTTCCTTCAGTTTTTGTTGTGTATAGGCTGCCAGCCATAAGCACTCTGATGCCCTTTTCAGCAAACCTTCTTTTCCCAGTTTTTTGATAGCATACCATAAGAATACCGGGCTGTGACCGTTTCGTGACCCGGCGATCGTACTGTCGAATGATCCTATGTAGGATAC
>NZ_DATCRF010000119.1:0-12537 GCF_036569125.1 Chitinophaga sp. | reverse complement strand
ACCTCCAGCCCTACTACGCTAACGCCTACCCGGTTACAGGGAAAGGAGCGCTCCATGGCTTTGGCAATGGGCCGGGCAAATACCAGCCATTCTGCCAGCAGCTCATCCGGCACATCAAAGAATTTATCTACTTCCAGCTTGGGCACAATAAGGGTATGCCCTTGTACCAGCGGAAAAATATCCAGGAAAGCATAGAAGTGGTCATTCTCTGCTATCTTATAGCTGGGGATCTCTCCTTTAATGATCTTAGTGAAAACGGAAACAGACATGATGATTACGATTTTAGATTTACGATCTTAGATTAGGGGGGCTGTAAATCTAAAATCTAAAATCGTAAATCTGAAATAATAAAAAACCCCGGCACAAGGCCGGGGTGGTGTAACAAGTGTATCAGTTTATCAAACGCTTATATTATCAATCTTGAATTTGATGTGCCCGTTAGGCGCCTGTACATCAGCCACCTCACCTACCTGTTTGCCTAACAAACCTTTACCAATAGGAGAAGTTACAGATATCTTACCCGCTTTCAGATCAGCCTCTGTTTCAGATACCAGCTGATAAGTAACGGTTTTTTTATTGGCTACATTGGTAATAGTTACCTTACATAAAATGGATACTTTGGAGGTATCAATAGTATCAGCCTCTACTATCCTGGCGGTAGCAATCGCATTTTCCAAAGTAGCAATCTTAGCTTCGTGCAATCCCTGTGCTTCTTTAGCCGCATCGTATTCGGCATTCTCCTTCAGGTCGCCTTTTTCCCGTGCTTCTGAAATGGCCCTGGCAATTTCTGCCCTGCCCTTAGTTTTCAGGGCATTCAGCTCATCCCTCATTTGTTCCAGGGTTTCTTTCGTAACATAGTTGACGCCAGACATATCTTTTGGGTTTTAGAAATAAGAAAAAAAAATCAACGCCTCCATTTTCACAGAAGCGTTGTACTATGTTTGTATTTAGGCAAATATAACTATTTTTCGTTTCCGCCCAACTTAAATTCCCAGCTTATCCAACACATAGCGGGGCATTTTAATACTTGCCTCATGGGAGTATCCGGCGATGTGCGGGGTAAGCACAACGTTGGGTAATTGCAGCAAACGTTCCAGCTGTTGCTGCTCTGTTTCTGAATAGGTGGGCAGCTTTTCATTCTCCAGCACATCCAGGCCGGCGCCCGCCAGGGTACCTGCTTCCAGGGCCTCAATAAGATCTGCTGTATTCACGATTTTACCACGCGCCGTGTTCAGGAAATAGATCCTTTTATGAAACGACTTAAAGAAAGCCGCATTGGCCAGGTGGCGTGTTTCTTCTGTTAAAGGCAGATGAACGCTGATCACATCTGCCTTAGTGAACAGCTCATCCATAGTAGCTTCTTTTACATTATCTGTGCTGAAGCCCTTCTTATATTTATCATAGGCCAGGATCTCCACATCAAAGCCCTGCAGCTTATGCGCAAAGGCGCTCCCGGTATGCCCAAAGCCAATAATGCCTACGGTACGGCCATTCAGCTCATAACCCCGGTTACCATCACGTTCCCAGATGCCGCGGCGCAGTTCCAGGTTACTTTTTAGAATATTGTTCATAAGGGCCAACAACATGCCCAGGGCCTGCTCTCCTACTGCATCACAGTTACCCTCGGGGCTGCTCTCACATCGTATGCCCTTGCTTTCTGCATAAGGCACATCTATCAGCTCCATGCCCGAGCCCAGGCGCCCTATCCATTGCAGCTGCGGGGCATTATCTATAAAGGATCTGTCTATACGCAGGCGGGTGGTAACTATGAGGCCGGTGCAGTCATGTATGGCAGCAGCCGCTTCCTCATAGGTAATGGAAGGCTGATAGCTTACTTCGTATTCTTTTTCTTCCAGTCTGTTCACCAGGTATTCATGTACCCTGGCAGTAATTAATACTTTCTTCTTCATATCATCTTATGCGATAATGCTACAAAATCGGCCACAGTCAGCTCTTCTGCCCTTTTGCTGAAGAGGCTGTCCTGCAGGTATTCCTTATCAAATAATGTTTTTAACGGGTTACGGAGCTGTTTGCGGCGCTGGTTAAAAGCGGTTTTCACCAGGTTAAAGAACTTGCGCTCATTGGCAATCTCATAGGGCTGCTCCAGGCGGGTAAGCCTTATTACGGCCGACTTTACTTTGGGCGGCGGGTTAAAGCACTGCTCATGTACTTCAAACAGGTACTCCACCCGGTACCAGGCCTGTAACAGCACGCTCAGAATGCCGTAGTCCTTATTGCCATGGGTGGCGGCAATGCGCAATGCCACCTCTTTCTGGAACATGCCTACTACCTCCGGTACCTGGGCTTTCCATTCCAGCACCCGGAACATGATCTGGGAAGATATGTTATAAGGGAAATTGCCGATCACGCTAAACTGGCCCTGGAAGGGCACTTCCATATCCAGGAAGCTCTGGTGAATGAGCTTGTCCTTTATATCAGGATAAGTTTTTTCCAGGTACTGCACTTTTTCGGTATCCAGCTCCACGGCTTTAAAGCTAATACCCGGTAACTGCAGCAGGTATTTGGTAATGGCGCCCGCGCCGGGGCCTACTTCCAGCACTTGCTGGCCTTGGATTACAGGTAACGACTGGACAATCTTTTTGCACATGTTCTCATCCTTGAGGAAGTGCTGGCCCAGCGATTTCTTTAATGTGTACATGATTCCCGCAAAGATACCAAATACCGCATTGTACTTTGTATTTGGTATCTTTGTATCTTGGTATTTTATCCACCCATGAGTAATACGCACATTAACAAACCGGTTATCGGCATCACCGTAGGTGATCTGAACAGCATTGGTACGGAGCTCGTTATCAAAACCTTTACGGATAACAGGATGCTGGAGTTCTGCACTCCCGTGATCTTTGCTTCCAATAAAACCATCAACTTCTACCGGAAGCTGATGAATGAGAACAACTTCAATTACCAGAGCCTGAAAGAGTTTGCCCGCCTGAACCACAAGCAGGTGAATGTTTTCAACTGCTGGGAAGAGGAAGTGCAGATCATGCCGGGCGCGCTGAATGAAGCCGGTGGCAAATATGCAGCCCGCTCCTTGGCCGTGGCCATCCAATGCCTGAAAGACGGGGTTATACAAGGGCTGGTAACCGCGCCCATTCACAAAAAGAATATACAAAGCGCCGACTTTAATTATACCGGACATACGCCTTTCCTGCGGGATGCCTTTAATGCAAAGGATGTGCTGATGTTTATGACGGCCGATAATATGCGTATTGGCCTGCTTACCGAACATGTGCCGGTAGCGGAAGTTGCCAAATATGTAACCAAGGAGAATATACTGGGCAAGCTGCAGCTGATGCAGGACAGCCTGATCAAAGACTTTGGGATCGACAGCCCCCGTATTGCGGTGCTGGGCTTAAACCCCCATGCCGGCGACGATGGGCTGATAGGCCAGGAAGAAATTAAAGAGATCATCCCCGCTATTAATAAAGCCAAGAGCAACGGCATCCTGGCCTTTGGGCCTTACAGCGCCGATGCCTTCTTTGCCCGTACCATGTATGCCCAGTTTGACGGCGTGCTGGCTATGTACCACGACCAGGGCCTGATACCCTTTAAATCACTGGCCAGCGGCGAAGGCATTAACTATACCGCCGGGCTGCCTATTGTACGCACCTCCCCGGACCATGGTACCGCGTTTGACATTGCCGGTAAGAACCTGGCAGATGCCGCCTCTTTCCGGCAGGCCATTTTCAGCTGCCTGGATATCCTGGAAAAGCGCGGGATCTATGCGGAAAACACCCGGAACCCGCTGAAGAAGATGGAGCTGGCATCGGAGTAGATGGTAACTAGCTATTAGCTGTTGGCCATTAGCTGTTAGCAATAAAAATGTACTTCAGTAATAAATGTATTTCAATAAAAAGACCTGTAACATTGTAAAGTGTTACAGGTCTTTTACTTTCAGCACTTGCCTTATGACAGCTAAAAGCTAACAGCCAACTGCTAATAGCTACAAATGGAATGCTGCCATTTCCAGCCAGCTATCGCCCCGGTGGGGATAAAGGTTGTTATAACCATAGAGCTTCTCCTCCACGGTATGCATATCATACACGTCGTGTATCTCTGCCTGCAGCAGCTCCAGTATGTTCAGGATCTTCTTTCGGCTGTAATAATAAAGCTCCACACCCAGGCTCCTTTGCAGCAGGCCGGTTACCTCATTATAGGCATGCCTGGTGGCGGCCGGTCTGAGATCTTCTGCCGGCAGCAGGTAATCCATGATCACGGTGTTACGCGCATTTTTTGTGCTGAAACATTGTATAATGTCGCGGAACTGTTCTTCTGTTATATAAGGCACAATGCCTTCCAGGATAATGATAGCAGGCTGCGACGCATCGTAGCCGGCATCTCTCAGCTGCCGCTTGCATTGTATGGTATGGGTAATATCTGTTAGCAGGGTAACAGGTAAGCTTAGCTGAGGGGCAATGTTGCGGTAAATACGGCCTTTATCCTCCATCCAGGCCTGGTCCATTTCATAAATACCGTTGATCAGCTGGGGATACTCTGCCGCCAGCTGTAATCCCAGGGGATCCAAACCGGCTGCCATAATACAGATCTGTTGCTGGGGGTACCGGCTAATGAACTGCCGAACAAGGTAACGCACCATTTTTTTACGCAGCTGTATAATGCCCTCCAGCGGCACATTTAGCTGGCTGATAGCTGCCACAAGGGGTTGTACATCGCCCAGGTCTATGTACTGCATGTATTTACGGCTTAGCGGATCCGTATACATTTCTTTGGCATAAGATAGTATCAATGCTGAAGTGGGCGCCACTCTCAACATGGATGCAGGGGTATTCATGGGAGTAACATTTTTGGAATGAAAGGGCCGATCCTATGGCTTCCTATAAAATTAGCGGTTAGAACTGAAGTAACATCGCAGTTCCGGCTGCAGCAATTATTTGTGCTTGCCCGCGTTCAGGTAAGATTGGATAGAGGTTACATAGCTTGCAAAGGCTTTGCTGCCCTGTGTGGTTATTTTGCAAAGGGTTTGCGGATAGTTGTCTTTAAATTGCTTGATCACATCAATATAACCGGCTTCTTTCAGCTTATTGATCTGCACACTCAGGTTACCGGCAGAGGCATTGGTCCTTTCTTTCAGCATGGTAAATTCCGCCTCCTGCTCGCTGACCAGTACCGACATAATGGCCAGGCGCAGTTGTGAATGCAGAACAGGGTCCAGGTCTTTAAAATACATCATCACAACTATAGTTAACGAATATCAAATTAAGGCGTGAAGGTTGAAAATGAAAGGTGAAGCATGGCGGTACCTCACCTTTCGCACTTCACATTTTCTCCTGTATTATTTGCCTGCCTGCTGCAGCAGATCTTTTGCATGGGGTTCTCCCCAGTGCGGTGCTATGCTGCTGGCGGGTTTAAAAGCTGCATATTTCTGCACGGCTACCTGTAATATTTCTTTGGCTTTTGCTTTATCGCCACCAAACTGTTCCGGTGTATAATACAGGGCCTGGCCTTCCAGCAGGTATACACGCGGGTTCTCCGGGTTTATCTGTTTAGCCTTTTGTATTTGCATACCGGATTCAGGACCATACTGCTGTCCACGGCTTTGCGGGTCTACCATAATGCGTGAAGTAGCGATCAGGGAGCGGATGCAGGCCACTTCATCATCATTCTGTTTTAACGAATCAGCTTTGTTGATGTTGGCTTCTGCTTTATCAGCCAGGCCATCTATTTTATCTTTATCCTGCGTCATCAGGGCAGACATTACCTGTGTGTAAGCAGCATAGTAATAAGGCAGCCACTGATTTTTTTCCGCTGCAGCAATGCGCTCAAAGGTGTTGGAAATATCCAGCATGCTTTGCGGGTTATAGCTGGCGGGTGCATCCAGCAGGCCAACCTGTTTGGTCATAGCATCCTGGTATTGGGGGCTTTGGGCTTTGGTAACTACAGCCGCAAAAACCGGTAACAGCAAAAGGAGGAATTGTTTCATACAGATCTGTTTTTATTCTTGATGGTTTGATTGATATGTTTAAAGATTATTAATTACATCCTGGCGGCGGTCTATACCAAAGTTCATGAACATGCCTACAAACAGGAACCGGGGCGCATTGGGCACTATCTCCTCCCGGCGCAGCCTATCCGTGGAATAACGGTAACCATATACCTGCTTAAAGTCAAACACGTTGGTAACGGATACTACAAATACGGTGAATGCTTTGCCAACAGTAGTAAGGTAGCTGGCGCTCAAACCTAATGTATTAAAATCAATGGTCTTTTCCGACATGAACTTACTTTCCGGCAGGTTGGGATTATAATAGGGCCGCCCGCTGGCATAGCTGTAAGTTACCCCGATATTGGTAGTGATCTTTGGGAAATATTTCTTCATTACCAGGCTGGCAGTATGTTTGGCTGCAAAGTCAGGCTGCACCTCGTAAGGGTAGAACAGGTAGTTGCGTTTGGTATCCAGGAAGGAATAGGAGATCCAGTAATCCAGGTTCTTAATGGTTTTACGGTCTCTCCAGAACAGCTCTATACCTTTCGCATAGCCGGTACCGTTAGTAAGGGTATCCGGTACTGTTTTTACCAGGTCTTTATACTTTTTATAGAATGCTTCCACACGGAAAGTATAGTTACTTGACAGGCGCTGGAAGCTGGCTATGTAGTGCGTGGCTTTCATGTAGCTCAGGTCCTGCTTAAAGCGCAGGTACTGCGGTTCGGGCTTCTGGTAATAATCGCCATAGGCCAGGGAAAACTGGCTATAGTCATCCAGCTTATAAGCTAAGGAAGCGCGGGGCGCCAGGTTCACTTTCGCCAGTACGGTGGAATATTCCAGGCGCCCGCCAAAGCGGCCTACAAAGCGGGGAGTGAAATAAATATCGCTTTCGGCAAAACCGGCAGAATAGTTATCTACATAGTTAGCGTTATAGCTGTTAAACTCAGAACGTTCTACTGCATACTGGTATTCACCGCCCAGCCGCAGCTGGGAAAAAGCGCCCAGGCTTTTGGTAAGCATTAACCTCAGCTGGCTCAGGTCGGAACGGGCATGCACATTGGTTACCGGCGATTTCTGAATAGTATCCAGCTTTATCTTATCAATGTTGGAGCTGTACGAGAAGCCGGCATTCATGCGCCAGCCGCTGCCCAGGCTTTCTTTGTAAGTGAGGTTCGTATATACGTTCTGGTTACGTACATCTGTTTGCTCCTGGTAGCCGGGATATTCAATGCTGTTCTTCTTAAAACCCATGCGGCTCCAGTTACCGTATCCATAAAATTTAAGGATGCCGGTGGAGGATGTTCTGCGGCGGAAGTTCAGGGAAGTGCCTATAATTTCCGGGCCCACTGTGGGCTCCTGCTTGGGTTTGGCTATACTGAAATAAGGCGCCAGGTTGGTATAATCTGCCTCTATGCCAAAGGAACCTTTTTTATCTTTCGACAATTCATCCAAACCGCCGCTTACACCCAGCACCGAGGCGCCCAGGCTGTAGGAAGAGCGGGCAGGCAGGTCTTCTGATTCCAGCACCAGCGCAGAGGAAAGCCCCTGCCCGTATTGGGCGGAGTAACCGCCGCTGCTAAAGGTGGTGCCTTTGAACAGGAAAGGCGAAAAACGTCCACGGCCCGGCATATCCGGCAGGCTGGTAAAAAAAGGATTTCTTACCATGAGCCCATCAATGAAGATCTGTGTTTCATAACCCGTACCACCGCGCACAAAAAGGCCTTCGCGGTCGTTGGTTTGTTGTGTGCCGGGCAGCGTTTTAAGCGCATTCACAATATCGGCGGTGGCGCCGGCAGTGGTCACGATGTCCAAAGGTTTAAGCACTGTGTTATTTTTATCATTGCTGGCTTCAATACTGCCGGCAGAAATAGTTACCACTTTCAGCTCACTCATGGCTGCTTTGAGCATAAGCGTTACCTGTACCGGGCCGGTAATGTTTATGGTCTGTTCCTGTGTTTGAAAGCTCATTAAGCTGGCTACCAGCACCTGCGTACCGGTTGTAGTGGTAGTAAATGAAAAGGTACCGTCTGCCCCGGCAGTGGCGCCGTCGTAGCTGCCTTTTATATACACGTTTACGCCGGGCAGCGGGCGTTTTTTAGCATCGGTGATCTTACCGCTGATCTTTTGCTGCGCCAGTACCAGCGCGGGTAAACAAATACAGAGTAATAGGTTAAATGAATGTTTCCACATGGGCCGGGGATTTACAACAAAGCTAATTTAGTTTATTTTGTAAACAAAGTTACGATATAAACAAATCGGTTAAGCCGGGGATGCGGAGCGGTGAAAGGCGGAAAAGGATCGGGGAAAATGGAGGGGGGAGGCATTTGAACGGTTACTTAGAACTTGTTAATCGCCCGCCAGCCGGGAAGGCTATCTGGCAGGTTATTGACAGCCATGACCGGGCTATTTACCGCTATAGATAACATTGATATGTTATAGAACATAATTTCAACTTTGTATCTTTAATTGATCTCAACTTTTGAATGCGGCGTTTCCGGGATCGCAGCAAATATTGGGGATGCATAAATGCGAACGCCTTACTTATGAATATTCTTTTCTGCGACAACCCATTTGACAATAAAACTATGCAGATGAATTATTGCGGTAAAAGAAATGCAGACTAATGTACTGATCCAACTATGAAGATTATACTAACCCTTTGGGCGCTGGCCATTACCACCACCAGCCTTGCGCAAAAAACCTTTCAGGTTGATACATTGCTCCTGGATACATTGAACTATCCAAAGTACAAGGTATTTATAGCATCCAAAGACCTTGACATAAATTTCATTGGTAAAAAGATCCCGGCAGTCAACCGGTTTACCCCTGAAATTGCAGAAGCCCGTGCAGCCGATAATGCCATCCAAACACAATATGCAGCTGCCGCCATTCATCAGCTGGATAAACAAAATAACGATCCAGACACTACGGAGCAACAAGCTGCTCTTAAAACATATAAAGAGCGCAGACCCCAAATTATGCACCGGCTCCGCCAGGATCAGAAAAATAAAATTCAAAACTTTGACCGCTACTTTTGGGGCTACCGGAATGAGGATAATGAAAGGCTGATCCTGATAAGATTTGATCCACATAAAATAAGGCATTATACTATTCCCGGATCCGGCGAAAGCTTTATTGATGTGCTGACAATAATGGTGTATAATATTGACAGGAATATACTAAGCTATGGAGGCTGGGCCGACTTTAAAGAATAAGTTTTCCGGCGGAACAAAGCATTCGCTTATGTAAAATAGATCTGCTATTCACACATATATAAACATGAAAAAATTCAACATATCCCTGTTTATCCTGATCTTAGTATTGGCAACTGCAGCCTGTAAAACAAACACTAACTCAGACCATTCAAATGTTCAAACAGTAAATCCAGGCGATTTAACATTAAGCCCGGTAGCTCATGACACATTGAGCGCTGACCAGATTGAAAAAATAAAAAGGATCCAGGCGGCTTTTGCAGAAGTAAATCCCGGCAGCCTGGAAGAAACAATAACAAACTTCAAAAGAGACCGGCATCCAGATGGTGAAATTGCCATTTGGTTAGCAATGGCTAATGCTTATGAACAATTCATTTCAAAACATGCCGGAGCTCCCTTAGATAAGAAGAAAGAAGTGTATAAACTTATTTTGCTACGATCCATGGAAAGTGAAACAGATGCAAAAGCGAATGCTAAATTAAAACTACTGACCAACAAAGAAGTTGCGGAAATATTCAGCTATTACAGCCTGGAAGCAAAACCCATAACAGTTGAACGGAAGTAACACTAACTCCCCTGTTTTTTATACCATTCTAAAAAAAAGAGCAACAACCTATGACAATATTAAAACAGCTCGATAATCGCACAAAAACAGCGCTCATAGCTGCATTGGTATTAATAACCTATGGCTATTTAAGCCGGTTAACAGGCCTTTATTTTTTCTGGGAAAGCGAATCAATTGGCTGGGTACTTTTATTGGCAGGGGCCATCGGTTTTTTACTTACCAGGATTAAAACGAAAGCAGCAGTAAAGAAAAATACGCTGCCTGAAAAGATCGGAATTGGGATCATAGCATTTATCTTATTCGTTAACATAGGCTTGATGGTAATAATGCCCTTTACGGATGCCTGTGCTGCCGCTAAAAAATATTTAACCAACAACAAGGAATTGAAATCAGAGGTAGGCAATATTAAAAGCTTTAGTTTGATGCTTACGGGCGGCATTCAAAAAACCACTGATTCAAGTGGTGAGTACGGCAATGCTGCTGTTAACTTAATTGTTAAGGGTGATAAAAAGTTTAAAGAGGTAACCCTCTATGTAGTAAAAACGGCCGACAGCCCCGAATGGAAAGTAATGGCAATGGAATAAAACCTTAGCAGTAGATAAGATCATTTACAATCAACTTACCGCATGCGAAACCCTTTTGATAAATTTGATAAAAACCTGGAAGCCACTTAACATAAAAATTTATGAGCAACCCAACAACCATCTTCACCGTTGAAACTACTGTAAACGCACCGGTAGAAAAAGTCTGGAAACTATGGACAAGCCCTGCGGATATTATGCAATGGAACGCCCCTTACGACAACTGGCATTGCCCGGGCGCTGAAGCCGATCTAAAAGAAGGCGGCACCTTCTCCTTCAGAATGGAAACCAAAGACGGTAGCGTTGGGTTTGACCATAGCGGCACATACAGCAGGATCATACCTCAGGAGCTTATTGAATACACCGTGTCCGATGGCAGAACATCCTCCATCAAATTCACAGCGGATGGTAATAAAACTACCGTAGCAGAAACCTTTGTACCCGAAGCAGAAACCCCGCTTGAGATCCAAAAAGATTTCACCCAATCGGTGCTCAACAATTTCAAAAAATACGCAGAAGGTAAATAGCATAAAACAAAAATCCCGGCCAATTGACCGGGATCTTCATTATGCTAAATTACCTTATTACTTATGCAAATCGTGGCTTCAGCTCATTTGCCAAGGTCACCATCTTTTTAATGCCATCATCTGCCAGGTTACCCTTTTTGAATTCGGCCAGCACTTCAGGCAGGCGTACTTCCATTTCATGCAGGAAAGCTTCTTCAAAAGCACGTACGTTCCTTACCGGTACTTCGCGCAGCAAACCTTGTGTACCCAGGTAGATCATTGCTACCTGTTTTTCCACTGAATAAGGGCTGAACTGAGCCTGCTTCAGGATCTCCACGTTACGGGCGCCTTTGTCCAGTACGGCTTTGGTGGCCGCATCCAGGTCGCCACCGAATTTGGAGAAGGCCTCCATTTCGCGGTATTGCGCCTGGTCCAGCTTCAGGGTACCGGCCACTTTCTTCATGGATTTGATCTGTGCGTTACCACCTACGCGGCTTACAGAGATACCCACGTTAATAGCAGGACGGATACCGGCGTTGAACAGGTTGGATTCCAGGAAGATCTGACCATCCGTAATAGAGATCACGTTGGTAGGAATGTAAGCAGATACGTCACCGGCCTGTGTTTCAATGATCGGCAATGCGGTCAGGGAACCACCACCTTTTACCAGGTGCTTGATAGAATCCGGCAGGTCGTTCATCTGGCGGGCTATTTCATCCTTAGCGATCACTTTCGCAGCACGCTCCAGCAAACGGCTATGCAGGTAGAACACGTCACCAGGGTAAGCTTCACGGCCCGGTGGGCGGCGCAGCAGCAGGGATACTTCGCGGTACGCAACAGCCTGTTTAGACAGATCATCATAAATGATCAGCGCCGGGCGGCCGGTATCACGGAAGAACTCACCGATGGCAGCACCTGCGAACGGAGCGTAGAACTGCAGCGGAGCCGGTTCAGAGGCAGATGCCGCTACGATGGTAGTGTAAGCCATAGCGCCGTTATCCTGCAGGGTTTTCATTACACCTGCAATGGTAGAGGCTTTCTGACCAATCGCTACATATATGCAATATACAGGCTTGCCTGCATCGTAAAACTCTTTCTGGTTAATGATGGTGTCGATACAGATGGCGGTTTTACCGGTCTGGCGGTCACCGATCACCAGCTCACGCTGGCCACGGCCAACAGGGATCATGGCGTCAATAGCCTTGATACCGGTTTGCAGGGGTTCCTTTACAGGCTCGCGATAAATAACGCCCGGTGCTTTACGCTCCAGGGGCATTTCATATAATTCGCCGGTAATGGGGCCTTTACCATCAATAGGGTTACCCAGGGTATTTACAACACGGCCTACCAGTCCTTCGCCCACTTTAATGGAAGCGATCAAACCGGTACGGCGTACTTTATTGCCTTCTTTTATTTCGCCGGATTCACCCATCAGTACCACACCCACGTTATCTTCTTCCAGGTTCAGGGCGATGGCTTTTACACCATTTTCAAACTCCACCAGCTCACCGTAACGAACATTATTCAGTCCATATATACGGGCAATACCGTCGCCCACCTGCAATACCGTGCCTACCTCTTCCAGGTCGGCTGCAGCATTGAAATTGCTCAATTGCTGGCGCAATATTGCCGAAATTTCATCAGGTTTTATCTCAACCATAATTATGCTTTTTAAAAAGAGTGCTTTAAGAATTTTTCAGGTCTCAGG
>NZ_DATCRF010000118.1:0-17072 GCF_036569125.1 Chitinophaga sp. | reverse complement strand
GGTAGAACCTTACTGGAGCAGCATTCACCCCTTTATGCTGGATACCTGCAGCCAGTTCAAGCCCCTGCCCGCCAATAAGTATAATGAGGCGGATACCACCAGCCGTTTTTACCGGGAAATGATGGAAGTATACCATACCTGTACACATTTAAGTAAAGAGCAAATAGCCATTGCCAGCTTCTGGGACTGCAATCCCTATGTAATGCACCATACCGGCCACGCTATGTTTGCCACTAAAAAAATTACCCCGGGCGGCCATTGGATGGGCATTGCAGCCATTGCCTCCCGGCAGGCCAAAGCAGGATATGTGCAAACCGCACAAGCCTATGCATTAACCGCCGCTACCTTACTGGATGCCTTTATTGCCTGTTGGGATGAGAAGTACCGCAGCCGGGTAATACGTCCGCAAACGGTCATAAACCAGCTGGTAGACCCCGGCTGGGAGCCGCTGCTGCAAACACCGCCTTTCCCGGAATATACCAGTGGCCATAGTGTAATATCCGGCGCAGCAGCCGTTACACTTACCCGGCTGTATGGCGATAATGTGGCCTTTGCAGACACTACGGAAGTGGAATACGGCGCCGGGCAGCGCAGCTTTACCTCGTTCACACAGGCGGCAAATGAGGCCGGCATCAGCCGTTTATACGGTGGCATTCATTACCGCTCATCTATAGAGAACGGGTTGCAGCAGGGCCGGAGCATTGGCGCATTCATTGTACAAAAAATGCAGGTGCGCACCGCCGGCGAGCCGGTAGCGCAAAACACCACTGCCCCTCCGCACGCCGCTATACATAAGGCTAAACGGTAGATCCTGACAGGTGCTGTCACACCAGGCATTCATTTTCATACACCTGCTCACCAGCCGCCATTCCGGCGCCGGCCGCAGCGGGAACTCCTACGCTCCCAGCCACCTTTCCGCTTTCTCCTTTATGCTTTCCGCTTTTTTATCCGTTCATCAAATTCTGCTATCTTTATCCCCTTGATCACCTATTTTTCGCGATCAGAATACAGGCGCAATGGAGCAACCATATGACTATGACAGAGATAAGGTGAGCGCTTATCTATATGCTATTATTGAGCAGCACAGTACCGGTCAGGCCCTTTCCTGGCTGGCGCAACGCAGTAAAGTGCTGCAGGATACAGCATCCGTACAACAGTTTAATCTGACCTTTAGTGCTATTCCGCGTTTTACCGGGAAACAGATTGTCACATTACCTGCCGGTACTAACCATGAGTTACAGGAAACCGCTCATGGATTCTTCGTACAGGGATATACGTTAGACCGGCTGGCGCGTACCTGGTGGTTATTACAATGGCCGGCAAATGACCGGAGCAATTACGTGCAAACCATAGAAGGGCTGTTTAACGCCGCTGAAATGAATGAGCTGGTAGCGCTGTATGGCGCACTGCCCCTGCTGCCCTGGGCGCAGGAATGGAAGCTGCGCACTTCGGAAGGCATCCGCTCTAATATAGGCACGGTGCTGGAAGCCATTATGCTGCACAACCCATACCCGGCCCGGTACCTGGATGAACCGGCCTGGAACCAGCTGGTGCTGAAAGCATTTTTTACAGAGAAAGCCGTCCATGACATTATAGGCCTGGATGAGCGGGCCAATGCAAAGCTGGCCGCCATTCTTATTGATTATGCGCATGAGCGCTGGGCTGCCGGCCGCCCGGTAAATCCCATGCTCTGGCGCCTGGTAACCCGTTTTATTAATGATGCCAATATGCCGGATATACAAAGGGTATGGCATTCCGCAGAAAATATTGAAAAGGAAGCCGCTGCACTCACCTGTTATTATTCCACGTATGCACCCGCCCGCGCACTGTTGCAGCAGGCGCCGGTGCTGGAACAGGAAATAAAGGAAGGCCTGTTAAGCTGGGGCCGGGTAGCAGCAAAACAAGTGAACTAAAAAGAGATTTTCCATGTGTTATAGTCATCAGTTATCAGAAAAGGACCTGCAGCCATTATCCGTGCTGCCGGATTACCTGGAGCATATTAAGGGAATGCGTTTCTTTGATCCGCATGTGCATATGACTTCCCGTACTACAGACGATTACCAGGCCATGGCAGATGCCGGGGTCACCGCAATAATAGAACCCGCCTTCTGGCTGGGACAGCCCCGTACCGGGGTAGATACCTTCCGTGATTATTTCAGCAGCCTTATTGGCTGGGAAAGGTTCAGGGCAGGCCAGTTTGGGATAAAACACTATTGCACCATAGGCCTTAATTCCAAGGAAGCCAACAACGAAAAGTTAGCAGAAGCCGTAATGGAAATACTGCCCCTTTTCATTTACAAAGAGGGCGTAGTAGGCGTAGGCGAAATTGGTTTTGATGACCAGACGGCCCTGGAAGAAAAGTATTACCGCGCCCAGCTGGAGCTGGCTAAGGAAGCCAATTTACCCGTACAGATCCATACGCCGCACCGCGATAAAAAACAAGGTACCCAACGCAGTATGGATATTGCCATAGAACATGGCCTGGATCCCGCTATGGTGATCGTAGACCATAATAATGAAGAAACCGTAAAAGAAGTGTTAGACCGCGGTTTCTGGGCTGCATTCACTATTTACCCCTTTACTAAAATGGGTAATGAGCGCATGGTGGAAGTAGTAAAACAATATGGCAGCGAGCGTATTATGATTAATTCTGCGGCCGACTGGGGCATCAGCGATCCCCTGGCAGTTCCAAAAACAGCAGCATTAATGCACGAAAGTGGTATTGACTTGCATGATATTCATTTGGTAACTTACCGGAACGCTATAACAGCCTTTGCCCAAAGCGGCCAGATTAATGAGGCCGACTTTGAAAAGGTGAAAACAGTAGATCAGAGTGAAAAATTTAACGGAAGCACAGTGCTAAGAGGTGGCCAGCAGCCGCGGATGGACAAGAACACTATGCGGATCCGCTAACGTAAAGGATTGTATGGAGAAACGCAGATTTATTGATAAAACCCCTATAACCGGTGAGTAGTTATATACTTAGCAAATCGTTGGGTTATTTGAAGTTGGTGCGACCAGCCAATTTGTTAACCGCAGTAGCAGATATACTGGCAGGGATAGCTGTTTCCGGTTTTTTGCACAAAGCATATACAAACTACCTGGATCTGTTACCCGTAGCCTGTTTGTGCCTGGCCACTGTAGGCCTGTATGGCGGCGGCGTAGTGTTCAACGATGTATTTGACGCATCCCTCGATAAAATTGAACGGCCCGAAAGGCCCATTCCCAGCGGGCTGATAACAAAAACACAGGCAGTGATCCTGGGCAGCTATCTGTTCCTGTTAGGCATACTGGCAGCATTTACCGTAGGCCGTGCTGCCGGTTACATAGCCCTTGCCATTATGGCTTCCGCGCTTATTTATAATAAATGGGGTAAGCACCTCAGCTGGGGGCCGGTGAACATGGGCCTGTGCCGTGGCCTGAACCTGCTGCTGGGCATTAGTTTAATTGAACCCGTATTACAACATTATACCTGGCTGGCCGTAATACCTGTTATTTACATTGCGGCGGTAACAGCCATCAGCCGCGGAGAGGTGTATGGCGGCAGTATTAAAACTTTGCGTATAACCGCTGTGTGTTATGCATTTGTATATGGCACTATCGGGGTACTGGCCGTGGCTAACAATCATTTATTACCTGCATTACCCTTTTTAGTATTAATGATCGTAATGATCAATGCACCCCTGATCCGTGCCATGAAAGATCCCAGCGGGCCTAATATTGGGAAGGCCGTTAAAGGAGGCATTCTTGCCCTCATAGCTATGGATGCCGCCTGGGCAGCGGCTTTTGGCTCCTGGCCATATGCATTGCTGATCTTATTGCTGCTGCCGTTATCGGTGCTGTTGGCAAAAGCCTTTGCAGTAACCTGATCAATGTGCAAATATGCAAATGTGCAGGTGTGCAAATGGAGTATTACGTGAAAACATTTATACACAATACTCACCAGCACATTAGCATATTAGCACATCAGCACATTCCCCCATCTGCATATCTGCACATTTGCACATCTGCACATTAATCCAGCAACCCTCTCCGTATCGCCTCCTTCACCAATCCGGCCGTATTCTTCACCGCCAGCTTCTGGGTCAGGTTCAAACGGTGCGTTTCTACCGTGCGCAGGCTAATGAACAGCATATCCGCTATTTCCTGGTTGGAATGTTCTTCTGCTATTAGTTTCAGTATTTCTTTTTCCCGGCGGGTCAACGGTATTTCATAGCTGTTCCTTTTCTGGCCGGTCAGCACTTCATCCAGCAGGCTTTGTTTCAGGGAATCATCCAGGAACTGTTCGCCTGCATGTACTTTTTCAATGGCGGTTGCCAGTGTAATGGGGTCGGTGTTTTTCAGCAGGTAGCCGGCTGCGCCATTACGCAGCATTTGTTTAATGTAATGGGTTTCCATAAAGCTGCTGATGGCAATCACCTTAATATCAGGATATGCTTTCTGCACCTGCCGGCAAAGCTCCATCCCATCCATACCGGGCATCTGTATATCCAGCAACAGCACGTGGGGCGGGTTGGTGCCAAGCCCGTTTAGTAATTGACCCGGGTCTGTGGTTTCATAAACAACGGAAATATGCGCATAGGGCGCCAGCATGGTTTTTATGCCATTGATCACCAGTAAATGATCATCAGTAATGGCCACTTTAATCTGCATATAGTTTAAATTATGGCTACACTGTAAACGGGTTACTTAATGCGGAAGATTGGCCGTTTACAGCTAATTATTAGTTACAATGCTTACGTCAAATTCAATGTATGCGGTAGTACCCTGCCCGCTGGCCGCATCAATGGCAATGTTGCCATTCAGCGCCCGTATGCGCGACTGCAGGCTAATAAGGCCATTGCCATGCTGCTGCACATGCTGTTGGTTAAAGCCTATGCCGTTATCCTCTACCGTAATGGCCAGAGTACCATCGTGCTGGGTTAGCTGCACCAGGGCCTCGCTGGCCTTTGAGTGTTTAATAATATTATTCACCAGCTCCTGCACAATGCGGTATACCGACAGTTCAAAGTTGGGCTTGAACCGGCCAATATCCCCGTTGGTATAAAAGCTTACCTGCAGCGTGCCGGAGTAGCTGATGTTCTTGCAGAATGTTTCCAGCGCCTCCTTTAATCCCAGCCGGTACAGGGTTTCCGGCATCAGGTTATGGGCGGTTTTTCGTATATCCGTAATGGCGTCATCCAGCAGGCCAATGGCATGGGTATACGCCGGGTTCTGTTTTAATACTTCCTGGTTTTGCCGGATGGCGCTGAAGTGCATTTTTACGGCAGATAGCAGCCCGCCCACACCATCATGCAGGTCTTTTGACAGGCGCACCCTTTCCTTTTCCTCGCCCTGCATCAGGGCTTCCAGTACCTGCACGGTTTTTTCCTTTTCCAGTGTTTGCAGCTGTTGCGCCTGCAGCTTATTCCGTTGCCGGTAGCGGTACCAGAACAGGAAGGCCAGCGCCGCCAGCAACCCAATGGCCAGCAGGAAAATAGCCTGCCATTTGGCTTTGGATGCCAGCTCGAGGTCTTTTTGTGTAAGCAGCAACTGCTTCTCCGCAAGTGCTTTATCTTTTTCCGCCGTTTGATAAGCTATTTCCAGCTGATGCACCTGTTTGCGGGTGCTGACGCCTAACAGCGTATCATTCAGCGCTTCATATAGCTTACGGTATTGCAGCGCCTGTGCCGGCTGGTTCAGCGCTTCTTTTACTTCCGCCGCTGTTTGGTAGGTTTGGCGCAATTCATCATTAGCCTGCATACGTTGGGCCAGTGCAATGGTAGCGGCAATCACCTTATCTGCTTTGGCTGCCTGCCCGGTTTTCAGCAGCTCCTGCCCAAAGCCCAGCTGTGCGTATAAGCGGTAGTCCTGGTCATCATAAGTGTCTGTAATGGCCATGGTTTGCTCATACTGGTGCAGGGCTTTCTGATGCTGGTTCAGGTCAGAGTAAATGCTGCCGGTATTGATCAGCCCATCCATTACCAGCGTACTGTCGCCCAGGTAACGTCCCAGCTGTATCACCTCCTGGTAGGTGGCTATTGCCTCGGGAATGTGCTTTTGCCGGGTAAGGGCCCCGCCCAGGTTCACCAGCGCTGAGGCAATACGGGCGGTATCTTTAAGGGCCCGCGACAATGCAAGGGCACGGGTGGCGTAAAGGTGGCTCTTATCATAATCCCCGGTATTAAAAAATACGGAGGCCAGGTTATTATATAGCTTGGTCAGCTGTTTATTGTTCTTATGTTTTTCACCCAGCGTTATAGCCAGCAGGTAGTAGCGCACCGCTTCCGGGAAGGCGCCCATATTCTGGTATGCATTGCCAATATTATTGTAAGCCGCCAGCAGGTTAGGCTCATCTTTCAGGGCCTTAAAAATAATAGCCGCCTGGCTTACCAGGTGCAGGGCTTTGGTATACTCCCCACGCTGGTTCAGCACAAATACATAATAGGATGTAAAAAGAGCTACGCCGCGCTGGTAGCGTATTTGCTGCGCCAGATGCAGACCCTTCCGGTAAAAGAAGGCTGCGCTGTCCAGCTGCTCCGGGTAATACAGGTCGCCATAATGAAAGCAGGCCATTACACTGTTGGTATCAGCCGGCTGACGTTGCATGAGGCGGTATAAGCTGTCTTTGTGCAACGGTTGCTGGGCACGGACATAAGCGCCCGTGAAGCAGCATAACAGTATGTAAATAAAAATCCTGTTCATACCTGTGATCTTGGTGTTGGCGTACCCCACAATATGCGCCGGAGCGCTATTGCAACAAATTATATGCACGAAAAACCTACAGCTTTGTTACAGGGTTAACAATTGGGTAGTAATGTTTTAAATGTATTGTCCGGTGCAAAAGTCGTTATTTCAGTTTAGATGCACAAGAGGGAACAGTGCTGATCTTTTACGTACTAATACGTAACACGGAAATTGGGGATTACTACGCTTATGGGCCCGCTGAAAATCCGCTTACTTTACAGCCTTAAGGATCCAATAATCTCTGCATATAGATAAGAGGCATAGGTAATGCCCTCAAAACACCCGGCCCCGGTATTTACCGGGGCTTTTTACCGTTAAAATAATTGCGGCCTCTGCCCCGGCTAATTTTAGATATTTTTGTACTTTGATATTTTAAACTTATTCAACAGAAAGGAGTTTGGGAGATGCAGATCAGCAATTATATCCAGCAGTCATTCCAGGTAAACTATGCTTACCGGGTTTTCTTTACCCATCATATTTTTAGCCCAGATAATAATACACTGTCGGCCTACCTGCAGGAGCAGGGCAGTCCCTATTATCAAAAGCGGCTGCTGGTAGTGGCCGATGAAGGGGTATGGCAGCAGCACCCCTACCTGCAGCAGCAGGCAGGCGCTTACCTGCAAAATATACCCGGTTTTGAGCTGGCCCCGGAGATCATTATTATTCCCGGTGGGGAAGCCGTGAAGAATGATGAAGCGCTGTTTTTCCGTTTGGTGGATGCCATTGACAAATATGCCATTGACCGCCACTCTTTTGTAATAGGCATTGGCGGCGGCTCTGTGCTGGACCTGGTAGGTTTTGCCGCAGCAGTATCGCACCGCGGGGTGCGGCATATTCGTATACCCACTACCGTATTATCGCAGAACGATTCCGGTGTAGGAGTGAAGAACGGCATTAACTATAAAGGCAAAAAGAATTTCTTAGGCGCTTTTGCGCCACCCGCTGCCGTGTTCAACGACGCACATTTTCTAACCACCCTGGAAGACCGTGACTGGAACGCCGGCATGGTAGAAGCAGTAAAAGTAGCGCTGATAAAAGATGCCGCTTTTTTTGAGTGGATGGAACGGGAAGTAACAGCCCTGGCCAACCGCGATATGGAAGCCATGCAGCAGCTGGTATACCGCTGTGCAGAGCTGCATTTGAGCCATATTGGCGGCGCAGGCGACCCGTTTGAAAGCGGCTCATCCCGCCCGCTGGACTTTGGTCATTGGAGCGGGCATAAGCTGGAGCAGCTTACAAACTTTACCCTGCGCCATGGCGAAGCGGTAGCTATAGGTATTGCTTTAGACAGCGTATATACGCAGCTGTTAGGCTGGCTGGATAAGGATGCAACAAACCGCATCCTGCACTTATTGCAGGAAATGAGCCTGCCCATTTATCATCCCCTGCTGGATATGCAGACTGGCGCCACATCGCCGGTAATAAAAGGGCTGGAAGAGTTTCGTGAGCACCTGGGCGGCCGCCTTACCATTTGCCAGCTCAAAGGCATTGGTTATGGTGCCGAGGTAAATGATATGAATATAACACTGCTGCAACAGGCCGGTGAAATACTCAAAAAACTATCAGCAGCCGGTGAATAAAATAATGTATTGTATGTACCACTAAGTACGCATCAAAAGAACTGTAACTATGCAAACACCTTACGGTCATCTTACCTACTGCACTAATATACACCCCGGTGAAAACTGGGACGCGCATTTTAAACAGCTGCAGCTGCATATACCATTGGTAAAAGCTGCCTTAGGCCCGGATCAGCCTTTTGGCATTGGCCTGCGTCTTTCCAACAAGGCCAGCCTGGAGCTGAGTAAGGAAGCGGCTTTGCAGGAGTTTAAAGACTGGCTGCAGCAGCAGGGCTGTTATGTGTTTACCATGAATGGTTTCCCTTACGGCGGCTTCCATAACGTAACGGTAAAAGACCAGGTGCATGTACCTGACTGGACCACCGGCGACCGTGTAACCTATACCATTCGCCTGTTCCGCTTACTGGCAGCGCTGTTGCCGGAAGGTATGGAAGGCGGGGTATCCACCTGCCCCCTGTCATATAAATTATGGAACCGCTGTGCCGAAGAAAAAGCATCCGTTACAGAAAGCGCTACCTTAAACCTGTTATTAGTAGTAGAGCAGCTGGCCCGTATACGCCGTTCCGGCGGGCCTTTGCTGCATATAGATATAGAGCCCGAGCCGGATGGCATGCTGGAAAATTCGCAGGAATATATTGACTGGTATTTTCAGCAGCTGATGCCAGCAGGCATTCCTTTCCTGTCAGATAAATTAGGTGTAACGGAAGATGCAGCAGCTCAAATGCTCAAAGATCATGTGCAGCTGTGTTACGATGTGTGCCACTTTGCGCTGGCCTATGAGCAGCCGGAGGCCGTGTTGAATATCATGCGGCAGTATGGCCTTAAAATAGGTAAGCTGCAGATAAGCGCAGCGCTGAAAGCCTTACTGCCGGCAGCCGGCAGCCAGGAGCGCGCCAATGTTATAGATGCTTTCCGCACCTTTAATGAGCCCACTTATTTACACCAGGTAATAGCGCGTACCGGTAACGGCTATACGCATTATCCTGATCTGCCGGAAGCGCTGGCCGATGCAGAGAACCCGCAGGTACAGGAATGGCGTTCGCATTTTCACGTACCCCTGTTCATAGACCATTACGGTTTACTGTCAGCCACGCGGGAAGATATTCAGCAGGTGCTGGCGCTGCAGCAAACGCAGCTCTTTACCACCCACCTGGAAGTGGAAACCTACACCTGGGAAGTATTACCGCCGGATCTGAAGCTGCCAATGGACCAGTCTATTGCACGTGAATTGGCCTGGGTACAACAACAGTTGGAATTATAAAGCATTCATTATAGCTTTGTTTAAGGATTTGTAAGTACGGTCATATCAATGTTCTATGAGAAAAACAGTAGTGTTGGATGTAGTAGGGCTGTCTACATCAGTAATAGGCAGGCATACACCATTTTTACAGCAATATGTACAACAGCATCACCTGGCTACGGTAAAGCCCATGTTACCCGCCGTAACCACCGCAGTCCAAAGCACCTATGTAACCGGTAAATGGCCCGCAGAACATGGCATTGTTGGCAATGGATGGTATGACCGGGAAGATTGTGAAGTAAAGTTCTGGAAACAATCCAACAAACTGGTACAAAGCGAGAAGATCTGGGAAAAGGCCCGCCGCCTGCAGCCGGATTTTACCTGCGCAAAAATGTTCTGGTGGTACAATATGTACTCCACGGCAGATTACTCTGTAACTCCGCGCCCGCAGTACCTTTCAGACGGGCGTAAAATGCCGGACTGCTATGCGCATCCCGCTTCTTTAAGAGATCATTTACAGAAAGAACTCGGCCAGTTTCCGCTGTTCCAGTTCTGGGGGCCGGGCGCAAATATTAAATCCACTCAATGGATAGCAGATGCTTCCCAGGTAACAGATAACCTGTACGACCCAACGCTTACCCTTATTTACTTACCTCACCTGGATTATTGCCTGCAAAAATTTGGGCCCGATGAAAGTAAGATCAGCAAAGAGCTGCAGGAGATAGATAATGTGTGCAAACAGCTGGTTACCTTCTATGAAAAGAAAGGCGCGCAGGTGATCCTGTTATCGGAATATGGTATTAACCCGGTGAATAACCCCGTGCACCTGAACCGCATATTACGGCAGGAGGGGTTGTTGCAGATCCGTGAAGAAAGAGGACTGGAGCTGCTGGATCCCGGCGCCTCAAAAGCCTTTGCCGTAGCGGATCACCAGATAGCGCATATTTATATCAATGACCTGGCCAGCGCAAAAAAGGTGCGGAATATTATTGAAAATGTGCCGGGCGTAGCCCAGGTGCTGGACCGGGAAGGTAAGCGTAAACACCAGCTGCACCATGAGCGGGCCGGTGATTATATACTGGTGGCAGACAACGACAGCTGGTTCACCTATTACTATTGGTTGGATGATAATAAGGCGCCGGACTTTGCGCGCATTGTAGATATTCACCGTAAACCCGGTTATGATCCGGTAGAGATGTTCCTGAACCCTGCTGACCCGCTGGTGAAAGCAAAGATCGTAGGCAAGCTGCTGAAAAAGAAAATGGGTTTCCGCTACCTGATGGATGTTATACCGCTGGATGCTACGCTGATCAAGGGCTCACATGGCGCTTTGCCGGCAGATAGCGCCTATCATCCGGTGTTGATCACCCCGCAGGCGCTGAGTAAAGAGCAGCTGGTAGCAACAGATGTATATGATGTGATCTGGAATACCATGCAGTAACGTATTATTGTCCTATACCATGTCCTACACTGCAAGGGTGTAGGACAAACAGATGCTCATCATCCCTTTAAACCCAAACCCCTTCCTCACTGTTAACTATAATCGCTCGCTCATCACTTATTATTTGCATTTCTATGCTTTGTTCCCTTATTTTATACTTTATGCAACCGATTGTAGTTGCGGAGATCATCTTAAAAAATCACACGTAATGAAAAGACGAGATTTCTTAAAAACCGGTACCATGGCGGGCATGGGCGCTGGTCTTACCTATCTTAACTTCCCGGTGTTCGGCCAAAAGGCCCCCAGCAATAAAGTAGTACTTGCTGTAATGGGTGTAAACTCACGCGGTAACTGGCTGGCCCAGGTAGCCGCTAAGTTGCCCGGTGCAGAAATTGGTTATATATGCGATGTGGAGGACGGCGCCATTGATAAAGGCCTCAGAGCCGTTGCCCGCGCCGGGCAGCAGCGTAAACCCGAAGTAATTAAAGACATTCGCAAGCTGCTGGAGAAGAAGGATTTTGATGGGCTGATAGTGGCCGCCCCTGACCATTGGCATGCACCAGCTGCTATAATGGGCTGTGCAGCCGGTAAACATGTGTATGTTGAAAAACCCTGCAGCCAGAACGGGAACGAAGGCGAGCTGCTGGTACAGGCCGCCCGCAAGCATAACCGCCTGGTGCAAATGGGCAACCAGCGCCGTTCCTGGCCCAATTTACAGCAGGCCGCAAAAGAGGTAAAGGAAGACGGCATTATCGGTAAAGTATATTATGCCCGTGGATGGTACGTGAATAACCGCGCGCCTATTGGCATTGGTAAAAAAATTGCCGTACCCGCCACCCTGGACTGGAACCTGTGGCAGGGCCCTGCGCCGCGTAAAGATTACCTGGATAATATAGTGCACTATAACTGGCACTGGCGCTGGCATTGGGGCACGGGCGAAGTTTGTAATAATGCCACGCACGAGCTGGATTGTATGCGCTGGTTCCTGGGCGTGGAGTTTCCTACCAAAGTAACCTCTGCCGGTGGCCGTTATGCCTACCCGCCGGATGATTGGGAAACTCCGGATACCCAAACCATCAACTTTGAATTTGAAGGTGGCAAGTCCATTTCCTGGGAGGGCCGTAGCTGTCATCCTTTTGAGCTGGAAGGCAGTGGCCGTGGTTTCGCCATTTTTGGCGATAAGGGCAGCCTGTATAACTCCGGCGGCGATAGCTACAAGATCCTGGATACAAAAGGCAAGCTGGTAAAAGAAGTAAAACAGCAGGATGCGCAGCAGAATGTAACCAATACCGTAAGCCCGGGTGGTGAGTTCCTGGATGGCATTCATGTCAACAACTTCCTGGAAAGCATTCGTGGTAAGGCTAAGCTGAATTCAGATGTTGAAACCGTAGGGCATCCCTCAGTAGTATTATGTCATTTGGCTAATATTGCGCAACGGGAAGGGCGTGTGTTACACTGCGACCCTAAGAACGGGCATATCCTGGAAGATGCCGCAGCGGCTAAGCTGTGGGCCAGAACGTATGAGAAGGGCTGGGAACCAAAAGTATAATTCCATTTACGATTTACGATTTTAGATTTACGATTTGAGTATAGACGTTACTGCAGATAAATCTAAAATCGTAAATCCCAAATCTAAGATCATCTAAACTCTCGCCTTTAAAACAGCATCCCGTTCTTCCGGAGGCAGCATCTTCACAACCAGGTCATAGGCCTGTTGTATAAAAGCCTGCAGCTCGCTCCAGTCAAAATTAGAAGGATGTTTTACCTGCACCCAGTGATAGCGGGCCAGGTAGGGCATAGGCACAATATCAGGCCTTGCTATCAGGCTGTGAAATTGGTCCGGTGTGCATTTGAAGGACAACTTGTTCGGAGAATCCACCCGCATGGAGCAGAACAGCTTTTCTCCTACAGAGAAACACATTTCCTCATTCCACTTCTCTTCGGCGGTTACGCCCGGAAATGACAGGCAGTAATTGAATGTAAGATCTAACATAATGCCCCAAGGTTAAAGCAGTTAATAAAATAAGATAACCTGTGCTGATTAAAGCACCAAGCCGCAAAAAGAAGAGGTCGAAAGCTGGATTGACTGTCAAGAACCAGTCAGCGGCGTTTCATAGAATAAAGCGTGGCTGAAAGTCGGTAACCGTCCAATAAAAAGATATGGTCAATCTTGCCTCTGACCTGAAGGTTCCCTCGAATGTTGTGTTGATCCCGTATAGCTATATAAATTTAAGTATCTTTTCTCAAACAGAAATGATAAAATTGTTAATGTTGGGCCTGACAAAAACGCCTGCTGGCAACGGGCTGTATGCCCTTTTAGGAAAAGGAGCGCTGTAAATGACAGATGATAAAAATGAGAATATATAAGAACTGTGGTCACAATGCCCTACTTAAACAAGCAATAAGGGCAATAAAACAATTTTAAGCACTGCCCGCATTGTTTTATTGCCCTTTTGATAAAAAACTTTCAGGTTCGCTTACCTAACCCGCAGCCTTATTTTTCAAAGCGGCGTTTCATTTTTTGTTCCAGGATGCTTAACGGCACGCTGCCATCTTTCAGCAGCTCATCATGAAAGTCTTTCAGGCTAAACTGGTTACCCAGCAGCTGCTCATATTTATGCCGCAGCTCCAGTATTTTCAGCTCCCCGGTTTTGTAGGAAAGCGCCTGCCCCGGTATGGCCATGTACCGCTCTATTTCGGCCGTGGCATCGTGTTCAGAGGTAGGCTCATTATCCAGCATATATTTCAGGGCCTGCTCCCGGCTCCAGCCTTTGTCGTGCATACCTACATCCACCACCAGGCGAATGGCGCGGTGAATTTCATCGCTCAAACGGCCAAAGTATTGGTAAGGGTTGGTGTACAGGCCCAGCTCTTTACCCAGGCTTTCACAGTACAGGGCATAGCCCTCACCGTAAGCCCCGTTCCAGCTAAAGCGCCGCAATTTGGGCAGGGAATCATTTTCCTGCTGCAGCGATATCTGGAAGTGGTGGCCCGGAATAGCTTCGTGTAAGAACAGGGATTCCATACCTACATAGCTGAACTCTTTGGCATTCAGGATAGGTACGTAAAAAATACCGGGGCGGGTACCATCGGCGCTGCCCTGGTTATACTCCGCACTGGCCGATGCGGCGCGGAAAGCCTCTGTTTGCCTGATCTCGAACGGTGTTTTGGGAATATGCCCGTATATGCGCCGCACGTTAGGCATGATCTTATTTTCAATGGCTTTAAAAGAATCCAGCACCTGTGCCGGTGTTTTAAAGATCTTGAACTGTGCATCATTGCGCACAAATTCAAAAAAGGCTGGCAGGTCGCCTTTAAAGCCGGTGCTGTTTTTTACTTCTTCCATTTCACCACGTATGCGCGCCACTTCTTTTTCGCCGGTAGCAAATATTTCATCCGGTGTTTTATCGGTAGTGGTCCAGTAGCGGATCAGGTAAGCGTAATAGGCCTTACCATCCGGTATGCCTCCAATGCCGCTGCTGGTGCGGGCTTTGGGCAGGTACTCCTTTTCAAAAAAGGCTTGCAGCTTAGCGTATGTAGGTAATACATACTGCTCAATAGTTTGGCGGTAGGCGCCGGCAAATGCAGTGTCAACCCCGGCAGGCAGGGTTTTAAGCGGGCTGTAAAAAACATTGCCGGTATCTTTTTTAGCCAGGTCCCTCATTTGCGGGATCACTTTTACCACCAGTGTTTTGGGTAATACATAACCCGTTTCTATGCCTTTGCGCATGCAGGCAATAGCGGTATCGCCCCATTCTGCAAAGCTTTTCATGCGCTGCATAAACTTCTCATAATCCTCTTTGGTCTTGAACGGCTGTGCGCTGGTGCCGGAGCCCAGCTGCCCCAAGGTAAGCGTAAGCCCCCAGAACTGTTGTATCGGCATCAGGTAATCATGGAACTGCAGCCCTTCTTTGGAGATGTTTAATTCACGTTGTAATACATCGTAGCTAATACGGTCATTGGGCGTTAAAGCAGCAGTATCCACTCCCTGCAGCTGCTGCTGGTAGCTGCTGAAGAAGCTATCCTCGCGCTGGCGGAAAGCCTGGCTAATATCAATATTCAGTAAGCCATCATATTGATGTTCGCCATTGAAAGTAGCATCCAGGGGGAACAGTTGCATTTTCCCGTCATAATACTTATCAAGTATATGGTGGAGTGAATCGGCAGCAGCCTTTGTATGCTGCCCGCCCTCATGGGTGCTGCAGGCGCTGAATGCCAGTACTGTGGCCAGTAATAAGCAAGTAGATCTTATTGTAATCATGGAAGAGGTTTGACTAAAAATAAAAAAACACTCCGAAGAATCGGAATGTTTTATATAGAACAGTGAACAATGAAAACTTTTTAATGACGGTGTAGCATGATCTGCAAATGCACTTAATCGATTACCACTATACTAAGACCGCTGCACCGGTTATAATGTTTTTATACGCAGGCTGCGGAAGGAAACCTCATTACCATGATCCTGTAAGAGAATGTGACCTTCCGGCCATAAGCCGAAATTTTGCCAGTTTTTATATTTGCTGATGGCTACTAAGTCTTTGAAAGCCTGTGACCCACGTTCATACTCCAGCACTTTGAAGCCGTTTAGCCAATGTTCCACATGGTTATTTCGAAACACAATAATACGCCCTTTATTCCATTCTCCAATCGGTTTCAACGCTTGTTTTATCTGTTTTCGCGGCATCAGGTCATACAGGGATGCCAGGGTACGGTCCCCATCACGCCCCAGCTTGGCATCCGGATGTTTTTCATCATCCAGCACCTGGTATTCCAGCCCGATAGCTGACTTCCCGTCTGTTTTATATGACTCGTTCACGAAATATTTCAGACCGCTGTTGGCGCCTTCTGTTAATTTAAACTCAAATTCCAGCTCAAAGGTGCCGTATTCCTTATCGGTTACAATATCGCCCCCGGAGCCCATTTCATTCCCGTTAGACTGGTGAATGGTAATGGTGCCGTCATTCATCGTCCAGCCGGCGGTAGGAAACTCTTTTTTATACGCGCCTCTCCAGCCATTACTGGTTTTGCCATCCCATAACAGCTGAAAACCATTCTTTTTCTGCTGGGCGGAAAGGTCGTTCGGGATATTATCTACAACATAGATCTGATCATAAGGAGAATATTGGTTATTAGCCGGATCTTCTATGATGCGGATATTACGCCAGCGGATATTCTTACCTGCATCATCAGCTTTGTTGCCAATGCTGTGTACCTGCAGTGCAATGAAACCTTTGGCCAGGGCCGTATCTACCAAATGAGCAGTAGGTACACCGTTTACCCAGGTGCGTATTTCAGCGCCCCTGCATTCTATACGGTATTTATTCCAGTCGTTTTTCTTAAAAGCGTTTTGTCCGGCCGGATTCAGCTCCATGGGATACTGCCAGCCGCGGCGGCCTTCCTCATAAATACCTCCGCTCCATTTCCTGTCCGATGGGTCTATCTCCATCTGGTAACCGAACACACGGCCATTCTGGTAGTCTGGCCGGCTTTGGCTGCGGAACTGAATGCCGGAGTTAAACTCTTTGTCCAGCTTAAATTCCAGTTCCAGTATAAAGTTGCCGTATTCTTTTTCTGTAGCCAGGAAGGAGTTGGGTGTTTCTAATACAGTTGTCCCGATGATTTCGTTGCCTGTTGCGCTGTATTGAGCTTTACCGCCCAGTTGCTTCCACCCCTTCAGGTCCTTGCCGTTAAAAAGTGATTGCCATTGCCCTTTCTTGTCGCCCGTACCGGCGCTTACTACGCCGTGTAACAGCAGTGCACTGCTGCAGAGTATTAGTAATTTTTTCATCCCGTGTATTTATAGTTTTAGCAGGTGCCGCAGGTGCGGTGTCTGTTTAGTTCTCTACATGCTGATTATGACCCAATTTATAAAATTTGGGGAGAAAATACACAACCGATTGCATGAAATTGTGATGAACGGAAAACTTATCAGGCCGGACAGTTGTTACAGCCGGTTGAAATGCTTACCTGTTCTGTAAAACGGTCTATGCAACCGTTTGCGTAAAATTGCAAAAAAGGAGTGTTAATTACTGTTAAAATTTGCGTGATTATTTGCCAGGTAAACCCACTCCGGGCTACCATGATT
>NZ_DATCRF010000117.1:0-5197 GCF_036569125.1 Chitinophaga sp. | reverse complement strand
CCGCCGTAGAAGATTCCGCCCGCATTGGGGACGATGTAGGCCTGTTCTGGATGAACAATGAGCTGAGATACAATCCCGAAAGCAGGCGGCATATCATGTACGGCGCTATGTCTATCCTGAAACACAGCGGAGCGCCCCGGGCCGATACCATTATCCTGCGGGAGATCGATTACATCAGCAAGCTGCCGGATGCCACAGAAGCAGAGCTGATGAATGCCGGCAAAGCTTACCGGTACCTGCTGGGGAATACACATAAAGCAGATTCTATGGACCAGGTGATCATCAGCCGCTACCCCGCAGGCATAACAGCCAGGGATAAAATGATCTACAAAATGTTCCGCGCAGGTGAAAATGAGCGGCTGGATCTCTGGAAAACATTTGTACAGCAATTCCCGCTGCAAAAGTTTACGGATGTGGATACGGAGACAGATGAAATGTACTATGAAAAAGTGTACCGCGGCATTGTGTACCAGGTGGTAATGAAAAATAAGAACCTGGAAATACTGGACCAGATGATGGATCAGGCGCCGTTAATATGCCTTACGGAATTTCACCGTTTACTGATCATGAATGCGCTGGCGCATGACCAGGCAAAATTATCGGAAGCATTTCCATATTCAAAAAAGCTGGTGGAGCATATCGAGGCTTACACTACCAACAAAATTGGCCGCGACAGCCGTTTTTATTCACCCCTGCAATGGAAGCAGCGGGTGCTGAGCTTTGCCGTACCTGCCTTTATGGGCCATGCATCTTTACTGCACCAGCAGGGAGATGATAAATCCGCGCTGTTGTGGATGGAAAAGGTAAAAGACCAGCCGGCAGCTAAGAACGCTGATTTTATGAGCCTTTACGCAGTGCTGCTGGATAATAACGGCCGCCATCCGGAAGCATTGCAGATAGCGGAAAATGCCGCCGGCAGCAACAAAGCCACCCCGGAAATTATTGCACTGTTAAAAAAGCAGTATATAAAACAGCATGGCAATGAAAACGGCTTTGACGCTTATTTTCAAAGCATGAAGAATGCAGAGCAGCTTTCTGCCGAACAGGAAGCGCTGCGTGCACAGCTGATCCGTAAACAGGCCCCTGCCTTTAAGCTGGAACAGCTTTCCGGCGGGATGGCGGACCTCAATAAAGAGAAAGGTAAAATAGTGGTGATCGATTTCTGGGCTACCTGGTGCGGCCCCTGTAAGGAAGCAATGGCCGGCATGCAGATGGCCGTGGATAAATACAGCCAGGATAAGAATGTGGATTTCTATTTCATTGCTACGCAGGAAAGCCGGCCGGATTACCGGGAGCAGATCAAAAAGTTCCTGCAGTCAAAGAACTTTCACATGAATGTGTTGCTGGATGCAAAAAGTGCATCATCCGGGCATTTGGACGATACCTATAACAAATACACCAAAGCACTGCAGTTTTCCGGCATTCCCGCTAAAGTGATCATTGACGGGCATGGCATGATCCGCTGGCTGGGCACTGGTTATAAAGGCAGTCCCAGCGCGCTGGCCGATGAAATATCCTATATTATTGAGCTGTTAAAGAAAGAAGGATGAGCCGGCAGTTTATGTTCAGCTGCCTGTTAATGGTGGCTTATATGCCGCTTTGTTTGGGTCAGGCAGCGCCGGTGAGCAAGCAGGTTCATTTTAATAATAAGGACAGCATCCGTTTTGGCGGCACGCTAACCCTGCCTGCAGGCCGGACGGTTTTTCCGGCAGTAGTGTTATTGTCCGGAACGGGTAAGCAGGACCGCAACGGGAATATGGCCGGGCATAAAATGTTTAAAGCGCTGGCCGATTCCCTGGCTGCACTGGGTTTTGCGGTGCTGCGTACAGACGACCGTGGAGTAGGAGAAACAAATGGGGTATATGAAACCGCCACTACACAAGACTTTGCCAACGATGCGCTGGCGGCCGTAGCTTTTTTACGCACGCAACCCGGCGTAGCTGCCACAGGGCTTATAGGCCATAGCGAAGGTGGCGCAGCTGCTATTATTGCGGCAGCAGGCAGTAAGGAGATCAGTTTTGTGATCACACTGGCCGGGCTGGCCACCAGAGGACTGGATGCATTAAAACTGCAAAACCGCGCCCTCATTAATGCAGCGCCTATCTCAGACTATGATAAGAACCGGCATAACACTATCACTACCCGGATGTTTGATACGGCTTACCGTTATGCCTATACGCCCCGGCTGGAGGCCAGTCTCCGCGCTACCTATGCCGCCTGGAAACATGCGGATGACAGCGCCTATGCAAAGGATAAGCCGGGTGAGTTTGATCACATGCGCTTCTTTGCGGATTCTTACATACGGCAGGCTGCCGGCCCCTGGTACCAGTACCATCTCCGGTATGATCCGGCGCCTTTCCTGCAGCAGATCAAAGTGCCTTTCCTGGCGCTGAATGGCGATAAGGACATAATGGTGCCCTATAAAGAGAACCTGGACATGATTAAAAATACCCTGCAGCAAAGCGGTAATAACCAGGTAACGGTAAAAGTAATACCGGGGCTGAACCACCTGTTCCTGCATTGCAATACCTGCACCAACGAGGAGATCCCGCAGCTGAAAGGCGATTTTGCACCTGAGGCCTGGGCGGAAATAAAACGCTGGCTGCAGCCATTCCGCTGAAATTTTTAGGTTGATAATGACCATCCTATCAAAAACCAACGATGGATGAAGGCCCTGCTGAAAGGCAGTGTCGGGTTGACAAAAAAAAGGGCTGCTCTTTACAGGGCGGCCTTTGATCTTTAAGACGGTTTTAAGCGCGCCCCTGGTCTGATATCTATCTTATTAATAAAAATATTGCTATTTTTACCATACATATCCAATACCATGAGTAAGAATAGAACGGTGTTCCTGGTAGATGATGATACGGATGATCAGGATTTTTTTAAATCCGCGCTCCAAACCATTGATAACTCTGCTTTCCTGCTTTCCGCTTTTAACGGAGAACATGCGCTGGAAATGATAAATGGTGGAAATGTTGATCCCGATATCGTTTTCCTGGATCTGAATATGCCCCGCATGAACGGCGCCGAGCTATTGGTTGAGCTACGCAGAATGGAAAGCTTTGATCCGATACCCATTATCCTGTATTCCACCTCTTCAGAAAGATCCGCCATTATCGAGTGCCTGCAATTGGGCGCCAATGATTATTTGGTGAAGCCCAATAAATTTGAAACATTGATCGTTGAGATAAGAACAGTAATGGATAAGTACTTAAAATAACGGTCGCATTTTTGTGGGTAAGTAGCAGCCGGGAAGGCCGAACGAACGAAAACTAATTATAGACAAAAATATTTTACAAGTCATATGAGCAAGGGTGTTACGATTTTTTTGGTTGATGACGACGCGGAGGACCGGCGCGTATTTCAGGATGCGCTGGAAGAAGTGACCAGCAAAGTGCAGCTCCTGTCTGCATATGACGGTGAGCATGCGCTGGAATTAATGAACGACCGGAAATTCAGTAACCCGGACATTATTTTCATGGATCTGAACATGCCCAGGATGAATGGCATGGAATTACTGGCCGAGCTCCGGCAAAGAAGGAACTTAACCGACGTTCCCATTATTGTATTCTCCACCTCCGCCATGTTAACCTACATCCAGCAATGCATGCAATTAGGGGCAGATGATTACCTGATAAAACCGGAAAGCTTTGCCATGCTGGTTAGCGGCATCCGGCAAAAGCTGGAAAAACATACCAATGCTGCTTAAGGCAGCTGTCTCCGTTTAACTACTCAGATATTTCGCCAGGAAAGGCGCCGTACGGCTGTGCTTATTTTCCGCAATAGCAGCTACGGGGCCTGCAGTCACCACTTTGCCGCCTTCATCGCCCGCACCGGGCCCAATATCTATAATCCAGTCGCTGTTGGCAATTACATGCATATCATGTTCAACCGTAATAACGGTGTTGCCCTGGTCTACCAGCAAATTAAGCTGATCCATCAGCTTTTCAACGTCGGACGGGTGCAGGCCGGTGGTGGGCTCATCCAGTATATACAGTGAGCTGCCATGCTGTGTTCTCTGCAGCTCCGTGGCCAGCTTTATACGTTGCGCCTCGCCGCCGGAAAGCTCTGTAGCAGGCTGTCCCAGCCGCAGGTAGCCCAGGCCCACCTGCTGCACGGTTTCCAGGGGCCTTTTTATTTGCGGTTCATCTATGAAAAAAAGGAAAGCATCATCCACCGTCATTTCCAGCACCTCCGCAATGTTTTTATCGTTGTACTTAATTTCAAGCGTTTTATTATTATACCGGGTACCCTGGCAGGTGGGGCAGGGGGCATACACGCTGGGCAGGAACAGCAGCTCTACCATCACAAAACCTTCCCCTTCACAATGGCTGCAGCGGCCCTTTGCAACATTAAAGGAAAAGCGGCCTGCATCATAATGCCGGGCTTTGGCCATTTTGGTGGCGGCAAACAGCTTCCGGATGGGATCAAACAACCCGGTGTAGGTGGCCAGGTTGGAACGGGGCGTACGGCCTATTGGTTTCTGATCCACTACTATCAAACGCTTAACAGCATCCATCCCTGCTGTAATACGGCCTTCCAGCGGTAATGCCTGCTGTTCAGGCATTTCTGTTTCCTCATTGGCAGCGGGTACGGCTTGTCCCAGCTGGGTGGCCACCAGCTCCACCAGCACCTGGCTTACCAGGGTGCTTTTCCCTGATCCGGATACGCCGGTAACGCTGGTAAAAACACCTAATGGAAAAGCAGCGCTGAAATCGTGCAGGTTGTTGCGTGTAATGCCTTCCAGCCGCAGCCAGCCTTTGGGCTGCCTTGCTGTACGGGCTTTGTGTGGCTGCGTATTCAGATAGTGTTTGGTAACAGATGCGGGTACACGCTTTAATCCCTCCGGGGGACCGCTGTATAATATTTCGCCGCCCTTTTCCCCGGCAGCAGGTCCTACATCCACGATCCAGTCGGCATGCCTTATCACATCCACCTCATGCTCAACTACAAAAAGGGAGTTGCCGGCTGCTTTAAGGCCATCCAGCGCCCGTAGCAGGGCCTGTGTATCAGCGGGATGCAGGCCGGCCGAAGGCTCGTCCAGCACATACACCACGCCAAACAGGTTGGAATGGATCTGTGTAGCCAGCCTTAGTCTTTGTAATTCACCGGGTGAAAGGGTGGGGGTGCTTCTTTCCAGGGTCAGGTAGCCCAGGCCAAGGTCTATCAGCACATCCAGCCTTTTAACCATATCTTC
>NZ_DATCRF010000116.1:0-3140 GCF_036569125.1 Chitinophaga sp. | reverse complement strand
CATCAGGGATTTAATATCGTAACCGGAGTGGTAGAATTTATTAGCCAGCATAGCCACTTTGTCGTCATCCACCGTTGTTTCATTTACAAAAAAGCGGTAGATCTTTGCCGTGATGTAATGCGCGGTTTGTTTGTTATCCAGCAATATTTTCAGCATATCATCGCCGTTAAAGTTGCCGCGTTTACCCAGCACCTCTTTTTCGCCATCGTCGTGTATACGTTCCCGGAAAACAAACTGGCCACTGCCATCAAAGCCCCAGCCGGTAAAGGCCCTGGCCGCTTCCTTAATATCTTTCTCTGTATAGTTACCGCGGCCCATGGTAAACAGCTCCATTACTTCGCGGGCAAAATTTTCGTTGGGATGTTGTTTGCGGTTCTGCTGGTTATTCAGGAAGCTTAACATGGCAGGTGTTTTAGATACCGCGCTTAACAGCTCTCCAAAATTACCCAGCGCATTTTCCCTTATCACCTGTAACAGCTGCTGGTTATACAGCACGTTCTGTGTGCGGCAGGCAAAATGCCCATGCCAGAACAACGCCATTTTTTCACGAAGCGGATGTTCGCTATTGATCATAGCATGCGTCCAGGCTATGTTAAGATCCTTTACGCCCTGCCGGTTCATTTGCTGCACCTGCTTACGCTGCTCTGCGTTCATATCTTTTACTTTCCGGTAATCCGGCAGGTCAGACTCACTGATCACAGCTACGGCATCCAATGTATCTTTTTTGCCGATCAGTATTTTATTTACGATCTCTTTACGGCGTTTATCCGTCCACTTTGTAATAACCGGCAGGGGCTCTCCAAAGCCGGCGCGCCAGGCCAGGTGTTGCAGCTGTAGTTTTTCGGATACCGGGGGCATACGCAAATAGGTTTCCAGGTAAGACAATAAATTCTAAACAGGGTTTAATGGGTCTAATGTTAAGCTTTCTGATAACCGGTTTTAGCTATAGGTCTTTAGTATGGTGTTACTTTAATCAGGCGATCATTATCTGAACCGCCAAACGGGAAAACTTTCCCCTGCCTTAAAATGATCCTGCGCAGCAGGCAGCTCCATAAAAGCATCTGCAGTTAATAAAGCGGGCAGGTCGCCGGAATTATTATAATTATGTGGAATGGCTTTCAACTCACCAGTAGGTTGTGGTTGCAGCTGTACCGGTAAAAAGTAGGTAAGCGGTTTATTAAACGTCACATCCTGTCCCAATACCGCATAGGGAACAGGGGCTACCTGGTGGCCCATACCGGCCAGCAGCCAGGGTTGCACGTACCTGTAAAAACACATAAATCCTGAAACGGGATTGCCGGGCAATGCAAACACTACCGGCCCATCCTTAAAAAGCCCGAACAGGAAAGGTTTGCCGGGGCGCTGCTCCACTTTATGAAAAATGCGCTGCATACCCATTTCTTCCAGTATCACGGGTAAATGATCGTACTTACCGGCCGATACTGCGCCGGAGCAGATCCATACATCCACGTTCCGCAGGGATTCAAATAATTGCTGTATAGCCGGTTTATGATCAGCCACATGATGAATAGTGGCTGTAATGCCCAGCCCCTGCAGGGAAGCAGCCAGGCTGTATACGTTCGACATGCGGATCTGGTGCGGGGCCGGTGTCGCCGTTACCTCTACCAGCTCATCGCCCGTAGCAATCACTGCTACACGGGGCAGGCGGCCTACACTTACTTCATATTTGCCTACTGTAGCCAGCACGCCTGCTTCCGCAGGAGTAATGCGGGCGCCGGGTGCAATAAGGGTTTTGCCGGCGGCGCCATCCGCGCCCTCCCAGTGAATGTTCTGGTTCTTTTGTACCGGCTGTGTAATGGTAAAACGTTTAAAACCTTCATGCTCCGATGCCTGCAGATGCTCGTACGGCACCACGGTATCCGTAAGCTCCGGTATTACGGCGCCGGTCATTACTTCCAGGCAGTTGGCCATGTTACCCAGCTGTTTACGCGGCACACCGGCGGCCTGAATATCTTCCACCCCAAAAATGGTTTGCCCTTTGCCATAACTTTCTGCAAAGTTGATGGCAATACCGTCCATGGTAGCGCGGTCAAAGGGCGGGAACGGCCTGTCGGCCAGCACCGGCTCCCGCAATATCCTGCCGGTAGCTGCCGTAAAAGACAGCTGCTCTGTACCAAAATCGCGCACTGTATTCATAACAGCTGCATAAGCAGTAGATACATCTAACAGCATTGTAGTAACTTTGGGTGAAGAATTAGCCGTTTTGTAAATTTATTCTTTTATGTCTAATACATCAAGCACTTCCTCCTTCTCGCACCTGGATGAGCAAAACAGGCCGGCCATGGTTGACATCAGTGACAAAAGCAGCACTATTCGTGTAGCCATTGCCGAGAGCCGGGTGTATTTACCGGAAATGATCCGCAAGGAATTTAACGGCGGCGACATTAATACCCGCAAGGGCGCTGTGTTCCAGACCGCCATCATCGCAGGTATTATGGGTGCAAAAAGAACGCCGGAGCTGATACCCTTATGCCATACCCTGCTGCTGGATAATTGCAGCGTGGATATTCAGCTGGTGGGTGAAGAAGCGGTGATCCGCTGCACCGTTAAAACCACCGGCAAAACAGGGGTGGAGATGGAAGCGCTCACCGGCGCCACTGTAGCGGCGCTCACGGTGTACGACATGTGTAAGGCTTTTACGCATGAGATGATCATCCGGCAAACCAGGTTGATCAGTAAAACAGGTGGTAAACAGGATGTAGTAGTGGAATAAAACGAAATGTTATGGCAGCTGATTTAAAAGGATTGATATTATGCGGCGGGTACAGCACCCGCATGCAGCAGGATAAAAGCCGGATCGCTTACCATGGTATGCCGCAGTGGCGATACCTGCACAGCTTATTAAGCAAGGTGGTGCCGGAAGTATATATTTCCTGCCGCCCCGATCAGCAGGAGATCTTTGCAGGCGCTGCACCGCTGATCACCGACAGTGTTAGCATAGGCGGCCCGGCAGCCGGTTTGCTGAGCGCGTATGCTGCTTTCCCGGATACAGCCTGGCTGGTGCTGGCCTGCGATCTGCCCCTCATTAGCCGGCAAAGCCTGGATCACCTGGCCGCTATGCGCGATCCGCAGAAAGCAGCCACGGCCTTTAACAGCCCGGTGAATAATTTACCGGAACC
>NZ_DATCRF010000115.1:0-2356 GCF_036569125.1 Chitinophaga sp. | reverse complement strand
ATCCTGCTGCGAGCCATTGGGTACATGGCAGTAAGCCCAGGCCACCTGCTTACCTTGCGGGGCGCGGGAGGTATCAAACAAACTTTGCTGCGCCAATAATACGTAAGGTTGCTGCACATGCTGCCCGGCGGCAGCAGCTTTTTCACCGGCTGCTATCTGTTCAAATGTACCGCCTAAATGCACGGTGCCTGCCTGCCTGCATTCCGCTGCAGTAAAGGGAACGGGGCCATCCAGCGCCCAATCTATTTTAAAAACGCCCATACCATACTGGTAGTGCTGCAGCTGCCATTTGTATAAAGCAGAGAACTGATCGCCGGCTATGCTCAGCAGCTGCTTAGGCGTTACATCCAATAATACGGCGCGGGAGGAGGGTAGCTGGTTCAGCTTTTGTACATAAAAGCCGGTCTCAATTTTTCCGCCCAGCGATACAAAATAAGCGGCCAGCGCTTTGGCAATTGCGATCGATCCGCCAACCGGAACTGGCCAGCCCCGGGCATGCCCTGCTGCCAGCAATACCAGCCCTATGGCCGATGTGGTGAGGTTGCTTAGTGGCTGTATGGCATGCGCAGCCATACCGGCCCATAAACCCCTTGCTTTTTGCGTATGAAAGCGTTTAGCCATGTACGTTGCAGACGTTAATGCATTCAGCCCAAAACGTGCCATCACTAAAGGATGTTTGGGAAAACGTAAAGGCCCCAGTATATCAGGCGCCAGCTGTGGCAGATCCTTTACCAGCGGCTGCAGCAGCTGTAGGTAAGTTTGCTCATCGCTGCCTAAGAGCTGTGCAGTTTCCTGGATGGATTTTTTTAACACCGCAGCGCTGCCATCATCAAAAGGATGTGCTGCGGCAACTTCCGGGTATATGAACTGCAGGCCATGCTGCGCTAAAGGTAAAGAGGAGAAAAAAGGAGAGATAACAGCTGTAGGATGAATGGCAGAACAGATATCGTGCACAAAACCCGGCAGTGTAAGCTCTGCAGAACGTAAGCCGCCGCCAATCGTTTCCTTCCCTTCTATCAGTAAAACGGATAAGCCTGCCTGCTGCATAGCAATGGCTGCTGCCAGTCCGTTAGGGCCGGAACCTACTACCACCGCATCATATTCGGATTGCTGCATGTTATCAAAAATAGATGTTTTTTACTGACAATTTGGTGCGCTCATTTCCATTTTTCCGGCTTGAACAGCACCTTACCATCCCGCTGTATTACCCAGGCGGTAATGGGGTTCATATGATACCCGCCCATATCCGTGCCACGTGCATTCACCAATTGTTGTAAGGTGGGCTGCGTATATCCTGTTTCATCAATGGCCCGGCTCATGATCTCCGTGGTATCGCCATTCCAATGCCATAAGTAGCGGAAACCGGTATGCGCCTTATCCAGCACAGGCTCCTGCAAACGGGCTGCCTGCCAGGTTTTGCCGGCATCGGTACTCACCTCTACTTTTACAATCTTACCCCATCCGCTCCACGCAATACCGCGGATCTCTATCCAGCCTTTGGCCACCTGCTGCGGAAAAGCAGGGAAGGTAATGATGGAGCGTGCATCCATCTCAAAGCTGAACTGGCGGATGCGGTCTTTTACCGCATAGGTATATTTGGAGGTTTCTTCCCGCGTCATATAAGGCTGGTCAGAAAGTTCCAGGCGGCGCAGCCATTTTACACTGGTGTTGCCTTCCCAACCAGGCAGCAATAAACGTGCGGGATAGCCCTGCTCCGGGCGGATGGCTTCCCCGTTCTGCGCATATACGATCATGGCATCGTCCCAGGCTTTTTTAACCGGAATGCTGCGGGTCATAATGGCGGCATCGCCACCTTCAGCCAGGAACCAGCTGGCTTTGGGCTGCACGCCTACTTCGCGGAACAGGGTAGAGAGCATTACGCCCGTCCATTCACTCTGGCTGGTAAGGCCGCAAATTTCCTGCGGGCTAAGCGTTTCCTTACTATTGCGGAAGTTACCGGAGCATTCTAAAAAACAGATGCGGGATACAGAAGGAAAGCGTTTCAGATCGGCCAGGGTGAACACCATGGGCTTATTCACCATGCCATGGATCAGCAGCTCATATTTATGCGGATCAATCACCGGCACCCCGGCATGATGGCGCTCATAATGCAGGTCAGATGGTGTGATAACACCATACAGATCCTGCAGCGGTGTGCGCGAAGAAATATCGGAAGGTTTTTTTACTACGTGCTCAAATGCAGAGCGGGTGCCTATTTCGCCGGGAGGCGGACCTATTATTTTAGTAGGGTCTGCCTCCTGCAGCACAGATTCCGGTATAGCTGCCTGGATCATTTTCCCGTAAGAGGATTTGAACAGCATTACGGCTGCAGTGGCGGCGCCGCCTAACATGGTAC
>NZ_DATCRF010000114.1:0-5019 GCF_036569125.1 Chitinophaga sp. | reverse complement strand
GTGAGAAGCAGGGTATTTTGCAGGCCTTGCAGCACCAGGCCTATTCCTTTGATAAAATGATAACGGATGTGCAGCCGGAACGTGAGTTCAGCAGAACACCGCTCTTTAATGTGCTGCTGTTATTCCAGAACCTGGAAGGTTCCACCAGCCTGGAAGGGTTGCATGAGCAGCTAACTGTACAACCTATACCCGTACCCGTTACTACCAGTATGGTAGACCTGGAAATGGAATTCACCTATGAGGGGCCGGCGCTTTTTTTTCAGCTGCGTTATAATACAGACCTGTTTGATGAGGCGCCTATGGAGCGTATGGCAGAGCACTTTATACATCTGCTGGAAAATGCGCTGTCAGCCCCGGATGTAACAATAGCAGCCATTGATCTTTTAAGCCAAACAGAAAAAGAGCAGGTATATAATATGGGCCGCGGGCCGGTGCGTGCTTTACAGCATGCACATGTACTGCAGGCTTTTGAACAATGGGCCGCTGTTAGTCCGCATGCAACAGCCCTGATCTTTGAAGGGCAGCAGCTTTCCTATGGGGAGGTGAACCTGCAGGCCAACCGGCTGGCGCAGTACCTCATCATGGAAAAAGGCGTGCAGCCCGGCCAGCGTTTAGGATTAATGATGGAGCGCTCTGCAAACATGATCATTACCCTGCTGGCCATATTAAAAACCGGCGCAGCTTATGTGCCGGTGGATGCAGCCTATCCACCGGAGCGGGTGTTATTCATAACAGCAGAAGCAGGATTGCAATGGCTGCTTACAGATGAAGATTGTTTACCCCAAACTAACCGTTTAGCGGTAACTGACATATTGCATAACGGCACTGCTGCGGTTAATCCCGGTATAGAAATAAAAGGAGATGAGGTAGCATATATCCTATACACTTCCGGTTCAACCGGGCAGCCTAAAGGTGTAATGATACGGCATGAGAGCCTGGTGAATTATATACAGACTTTTACGCAGTATTTTAATGTAACACCTGCCGACCGGATCATACAGCAATCAGCCCTTGTTTTTGATATCTCCGTAGAGGAAATATTTGCAGCCTTCAGTTCCGGTGCTGCATTAGTGGTTGTGAAAGACGGCGGCCGCAATATAGCCGCCCTTTTACAGGCTATAGAAAAAGAACAGGCCACTATCCTCAGCACTACCCCACTGGTTATAAAAGAAATAAACGCACAGGCCAATCGTGTTAGTAACCTGCGGTTGCTGATCAGTGGGGGAGATGTGTTGAAACCCACGTACATAGATCAGCTGCCGGACAATGTAGCGGTCTATAACACCTACGGCCCTACGGAAACAACAGTATGTGTTTCCTATAACAAAATAACAACGCCGGAAACTGCATCGCTGATAGGCAGGCCCTTACCGGAACATCATATTTACATACTGGATGACGCCTTTCAGCCCGTGCCCGTGGGCATTGCCGGGCAGCTGTATGTGGCCGGCAAAGGTTTGGCTAAGGGGTATGTTAACCCTGCGCTGGACCAGGAAGCGTTCATTCAGCATCCGGCAATACCAGGTGAACGCCTGTACAGGACCGGTGATATGGGCCTGTGGATGGAAAACGGCAGCATCCGTTTCCTGGGCCGCAAAGATGCACAGCTGAAATGGAATGGCTACCGTATTGAGCCGGGTGAGGTTGAGAAGAAGATATTATTATATAAAGATGTAGCCGATGCAGTGGTAACCATTAGTGGCATAGGGGAGCGCAGGCGCCTTACGGCCTACCTGGTAGCGCCGGCCTCAATGGACACAGCTGCGCTAAAGCTCTTTCTGCTGGATCATTTACCAGCCTATATGATACCGGTTGCCTATGTGATCATGGAGCAGCTGCCGGTGAATGTGAATGGTAAGGTAGATCTGAAGGCGTTGCCCGAACCCGCTGACCTCACCACCCTGGAAATGGTATTGCCCGCAGGCAGCACGGAAGCCACCTTGCTGGAAATATGGCAGGATGTGCTAAAACAGCCGCACATCAGCGTATTGGCCGGCTTCTTTGAGCTGGGTGGTAATTCGTTGAAAGCTACCCAGGTGGTAACGCGTATACAGGATCTTTTTGGCGTCAGCATTTCTATGCGTGAAGTGTTAACCCATCCCACTATCAGGAGCATGGCTGCCTGCATTAAAGCAGCAAGGGCAGAAAGCCGGCCGGATCTTGTTCCGCTGGAAAAAGCGGATCACTATCCTTTATCCTTGTCACAAAGAAGGCTTTGGGTATTGCACCGGCTGGAAGTATTGCCGCTGGCCTATAACCTGTGCTGGTCATTTATTATAGCCGGTGAAACAGCAGCCCAACATTTTGAGAACGCACTAACGGAGTTGGTGCAACGGCATGAAAGCCTGCGCAGCACTTTCAGGGACATACAGGGAACACCCTTTATGGTGATCCGGGATCATATACCATTGCCGCTTTCCCGGAAAGATCTGCGGGAGGAAAAGGATACATTGGCCTGGAAAGCCCTGGCCCTGGCTGATTCCAGAACACCCTTTGACCTGGAAAAAGGCCCGCTTTTCAGGGTGCAATTGTTACAGCTGCAAGGGGATGTATACCGGGTGATCTTTACGATCCATCATATTATTACAGATGGCTGGTCAATGGAAGTGCTGTGGAAAGAGCTGGGTATGATGGAATCCCTGCCGCCGCTTCAGGTACAGTATAAAGATTATGCAGCCTGGCAGCAGCAGCTGCTGGCATCAGAAAATATGCAGCCGCACCGGCGCTATTGGTTGTCCCGTTTCCAGGGGCAGTTGCCTGCGCTTACATTTCCCTTTATTAAACATACGCCGGAAGCAGGTTTTGAAGGTAAGAAACTGCAGTTCCCATTGTCTGCCCGCTGGCAGCAGCAGCTTATGCGGCTGTCAAAGGGAAATGATGTAACCCTTTTCACCGTATTGCTGGCAGTATGGAAGCTGTTGCTGTTCAAACTCACCGGGCAGCAGCAAATGATCATTGCCACACCCACAGCCGGCCGGCACCACACCTCGCTGGAAAACCAGGTTGGCTATTACCTGAATATATTGCCGCTGTATACCGCGTTTAATGCAGAACGGTCGTTCAATGCTTTATTGAGCGCAGTAAAACAAACAGTGGAAGAAGCTTTTGCCCACCAGGAGTTTCCGGTAGAAGAGCTGATAGCGCAGCTGGATATGGGCCGGGATATTAACCGCAATCCTTTATTTGATGTAATGCTGGTGCTGCAGAACTTTGAGCACCTGCGTGCAGCTAACCAAACTTTATTACAGCAGATAGAAGAGATAGATAACGGCACCAGCGTAAGCAGCCTGCTGATAGAATTTATTGAGCTGGAACAGCAATGGTTTTTAAGGCTGCGTTATGACACGCGTATCTTTAGCGAAGCGCAGGTGAGCCGCCTGGCCGCTTGTTTTGAATACCTCTGTGAGCAGGTAGCTGCCGATCCTGATATGCCCCTGCACCGCTACAGCCTGCTAACCGCTGCAGAGCAGCACCGGCTGTTACATACCTTTAATAACCCGCAAACAACCACCTATCCTGCAGCTACGGTAATGCCGTTGCTTGAGCAGGCTGCCGCACGGTTTGCAACACAGGCTGCATTGCATGAGAAGGGTACGGTGCTTACTTATCAGCAGTTACAGGAAAGGGTGGCACTGCTGTCCGCACAGCTTTGTGAGCTGCAGGCCGGTGCCCCGGGTAAGCGTATAGGTATTTTACTGGAACGTTCAGCCAACCTTATCATCAGCATACTGGCAGTATTAAGGACCGGCGCGGCCTATATACCGCTGGATACCGAGTATCCCGCAGAGCGGATCCGTTTTATGGTAACGCATGCCGGTGTTGACCTGGTAATTACTACCGCGGCCGGCCTGCATCAGGTGCAGCTAACTGAAACGCCTGTACTGGATATAAATAATATTCAAAGGTCTGCTTCCGTAACGGCAACACCTGCTTATGCTGTGCAGCCGGATGACCTGGCGTATATCATGTATACCTCCGGCTCCACCGGCCGGCCCAAAGGCATACAGGTATCCCATGCTGCCCTGGCAGATTATGTGCAAACTTTTATCCGTTATTTTTCGCTTAACAGCAATGACCGGGTGATACAGCAATCATCACCGGCATTTGATGTTTCCATAGAAGAAATATTCCCTGCTTTATGCAGCGGCGCCACGGTGCTGGTATTACCTGAAGGCGGCCGGGATATTGACCGCCTGTTACAGCTGATACGGCAGGAGCAGGCCACGGTATTAAGCACTACGCCGCCTGTAATAGCTGCGCTGGATAAACATGCTACGGATCTGGGCGCGCTGCGTATCCTTATTAGCGGTGGCGACCGGCTGACCGGCGCCCATATTCAGCAGCTGATAGGGAAGGTAGCTATCTATAACACCTATGGCCCTACGGAAACAACGGTATGCGCTACCTACCACCCCGTGAAAGGGGCAGATGATGCCGCCTGCATAGGCAAGCCTATTCCCAACCGAGAGGTATACCTGCTGAATGAGCAGCAGGAGCTGGTGTTACCCGGTATCGCAGGAGAGATCCATATTGCAGGTGCAGGCCTGGCCAATGGTTACCTGCAGCTGGAAGCAGAAACGAGGGAACGTTTTATACCACATCCCTTTAAGCCGGGCAGCCGCCTGTATAAAACCGGCGACCTGGGAGTATGGGACGAAGAAGGGAATATTTACTTTACAGGCCGGAAAGACAGCCAGGTAAAGATCAACGGTTACCGCGTAGAGCCGGCGGAAATAGAAAAAACATTACTTACGCATACTGCCATACAGGATGCGCTGGTGCTGGCAGCCAGGGATAACACTACTCTCAGGGCATATATAATAGCGGAAGAATTTGAGGCAGCAGCAATAAAGAGCTGGCTTTCGGCCAAGCTGCCCTATTACATGATCCCTGCTGAATTTATACCGCTGGATGCTTTTCCCGTTACGGCCAATGGTAAAACAGATCTAACAGCCCTGCAGGCGCTAACAGCTGCTGAAACAGCTGCTGCGCCGGATACCCTGTGGGAACAGCGGTTAT
>NZ_DATCRF010000113.1:0-2694 GCF_036569125.1 Chitinophaga sp. | reverse complement strand
GCTGGTTTTCCAATAATGGTAGGCCAGGCGTACGGTATAACAAAGGGAATCTATTTCCCATTTGCGCTCATGCAGCTCCGGCTTCATATCAGTAAGATCCTTATCCCACTCGCTGCCGGTGGGGCCTTCGTTAAAGGCATTGGCGTAAGGATCTATTAAAATGCATTTCGTTTGACGGTTAATAACACCGGCAATTAGCTGCTGCAGGGCATTATCTTCCTTTATCAGCGGCAGGTAAGGCCATACCTGGGCAGAGGAATCGCGCAGCCACATCGCATGAATATCACCCGTAAGCACAAACGTATCCGGGCGGCCGTCAATTGTTTTATGGTTTACAGTAGTATCCAGCGTATTGGGAAAGCAGTTCTCAAACATCCAGGCCAGCTTGGGATCGGCTATTTGTTTTTTGATGGAGATAATTGCTTTTTCCACTGCCTGGCTGGTGAACTTACGTTGCGCCAGCGGCGGACGTTGTGAAGCATAACCATCCCAACCTAATACCTGTTTGGGGAACCCCAACCCTATAGCGCCTGCCAGCAGGCTGCTGTTACGGATAAAATCTCTTCGTGCTACCATGGAATTATAACTTATGAAAGCGCAAGATATAAAAATAGTTGGCAGTATAAACCCCAACTATCATTCATCTTCCTCCTCCTCTTCGTCATCATCTGCACGAAGCTTTACAAAAGCGCTTCTGCGCGGGGCGGGCATAATGGCCTGCTCGCCATGAATGGCTTTCCATACCACTTCATTCAGGTCCAGGTCCGGGGCACGGTCTTCATGCGCCAGGTCAAAGGCGGCGGAACGGCGGGCGCTCTCATTCCAGGCAGTGTTACGCTCTTCCAGGTTTACATTTGCCTCCCGCGCAGTATAGGGGCTCAGGTCCGGGGTGGACGTAAAACATTCCCATAAAGGTGTTGCAGCAGCATCATACTGGCTCATTGGCGGCAGGCCCAGGATCAGCTCCATGGTGCGCAATACTCCCGCGGTGGCATACATGTTATGTACCGGGGTTTTCCGTTTGGTATAAGGGCTTATCACGTATACGGGGGAACGGTGTGCATCCACATGGTCGGAACCGTTCTGTGCATCATCTTCCAGAATAAAAATGGCGCTTTCTTTCCATACAGGGCTATGGGAGATGTGCTCTATCAGCCGGCCCACTGCCAGGTCATTATCTGCTACGGCGGCATAAGGCGTATAGGCGCCCTTACGCATGCCGCTGGTATGATCATTCCCCAGGCGTATTGTATTAAAATGCGGCAAGGCGCCTGCAGCCACCAGTGAATCAAAATCGTGCGCCCACAATTGCTGCCGGTGTATATCCTGGATGGCCAGGTCAAAATCCGGATAACCTATACAGAAATGACCTTCCAGCGATTTCAGGCTGGCCTTATTACTTCCCGCAAACTCGCCATAGGTGCGGTAGCTTACCCCTGCCCGCTGGCAATAATCCCAGATGAAGCCTTTTTTAGGATAGGCTATTTTACGGCTGCCTTCATAATCATAAGTGCCGCCACGTTTGCCATAGCTGGTAGGCCAGGTTTTTTCCACATAATCGGTGGCATAAGCAGCCATTGACCAGTTGTGTCCATCTGCGCTTACTTCTGCATCTACATAAAAATTATCCAGCAGCACAAATTCGCTGGCCAGGGCATGCTGGTTAGGCGTGATCTTTTCCGGGAATATACACAGGCTGCTATCCCCGTTGCCTTCCCGCATATCGCCCAGCACCTGGTCGTACGTGCGGTTTTCCTTGATCACATAAAACACGTATTTGATGGGCGAAACATCGCCCTGCTTTTGCGGAATGGGGTTACCGGCCGCTCCCGGCGCCAGCTGCTCACGGGCTTTGGTGTAAGGCGTATTTTCATATACCAGGCCTGACCAGCGGCTGAGTGTTGCCTCATCAGGCTCATTGAATATGGAAAGGGTGCCTTTGAACAGCGCTGCAATGTATTGTACCGGCTTATCGGTCCGTATATTGCCTTCATGGCGGCCGGCTGCATCCTGCCTGCGGATGGGGTTAGGCCCTTCCGGGTTAGCCAGGGAGGTAAATCCTTTGCCATTGGCCACCAGCACTTTTTTACCCAATACCCTTACACAGGAAGGATACCAGCCTACCGGTATAAAACCCCTGGAACGGCTTTTACCCGGCTTTTCCACATCAAATACCGCCAGGCAGTTATTGTCGGCATTCGCAATGTACAGGGTGCGGTTGTTGGCGGAAAGGGCCAGCCCATTGGTGGTGGAGCCTGCCGGCGCACCCGGGTATAAAGCAGTATTCAGGGTTTCGATCACTTTAGCGGCAGCAACATTTATGACAGATACGGTATTATCATTGGCATTGGCTACATACAGGTAGCGGCCATTGGAAGAAAGTATGAGCTCATTCGGATGGCTTTCTGTTACAATGCTTGTTGTAATACGCTGCTGTTTTGTATCAAACACGGCTACCTTATCAGCCCCCCACAGGGAAATGTAGAGCTGCTTAGCATCCGGTGACAACACACAGGTATAAGCTTCTGCTTCCAGGGGCATCTTGTTCAACACCTTGTTGTTGCTAAGGTCAATAATATACAGGCTGTTATTTTCCTTGGTTACTACATACAGCCTTTTATTCGCATCATCTATGGCAATACCTGCCGGTCCTATTTTTTCCGGCCAGGGCTTGCCCAGGGAAATGCTGTCTGC
>NZ_DATCRF010000112.1:0-2272 GCF_036569125.1 Chitinophaga sp. | reverse complement strand
ACCCGGTCGCCGGGTACAATATGCCAGGAGGCATCTTCAACAATTGTACGTGCACCAAATTCAAAAGTTACGTCCTGTAGGGCGAGAAGCATATAAAGAATTCTATATAAATGTTAAATAAAGCACACAAAGGTAATAATTGTAGTCGATAGTCCATTGTCGGCGGTCCATAGTCTATGGCGTTGTTCATTTGGGAGGTTGAGCGTACCCGGCAGGCTGCCTGACCCTGCACCATTACCATTGCGTTAAATGCTATGGACCATCGACTATAGACTATGGACCATTAACAAACAACTATCAACTTTTTCCCATATCTTTGCCCGGAGAGAATGCCTTTTGTGAACGAAACTTTATCCGATACCTATGAAGACCTGCTTTAGAACAGCCACCTGTCTTTTATTGTCATGCACAAATAACAATAATCATCAGCCCATTTTATTAGCAGGGATCAATCAGTAGAAAAACCAGTAGCGCAAACCGTATCTAAACTGAATTGGGGTTGCTATGAGCTCGTCTAGTCCATATCTTCATCACCTGCTGCGGCATATCGTGCTGCCCGTACTTTGTCTTTTCCATTTTACCATAACAGTTGCCCAGCAAAAATTCACCATCAGCGGTTATGTGCGCGATACTACCAACGGGGAATCGCTCACCGGCGCCACAGTGCATATTAAAGAAAGCCCGCAGGGCATCCAGGCCAATGCTTATGGCTTTTACGCTATCAGCCTGCCCGCCGGGGAATACACGCTGGTATGCACTTTCCTGGGATATGAGGAAAAAGAGCAGGTGATTCAGCTGCATGATGACCAGCAGATCAATTTTGCCATGACACCCCGTACCTACCAGGCGCAGGAAGTGGTAATTACCGATAAACGAAAGAACCGCAATGTATCCAGCACAGAAATGGGCCGCGTAGAAATGGCTACTGCCGACGCCAAAAAGCTGCCTTCATTTATGGGCGAGGTGGATGTGCTGAAAATGCTGCAGCTCATGCCCGGCGTACAGGCAGCAGGGGAGGGCAATGCCGGCTTATATGTGCGTGGCGGCGGGCCTGATCAGAACCTGATCCTGCTGGATGAAGCGCCCGTGTACAACACCGGCCACCTGTTTGGCTTCTTCTCCATTTTTAATGCAGACGCTATCCGCAATACCACGCTGATCAAAGGCGGTATGCCGGCCAATTATGGCGGGCGCCTGTCGTCGGTAGTAGACGTGAATATGAAGGATGGTAATAACCAGCAGCTGCAGGGCGAGGGGGGCATTGGCCTTATCGCATCGCGGCTGTCGCTGCAGGGGCCTTTGAAAAAGAATAAGTCGTCCTTTATTGTCTCCGGCCGCCGTACTTATATCGACTGGGTAGCCAAACCTTTCGTGAAAAAGAACAGTGATTTCAGCGGCTCCGGTTATTATTTCTATGACCTGAATGTAAAAGCCAATTACATTTTTTCCGATAAGGACCGGGTATACCTGAGCGGTTACTTTGGGCGCGATGTGTTTACCTTCCGCAGCGGTACCCGCACCTTTGATGCTACCATTCCCTGGGGCAACAGCACCGCCACCTTACGCTGGAACCATGTGTTCAGCAGCAAGCTGTTTTCAAATACCTCCATTATTTATAACGATTATAAGTTCAGCTTCACCGGTTTACAGAACAACTTCGACATCCGCCTGGCCTCCGGCATCAGCGATGTTAATGGCAAGCTGGATTTCGACTACTTTGCCAGCAATAAGCATCATATTAAATTCGGCGGCAACTACATTTACCACCGCTTTACCCCGTTCTCTATTTCCGGCCGGCAGGATAGCACCGCCTTTAACCCGGATAATGCTTTTCGTAAATACGCCCACGAAGCCGCCCTGTATGTACAGGATGAATGGGAAATATCGCCTAAGCTGAAACTGAACGCCGGCCTGCGTTACAGCGCCTTTATGCAGGTAGGCCCCTACACCCGGTATATCAAGAATAATAACGGCGTAAAGCTGGATAGCACGGTATATGAAAGCCTGCAGCAGGTACGTTCTTACGGCGGTTTTGAACCCCGGATGATCCTGCGGTATGCCTGGAACCAGGAAAATTCCATCAAGGCATCCGTTACCCGCAACTACCAGTTCATACACCTGGTAACCAATGCCGGCACCACGCTGCCCACAGACCTGTGGGTGCCCAGCACTTATAAAGTACGGCCGCAGATCTCCTGGCAATATACCATGGGTTACTACCGCAACTTTAAAGATGATAGCTGGGAAGCATCTGTAGAGGCCTATTATAAGG
>NZ_DATCRF010000111.1:0-3709 GCF_036569125.1 Chitinophaga sp. | reverse complement strand
GGCGTACACAGCACCAACTTACGCAAGGTATTGCCCCCCGCCGTGCACACGCGGCTGGCAGCGGCTTTCAAAGCCTTTGGCCGTAAAATGAAAGGTTATTATACAGAAAATGCTATACTGGTAGCCACTGAATCCCGTACTTCCTCGCCGGTACGTATACCCCGCGATAATGATACGCTCATGCATCCGCAGATAAAAGGTTTATATCCCTGTGGCGAAGGCGCCGGTTATGCCGGCGGCATTGTATCTGCTGCGATGGATGGAGAAAGGGTTGCCGATGCCATCATAAAATTTAATGCAGGATAACTTGTAACAATTCCCCGCTTGCAGCTACTCATTATATAAATGGATCATAATACCTGGCGCAAATACCACAGCAAAGGGGCTATTATGAATTAAAGTATGGCTACGTTGAATAACAGGGAAACAGCATTCCTTAATCTTATGGAAGTGCATAAAGGCATTATCCATAAAATTTCCAAAATGTATATGGATACCCCGGAGGATCAGCAGGATCTTTTCCAGGAGATCATATACCAGCTTTGGAGATCCTATGATTCATTTAACAGCCAAAGTAAATTCTCTACCTGGATGTACCGGGTGGCTTTGAATACCGCCGTAGTTTTTTTCAGGAAGGAAAATAAAAAGATCAGCAGCGTCCCTGAGCTACCGGAACATATGGCGGTGGAAGAAAATCCATCGGTCCTCAAAGAGCTGCAGCTGGCGCACTTTTACAAAGCCGTGCAAAAGCTGGATAATATAGAAAAGGCATTGATCTTTTACCACCTGGAAAATTATTCGCATAAAGAAATAGCCGCCAACCTGGGCATCAGTGAAGGCAACACCCGGGTAAAGCTCAACAGGGCCAAAACAAAATTGAAAGCACTTATAAAACAACAAGGTTATGAATTTTGACGAGCTACAGTCTGCCTGGAACAGTGATGAAGGGAAAGATGCCGTGCTGCCGGAAACCCTGCAGCGCCTGAAAAGCGCACACATGCCGGTAACAAAGCTCAGGAAAAATATGCGCAGGGAGTTTATTATGCTCGTTGTTATCATTTCCCTGATGGGATTTTTTCCCTTGCTGTCCATACGGGGTGTGCCGCCCATTCCTTTCTATGCCATGTATACGGCGCTGATCATGCTTACGGTGTTCCATCTCACAAAGTTCTACCGGTTTTACCAGCGGCTGCATGCCAATACGCTCAGCTCAAAAGATAATTTATATGAGGTGTATTATGATATAAAGCTGAATATTGAAATGTATAGATCTTTCAACTATTCCATTGTGCCCCTTATAATGCTGTACCTGGTCATGATCGTGCTGGACCTGGATCATTTTACTGCCACGCCGGTTACACCGCATAAAAAAATGACGATCATCATTTCTTTTGTGGTAGCGTTCATTATAATGGTGGTTATAGTAATAGTGCTGGTAGAGTGGTGGGTGAGCTACGCTTATGGAAAATACCAGCGCCAGGTAGGCAAACTGCTGGATGAACTGCGGGAAGCATAATTTTTTCTTTTATATTGGGTCTTAATTGTAAGTTATTTCCTAACCTTACCTGTTATAGCATGAACTTACTGGAGGTGCAACACCTTAAAAAATACTATGCCACACACAAAGCAGTGGATGATATCAGCTTTGACATACCCAGGGGCAGCATTTTTGGTTTACTGGGACCTAACGGCGCCGGCAAAACCACGCTGCTGCGCATGATCACCGGCATCTTTTACCCCGATGAAGGTAATATATTGTTTAACGGACGGCCTTTTAACCCCCATGAAGATGTGCACTCCATTGGCTATATGCCGGAAGAAAGGGGGCTGTATAAAAAGATGAAGGTAGGAGAGCAGGCCCTGTACCTGGCCCAGCTGAAAGGCCTGTCTGAAAAAGAGGCCCTGGAAAAAGTGAAGTACTGGTTCAATAAGTTTGACATGAATACCTGGTGGAATAAAAAGGTAGAGGAGCTGAGCAAAGGCATGCAGCAAAAAGTACAGTTCATTTCCACCATCCTGCATAACCCTTCCCTGCTGATCCTGGACGAGCCCTTCTCCGGCCTGGACCCGCTGAACGCAAACCTCATTAAACAGGAGATCTTTGACCTGAGCCAGGCCGGCACCACCATCATCTTCAGCACCCACCGCATGGAGCAGGTAGAGGAAATTTGCGACCGCATTTTACTGGTAAATAAAGGCCGCAAGCTGCTGGAAGGGCAGGTGCAGGAAGTTAAGCAAACCTTTAAGCAGCACCTGTTCCGCATTGGCGTAGGCGTTGTGCCTAACTTTGCGCAAATGGCCACGCACCATTTTACGATCATTAAGCAGCATGACCACGCCTATACCGTGAAGCTGAATGAGGACAGCAGCACCAACGATATTCTGCTGCACTTCATCCGGCAGGAGATACCGGTAACCCACTTTGAAGAGATATTACCTACCCTCAACGAAATATTTATTACCCAGGTTCAGAAAACCGAAGAATATGCATAAGATCTGGCTCATCATAAAAAGGGAATTCCGTACCCGCGTACGCAAGAAAAGCTTTTTAATATTAACCTTATTAATACCGCTGTTCTTTGCCGGTACGATCATCATCCCCATTCTTATAGCAGTAAAAGGGGAGGATAGTAAACGTATAGCCGTAATAGACGAAAGCAAATTGTTCATTGGCAAGCTGCCGGATGCCAAAGGCATTTATTTTAAACCGCTGGAGCTGGTGAAGATAGACACCTTTAAGCACAAGTACCAGGAATACGGTTACGCAGGCGTATTATACATTCCCGATATAGACATAAACCGCCCCAGCGGCATTGAATACTACAGTAAAGGCCGCGCCAGCATTATGCTGGAAGGCAACCTGAACCGGCAGGTAAATGATGTAATAGAAAAAAAGCGGATGGAGATAGCCGGCATTGACCGGCAAAAGCTGGATGAGGTGAAGAGTGATGTGAAAATAGATTTCCGCAGCGGCGATGAGGAAACCAGGGGCAGCTCCGCTGTGGCTTATGCCGTAGGTTATGGCAGCGGGTTTATTATTTATATTATACTGATGGTATTTGGCATGTCGGTAATGCGCGGGGTAATGGAGGAGAAGGTAAGCCGCATTGCCGAAGTAATGATCTCCAGCGTAAAGCCCTTTCAGCTGATGATGGGTAAGATCGTAGGCATTGCAGGGGTAGGTTTATTACAGTTCCTGATCTGGGGTGTATTGCTGATGACGATACAAATGTTGTTACCCTTATTCCTTTCTGCCGATACCGTGCATACCATTAACCAGGGCGGCGCCATGGCGCAGAATGCCAATAATGCTGCAATGGCCGATGCAATGGAGAAAATAAACTTTATAGTAGGCAGCATTAACTGGAGCCTGCTCATTAGCTGCTTTATCTTTTATTTCCTGGGTGGATACCTGTTCTACTCTGCCTTGTTTGCGGCAGTAGGCAGCCTGGTAAATGAAGATCCGAATGATGTACAATCCCTTACCTTTCCCATCACCTTACCGATCATTATTGGTATTATGGTCATGATATCGGCTGTGCAAAATCCTAACAGCGCGCTGGCAGTTTGGGGCAGCATTATACCTTTTACATCCCCTATGGTAATGATGGCGCGCCTGCCTTATGGCGTACCGGGCACGGTAGCTTACTGGGAGCTGGCACTATCCATCATTTTCCTGATAGCCGGGTTTTTATTAACTACCTGGCTG
>NZ_DATCRF010000110.1:0-13827 GCF_036569125.1 Chitinophaga sp. | reverse complement strand
TATAGAAAAGGACCTGTCTATTAATGAAGAGCTGGATAAGCTCAGGTTGAGGGCTACCTCCAACCTGCTGTCCGGCAGGCGGGATATAATAGTGGTAGCCAGCGTATCCTGTATATATGGTATGGGTAACCCTACTGAGCTGGAAAACGGGATCCTGCGTATTAACCAGGGCCAAACCATTAGCCGCAATGCCCTGCTGCATAACCTGGTAAATTCCCTGTATACCCGTACCACCGGCGATTTTACCCGTGGCTCTTTCCGCGTGCAGGGCGATACCGTGGATGTGAACCTGCCTTATGTGGATTATGGCTACCGGATCACCTTTTTTGGAGATGAGATCGAGCAGATAGAAAGTATTGATACCGCCAACGGTAAGCGTATTATGCTTATGGACAATGCGGCCATTTTCCCGGCCAACCTGTACCTGGCGCCCAAGGATATGATGCAGCAGATCATTTTCGAGATCCAGGACGAGCTGCTGGCACAGGTGGAATATTTCCGCTCCCAGGGCAAGCACCTGGAGGCCCAGCGCCTTTCTGAGCGGGTGAACTACGATCTGGAAATGATCCGGGAGCTGGGTTACTGCAGCGGCATAGAAAACTATTCCCGCTTCCTGGACCGGCGTATGCCGGGTACCCGCCCCTTCTGCCTGCTGGATTATTTCCCGGACGATTTTCTGCTGGTGGTGGATGAGAGCCACCAGACCATTCCCCAGATCAGCGGTATGTATGGTGGCGACCGTTCCCGCAAGCTCACGCTGGTAGACTTTGGTTTCCGCCTGCCTTCAGCCATGGATAACCGCCCGCTGAACTTTTATGAGTTCGAGAACCTGGTACACCAGGTGGTGTTTGTAAGCGCTACCCCGGGCGAGTATGAGCTGCAGCAAACAGAAGGCGTAGTAGTAGAGCAGGTAGTGCGCCCCACCGGCCTGCTGGACCCGCCCATAGAAATAAGGCCCAGCGTGAACCAGGTAGATGACCTGCTGGATGAAATTGACCGCCGGGTAACAAAAGGTGACCGCGTGCTGGTAACCACCCTCACCAAACGCATGGCCGAGGAAATGGATAAATACCTGGGGCGTATTAATATTAAGTCCCGGTACATACACTCCGAAGTAGATACCTTGGAGCGCGTAGAAATTCTCCGCGACCTGCGCTTGGGTAAAATAGATGTGCTGGTAGGCGTAAACCTGCTGCGTGAGGGCCTGGACCTGCCGGAAGTATCCCTGGTAGCCATCCTGGACGCCGATAAGGAGGGTTTCTTACGTGATGAGCGCTCCCTGACCCAAACAGCCGGCCGCGCCGCCCGTAACGTGGATGGCCTGGTGATCTTTTATGCAGATAAGATCACCGACAGCATGCAGCGCACAATAGATGAAACTAACCGCCGCCGGGAAAAACAGGTGGCCTATAATATAAAGCATGGCATTACGCCCAAAACGGTACGTAAGTCTATAGAGCAGATCATGGGGCAAACTTCTGTGCTGGAGATCAAGAATTATGATGAAAGCTCACCCTACGCCGTACACCAGGAGATGTCGTTAGTGGCAGAAGACGCCATTACGTACGCAAAAGGCGAGGCTGCTAATGCTAAAACCATTCCGCAGCTGGAAAAAGCCATTACCCGGGTAAAGAAGGAGATGGAGAAAGCCGCCAAGGACCTGGACTTTATGGAAGCGGCCCGTCTCCGCGACCAGATGTTTGCCTTACAGCGGGAGCTGGAAGAAATGAAATAAACGAATTAAAAAGGGCCGGTTACCGGCCCTTTTTAATATTACAAATAATGACATGTGTTTTTGATGTAGCTGTTTTGATTAGCATGTAACAAATTTTGTGTTATACATATTCCATTGAAAGATATATTATTATAGCATTTCGTCCCACTTTACAGTAGCAACCTGACCTACAAGGTTAGAAAATTGTTAAATCCTACATTGGTTGTTACTTAATTTATTGTTTATCAGTTGCTTAACCCATTTTGATTACTTACGTGCACTACGTAAGTAATTGGTGAATCCACTATATTATTATAATAAATTATAATATGGTTGATTTAGGATCAATAATGCCGTTTTTTATTCAATCATTTCTATTTTTCTCGCTTTTGTTTGAGTGTTTGGAATAAATAAATACTTTTATTGAAGAAAAATACCTAAAAACGAACGCTATGAAGAAAACTGCCTTTCAGGATTACATTCCCTTTATCGTCCTTGCTGCAATAGCAGTGATTGGCATATTTATGCCTACAGTGGCTACTTATGCTGACGCCAGCAAGTATAACTTTGGTGATATCGCCTGGATCTTAGTGGCTACCTCACTCGTGTTTTTAATGACACCGGGTTTATCTTTCTTTTACGGAGGCATGGTGAACCGCAAGAACGTGATCAACACCATGATGCAGAGCTTCATAGCCACCGGCTTGATAAGCGTATTATGGGTAATAGTAGGATTCAGCCTGTCATTTGGTAAATCCTGGCATGGCTTGATCGGAGATCCTTCCACCTTTTTCTTTTTTAAAGGAGTAGGTTCCGGTGAGCCCTGGGCTGGTGCACCCACCATTCCGCTGCTGCTGTTTGCGCTGTTCCAGATGAAGTTCGCTATCATCACTCCTGCGCTGGTAGTAGGCGCTACTGCGGAAAGGATCCGTTTTACTTCTTACGTATTATTTATGGTGTTATTCAGCCTGCTGGTATATGCACCTATCGCACACTGGACCTGGCATCCGGATGGCATCCTGTTTAAGCTGGGTGTGCTGGATTTTGCCGGTGGTACCGTGGTACATATTTCTGCCGGTTGTGCTGCCCTTGCAGGCGCCATTGTACTGAAACGCAGAAAAGATCATATAGAAAAGAAAGAGCTGCAGCCCGCCAATATTCCCTTTGTATTAATGGGTACCGGTTTGCTGTGGTTCGGCTGGTTTGGTTTTAACGCCGGTTCTGCAGTAGCCGCTAACGGCCTGGCAGTATCTGCCTTCGCTTCTACCAACACCGCCGCTGCTGCCGCCGGTTTATCATGGTTGTTCTTTGACGTGATCCGCGGACGCAAGCCCTCAGCTTTAGGTTTCTGCATAGGCGCTGTAGTTGGCCTGGTAGCCATTACACCTGCCGCCGGTTATGTAGCCGTACCGCAAAGCGTGTTCATTGGTTTCATTGCAGCCATCGTTTCTAACCTGATGGTACACTATAAATCCAAAACCAGCATTGACGATACACTGGATGTATTCCCCTGCCATGGTATTGGTGGTATGACGGGTATGCTGCTCACGGGTATCTTTGCTACCAAAGCCATTAACGGCGCAGGTAACGACGGCTGGTTCTATGGTAACTTTGACCTGTTCAAGAACCAGGTATTAGGTTTACTGCTGGTGGTAGCTTACAGCTTCACCGTATCTTACGGCATCTTTAAGCTGATCAACTTCATCCACCCGCTGCGTGTAAGCGACGAAGAAGAAACACTGGGCCTGGATGCCTCTCAGCACAACGAGCACTATCACCCTGCGCTGATGAGCGTGAACGGTGTTGGTACACTCAGAGAAGAAGACATTTTACACTAATCAGAATATAACACTACTATTAATTAATAATGAATAATTAATAATTAATCAGCACATCACGGTGAAGCATCAGTTAATTATTAATTATTCATTATTAATTCTCCCTCCTACACCCAAAGCAAGCAGCAAGCAAAGCAAGCAACACAACGCCAGAAGAAAGGTAGCACGCTAGACGCATTCATTTCAACATTCATTTATTAATTCTCTTCCACTAAATTTTATCAACCAGTTTCATTTGCCATGAAGCCGGTATGATTGAAACAGCTCAGTCATGCCTATTAAATTCCTATTGCCTGCAAAAAACAGGTACGGGGCTTTGTGTGCCTTTGAAAACGCAAAAACTAAAGGATGAAAAGAACTATCATGACCACCATTGCTGCCTGCACTTTTTTCGCTGCGTTTGCCCAAACGGCAGACACCACAAAACCGCAGGAATCCTTTAAGCTCTCCGGCTCTGCGGATGTGTACTATAAGTATAACTTCAACCGGAATGTAACGGATAACAAAACCAGCTTCACCAACTCGCAGAATTCTTTTGAGCTGGGAATGATCTCCCTGAAGGTGGAACATGGGTTTAAGAAAGGCAGCATAGTAGCCGATCTTGGCTTTGGACGCCGCGCTGCAGAATTTTCCTATAACGATACGCTGAATAGTAAGAACGGGATGGCCATGGCCATTAAACAATTATATGTGGGCTACCAGGTTACAGATAAAATAAAAGTAAGCCTCGGAAGCTTTGCCACACATGTAGGTTATGAGCTGGTAGATGCTTACCTGAACCGCAACTACAGCATGAGCTATATGTTCAGCAACGGGCCTTTCTTTAACACCGGCGTAAAAGCAGATTTTGCTATTACACCTTACTTAAGCGCCATGATCGGGGTATTTAACCCAACAGATCTGAAGTCCGTAGATTTCAGCGATCATAAATACATAGGCGCGCAGGTTGGCTTTACGCCCGTTAATACACCAGCAAAATTATACCTGAACTACCTGGAAGGCAAAGACACTGCCGGCGTACAAAACCACCAGCTGGACCTTGTAGCTACCTACCAGGTGAACACGGTACTGGGCCTGGGTTATAACGGTACCTTCAGCACTTACAAGAACACCCTGCTGAAGAACGGGGAGATAGGATCACAGAGCGTGAAATGGTGGGGCTCTGCACTGTACGTAAATCTTGACTTTACAGAAACTTTTGGTTTAACATTGCGGGGTGAATATTTTGAAGATAAAGATCGCCTGAAAACTTTCGCCAGCGCACTGGATGGAGGACATGTAATGGCAGGTACACTTACGTTCAACTATAAGGTAGGCAACCTTACCATTATGCCGGAATTCCGGCTGGATAACGCTTCCCGCGATATTTTCACCAAACATTCCGGCGACCCTACCGGCAGCACGGCTAATGTACTGGTGGCAGCAACATACCACTTTTAATTAGGAATTATTCAATTACGAATTACGAATTGGGTGGAGCGTAATGAAGCTGTTGTGTGAAATGTTATTTTTTAATTATGAATTAAGTATAACACCAAAGATCTGCTATATAAAGTATTTAATACCCTTGTAAATTTATTGGTAGTAAAACTCAACATTTGTAATAGTTAATTTGTAATTATAACTGCGGTTCATCCGCTGCATTTAAATTCGTAATTCGTAATTGATAATTCGTAATTATATATCCGCGGTATTCTCCGCTGCATTTAAATTCGTAATTGATAATTCGTAATTATATATCCGCAGTATTCTCCGCTGCATTCAAATTCGTAATTCGTAATTGAATAATTCGTAATTGAAAAAAGGTCCATCGGACCTTTTTTTATATATTGTACGCCAAATTCACCGAGCATGTTGCAAGCCACCACGTTGAAGTTTTTAAAGAACCTCGCTAAGAATAATAACAAGGAATGGTTTGATGAGCACAAACCGGAATACCAGGGGGCAAAATCAGATTACGATACCCTGGTACAGCAGCTGATCGACGGCCTTAGCCGCCAGGATGCGGAGGTAAGCGGCTTGCAGGTAAAGGATTGTACTTTTCGTATATACAAAGACGTTAGGTTCTCCAAAGATAAAACGCCGTACAAAACAAATATGGGCGCCGCCTTCTCACCAGGCGGCCGCAAATCGCCCCGGCCGGGTTATTATTTTCACCTGGAGCCGGGCGGCAATAGTTTTGCCGGCGGCGGCATTTGGATGCCGGAAGCTCCGGTGCTGAAAAAGGTACGGCAGGAAATAGATTATAACTTCCCTGAATTTCAGCAGATCATCGGCAATAAGGAATTTATTAAATACTTCGGTAAAATAGACGGGGAGGCCCTTAAAACAGCGCCACAGGGCTACCAGCCGGATAACCCTGCCATTGCCTATCTTAAGCTGAAAAGCTTTACCGTATGGCATAGCATGTCAGACGATGCCTGCACGCAACCAGCACTGGTGCGTGAAATACTAAAAGTATTTGCAGTAATGCAGCCTTTTGTAAAATTTCTGGACCGGGCCGTGCATGAATAATGCCCGGATCTGTGCGCCATCTTGCAGAAACGCGGCGCATAGAGAGGAAAAAGGAGAAAAGGCTCAACGGTCCTTTTCTCCTTATCAATTTCTTCTGTAACTCCCTTAAATTAATTTTTGTGTATCAAAAACTCAAACGGGCGGGCTTTACGGTTCTTTAATAAGTTTTCCTTGTCAGTGCGTGTGTGTGCAAATTTCTGGTTGTACACATTAGCCACTTCAATAATTGGAATGATGCCATCCAGCGTATCCTGCTGATCAACGATGTTCATAATACGGGATACCTGGGAAGAGAAGTTGCTGCTCCACTCTTCTGTGAATTTGTGCATCAATAAAAGCTCGCGATTGGTGTTGGTCTTCATAGGATTAAGGGTGTTTACAGATTAGACAAAATATACGATTGCTGCGTAGCACTCTCTCTTGTATTGGCATAAGTTGATAATTTTTCATAAGAAGCAAGTCGGCATAGGATTATGATACCAAAATCCAATTTTATACAGCAGTAATCAATACTACTTCCGTGTAATTTTTACGCTTGTACCGTTTTACTTTTACTAAAATTTAATCAAAAAGCTTCGTTATAATCCGGCGGCTTTCAATCACTTATACTCAAAAATCGTATATGCATTAATGAAAGATACATATATGAGCAGTTGAGATGTATAATTGCCAGTTTAAATCATTTTTTGCGCGTGCAGGTACTCTGCTATCTGCACTGCATTTGTTGCAGCGCCTTTTCGCAGGTTATCCGCTACTATCCACATATTCAGCGTATTAGCCTGTGTTTCATCACGGCGTATACGGCCCACAAAAACTTCGTCTTTGTCATGCGCATCTTTAGGCATCGGGTACTGTTGTGCAGAGGGTTCATCTACTACAATAACACCCGGTGTTGCTGCTAAAGTTTTACGTACTTCATTGAGTTCGAAGTCTTTCTCAAATTCAATATTCACTGATTCGCTGTGTCCACCGATCACGGGTATACGAACCGTAGTAGCGGTAACGCGTATACGATCATCGCCCATGATCTTCTTGGTTTCATTCACCATCTTCATTTCTTCCTTGGTATACCCGTTATCCAGGAACACATCTATCTGCGGAATTACATTGAGATCAATGGGATATGCATAAGCCATTTCACCACTTATTCCTTTTCTTTCATTCATTAACTGGTTCACCGCTTTTACGCCGGTACCGGTTACGGATTGATAGGTAGAAACTACCACCCGGTTAATTTTATATAGCTCATGCAAAGGGCTCAGCACCAACACCATTTGTATGGTAGAGCAATTGGGATTTGCGATGATCTTATCTTCAGTTGTTAAGGTCTTACCGTTTATTTCCGGCACCACCAGCTTTTTGCTGGGATCCATTCTCCAGGCGCTGGAATTGTCGATCACCGTAATACCGGCAGCCGCAAATTTAGGCGCCCACTCCAGGGAGGTGCTGCCACCAGCGGAGAATAGCGCTACATTGGGCTTCATGGAAATGGCCGTATCGGCAGTTACTACCTTGTACTGCTTACCCTTGAATGTTACTTCCTTACCAACAGACTTTTCAGAAGCTACAGGGATCAGTTCTGTAACCGGGAAATTCCTTTCCGCTAACACTTGTAACATTTTAGAGCCTACCAGTCCGGTAGCGCCCACTACGGCAACTTTCATTGTGGGAATAATTTGGTTTTGCGATCATATAAACGAAGCCGGATAATATAACTGTATGGACCTCAATATGATCAGAAAATGAACGATTTTTGGAGGTGCAAAAATACTATCTTATTCTCTATATTCGCAGTTTAACCAACCAATTATTTTATTATGCGCACACTCAAATTTTGTGTGGCGCTGCTGTTGCTCTCCTCTCTCTCTCATAGTCAGATCATTGAACATTTTGATGCTTTACCATCTGTTCCCTGGAAGGGAATAGATACTGCCTGGCAGGTAAAAAACAGCCGGCTGCAAAGCAATGATCTGCAACCCAACAGCCGGTTTGGCTTATGGGCCCCGGCCGGCATCGGACTGCCCGCCAGCTGGGAATGGTGGATGCAGCTGGATTTCAACACCTCTTCCAACAATTATGTGGAGGTGTACCTGCAGGCAGATAGCAGTAACCTGCTCAGTACCGCTTTAACGGGCTATTTTGTACGCATAGGCGACAAAGATGACAAAGTATGCCTGTACCGTAAAACTGCCGGAAATGAGCCGGAAATGGTCATAAATGGCCGGAATGGCATTACCAATCATTCCTCCACTATCCTCAAGCTAAAAGTGACCTGTGATGATACAGGCGCCTGGCATTTATGGACAGATACCACCGGCACCGGACAGTATTATGTACTGGAAGGCGCCGCTGCCCCGGCTCCGTTAAATGCCAGCCCCTGTTTCGGCATCCTGGTGCGGCAATCCACCGCCAGCTTTTTCCAGAAACATTTCTTTGATGAGGTGCAGGTAATGCGCTTAGTAAAAGATACCCTGCCCCCGGCAGTTAATTCAGTAACTATGCTCAATGACCGGGAGCTGCTGATGCGGTTCTCAGAACCGCTAGACAGTATTACTGCATTAGCTACAAACCATTACCAGGCAGGGAGTATGGGTAACCCTGCCGCTGTACAACAAACAGCCGCAGGCATGCACCTGTTTTTTAATACGCCATTTCCCAACGGGGATACCGTGTTATTACAGGTAACAGGCATTGCTGACCTGGCCGGAAACCTAATGCAGACGGCTTCTATCCCATGTTTGTATTACCAGCCCTCCCGCTATGAGGTAATAATTCATGAAATATTTCCCGATCCGGAGCCTCCAACCGGTTCAGAATTGCCGGAATTTGTGGAGATCCGGAACACAGCACCTTACCCGGTGCAATTAAACGGCTGGCGTTTTGCTTCCAACAGCGGGCAGGTGCAGCTGCCTTTTTATGAGCTGCAGCCGGATAGCTTATTGTTATTATCTAAAAAAGCCCTGCCGGGAAGTAATAGTTTAACGCTAAGTGATTTTCCGTCCCTGGGTAATGAGGATGATACGCTGATCCTGTATAATGCTGCTGGCAGCGTAATGCATGCCGTGGCCTATGATAAAAGCTGGTATGCCGATGCAAAAAAGGAAAATGGCGGCTGGAGCCTGGAAATGATCTCGCCTGCTGCGCCCTGCAACGGCAGCATTAACTGGAAAGCAGCTGTTGCTGCCACCGGCAGCACACCGGGGCATCCTAATTCCGTAGCGGCGCCAGTAGCCGATACTGTTTCCCCTGATCTGTTACGTGCTGATGTAACCGATAGCCTGCACCTGGCGCTGTATTTCAGCAAAACATTGGATAGTACGCTGGCCGCTACCCCGGCTCATTACCAGCTAACGCAAGCAGTGGCAGCAGCTCATGTGGCGCCGCCCCTATTTAACACCGTGCAGCTGCAGCTTGCCGCACCTCTGCAGCCGGAAGGTATTTATACCCTTAGGGTAAAGGATATAACCGGTTGCGCCGGGCAGCCCTTGGGCCGTGACAGTGCTGTACTGGCCCTGCCCACGGTAGCGGATAGCGGTACCATTGTGATCAACGAGCTGCTTTTTGATCCTAAACCCGGCGCCCCGGAGTTTGTGGAGCTCTATAACCGCAGCAGCCGCGCTATTGACGTGCAGCAGCTATCCATTGCCATGATAGACCGGGACGGGCAGCCCGGCGCGCCTGTAGCGGTAAGCGCTGTACCGCGCCTGCTCTTGCCCGGGCAATATTTGGCCCTTACCCGCAATGCCGATGCGCTGTGCCGGAACTATACCTGCAAGGCCTGGGAAAATTTGTTAGTGGTCAGCAGCCTGCCGGCTTTCCCCAATGAAGGCGGCACCATTGGATTATATAATACATTCAATGGGTTGGTAGATGTTTTCTCCTACACGCCGGATATGCAGCTATCCCTGGCCAGTAATACCAAAGGCGTGTCATTGGAGCGCCTGAGCGCGGCGCAGCCGGCCAGCGATATAAGCAACTGGCACCCCGCCGCTACTACAGCCGGCGATGCTACGCCGGGTTACCTGAACTCCCAGCAGCTTAACCTAAAGCAGGCAGCGGGCGAGGTAAGCCTGCAGCCGCAGGTATTTTCACCGGATAATGATGGGATGGATGACCTGGCAGTGATCACCTGCCAGCTGCCGGAGGTTGGTTATATAGGCAACATTACTATATTTGATGCGCAGGGCCGGCCGGTACGGCAGCTGTTGCAAAACGGGGTGTTGGGTAACCGGAACAATATTATCTGGGACGGGCTGGGAGAGAACAGGCAGCAGTTACCGGTTGGCATTTATATTGCGTTTACAGAGGTTTTTGACCTGCAGGGACGCGTGAAACGCTGGAAACTCCCTGTGGTAGTGGCCCGGCGGTTAAACTAAAAAACTGTAAATCACCGGGTAACCATCTTAAATTAATTATTTATATTTGCGCTCCTAAAAATTTGAACATGCAGTACAGAGAAATTGTTGCAGTAACCGGTCTCGGCGGATTGTTTCAATTATTAGCCAGTAAACAGGACGGCGCGATCGTTCGTTCACTGGAAGACAAAAGCACCCGCTTTGTTTCATCCCGCGTACACAACTTTACCCCGCTGGAAAGTATTGAAGTATTTACCACTGGTGATAATGTAAACCTGGCAGAGGTATTTAAAGCCATGCAGGAACAGGAAGCGGACCACAAAGTAGTAGCCGCTAATGCCGATAATACTGCGATTAAGACCTATTTCCGGAAAGTATATCCTTCTTTTGATGAAGATAAGGTATACGTAAGCGATATGAAGAAGATGGTAAAATGGTATGCCATCCTGAAGACGAATGACCTCCTGAAATTTGACGAGATCCTGAACCCGGCAGAAGAAGGTGAGGAAGAAGCACTGGTAGGTGAACCCGCTCCTGCACCGGAAGTGGTAGCAGAGGAAAAACCAGCCAAAAAAGCGAAAGCGCCGAAAGCTGCCGCCAAGGAAGATGCCAGCGCTGAAGCCCCTGCTGAAAAGCCGGCTAAAAAAGCTGCTGCCAAACCTAAGAAGGAAGAAGCAGCCGGCGACGAAGAAGCTGCGCCCAAGAAAGCTACAAGAAAGAAAAAGACTGAAGAATAGGATTGAATACGAATTATTCAATTACGAATAACGACCCGCATAACGCTGGACATAGCCTGTCCCGCCAAGCGGGGAATGCCGTTGAAAATTAATTATGAATATGCATAATTGAAATGCAGCGGTGCTGAAAGGAAGGCTGCATGTAGTGAACATACATTATTCCATTACATACATTCATACCTTGCAATACAACCCATTCGTAATTATTCATATCATAATTATGTTCAATGGCATTCATGCGCCGCTTCGCGGAGTCGTAATTGAATAATTCGTAATTATAAACACCCCATCCGCCTGTACTTCAAACCTGCCTCCCTTTCCACGATCTCACCAATTACTTTAATGGCATTTCCCGCTTTTGCGGACAGGCTATGAACACCCGCGTTCATAATTTAACAATTCATCATTTACCCGCTCCTGTCTGTAATTTCCTGCTAATCTTCCTTTACGCTCTCCCCAATTATTCGCATTCATATTTTATTTTTCGATGGTGCTCATGTCCCGCTTTGGCGGGATCGTAATTGAATAATTCGTAATTCCCTTCTCTCCTCAATTCATAATTGCCAATTCCCACTTATCTTAGTAGGATGGAAACTTTAAATGCAAATATTGAAAAACTGCCCCGCCGGTTTTTACCCGATAACTTTACCGTTACCACCTGGGAGGCGCTGCAGCCTTACTTTGAGGAGCTGAAACAACGCCCTTTAAATACCCTGCCTGAACTGGAGCAATGGTTAAAGGATGTGAGCGAGCTGGAAGCCGTGGTGAGTGAAGATGCCTGCTGGCGGCAGATCCGCATGACCTGCGATACAACAGATAAACAGCTGGAAGAAGCTTTTACCTACTTCTGCATGGAAATACAGCCCAAGCTGCAGCCTTATGCAGATGCGCTGAACCGTAAGCTGCTGGATACCGATCTTTCCAAACAGCTGGGCGATAATTATGAAACCTACCTGCGCAGCGTGCGCAAGCAGGTAAAGCTGTTCCGCGAACAGAACGTGCCCCTGCTGGCAGAGCTGAGCGTAATGGCCCAGCAATACGGCGTAATATCCGGTAAAATGACCATTGAAGTAAATGGCCAGGAATATACCTTACAGCAGGCTGCCAAATTTTTAGAGAACAGCGACCGCGCCCTGCGGGAAGAGGTGTTCCGCAAAACCAATGAGCGCCGCTTACAGGATAAGGAAACCATGGACAAGCTGTACAGCTCCCTGGTGGAAAAGCGCGACCAGGTAGCTAAAAATGCCGGCTTTGCCAATTATCGTGATTATAAGTTTGAGGACCTGGGCCGCTTTGACTATACCAAAGAGGACTGCTTCCAGTTCCATACAGCGATAAAAGAGCATATTTTACCGATAGTAGAAAGCATTCAGAAACGGCAGGCCAAAAAGCTGAACCTGGAGGTTTTAAAACCCTGGGATGCGGATGCAGAAGCTGCCGGCACTAAACCGCTGGAACCGTTCCAGACAGGTACAGAGCTGATTAATAAAGCGATTGCCTGTTTTGATGAGCTGGGGCCTTTCTTTGGCAACTGCCTGCGCGTAATGCAGCAAATGGGCCGGCTTGACCTGGAGAGCCGCAAAGGCAAGGCTCCCGGTGGTTATAACTGCCCGCTGGCAGAAACCGGCGTACCTTTTATTTTCATGAATGCCGCCGGGCAAATGAAAGACCTTACCACCATGGTGCACGAAGGCGGCCATGCAGTACATTCTTTCCTGAGCCATCATTTACCGTTAAGCGCATTTAAGGAATACCCGATGGAAATTGCCGAAGTGGCCAGCATGAGCATGGAGCTGTTCACTATGGACCACTGGGATATTTTCTTTACTGATAAAGAAGAGCTGCGCCGTGCTAAAGTGCAGCAGCTGGAACGCGCCATCATCATTTTCCCATGGATAGCAACCATTGATAAATTCCAGCACTGGGTATACGAACATCCGCAGCATACCGTAGCAGAGCGTACTGCTGCCTGGGTAAATATCCTGAATGAGTTTGCTACCAGCATGGTGGATTGGAGCGGTCTGGAAAACTATCGCGCTATTACCTGGCAGCGGCAGCTGCACCTGTTTGAAGTACCTTTCTATTATATTGAATACGGTATTGCGCAGCTAGGGGCTATTGCTATGTGGAAACAGTATAAGGAGAACAAGCAGCAGGCCCTGGACAATTACGTTAAAGCGTTAAGCCTGGGTGGCACCCGCACCTTACCGGAGCTGTATAAAGCGGCTGGTATCCGTTTTGATTTTTCACCCGCCTATGTGAAAGAGCTGGCGGATTTTGTGCAGAAAGAGCTGGATGCAATTACAATTAGTTAATGTGCAAATATGCAGATGTGCAAATGAAGGTACTGCGTTAATGAGGTATTATTCATTTGCACATCTGCACATCTGCATATTTGCACATTTATTTACAGTGCTTACACACCCCGCTTACCACTACTTCTATATTATGCGCTGCATACCCTTTGGGTACTGAATAGCAGGAATGTCTGTGTGATCCAGGCAAAGCGTATTACCACATTCTTCGCATTTGAAATGTACGTGATGATCGTGATGATCCTGCGCGGAACATTCTGACCGGCACAGGGCATACTGTACACTGGTATCCGTAGTAGGGATCTTATGAATAATGCCTTTATCAATAAAAGCCTGCAGGGTACGGTAAATGGT